>NZ_JAEVHM010000017.1 GCF_016802865.1 Micromonospora parastrephiae | reverse complement strand
GTACGACCAGGGCGGCTACGGCCAGGAGGCCCCGCCGCAGCGCGGCGGCTACGGCCAGGAGGCCCCGCCGCAGCGCGGCGGCTACGGCCAGGAGCCTCCGCAGCCACGCGGCGGCTACGACGAGCCGGGCTACGACCAGGGCGGCTACGGGCAGCAGACCGGCCGCACGCGGCCGGACAGCCCGCCGCCGACCGAGCGGAGCGGCCGACGCCTCGACTGGTTGGACGACTGACCCTCCACAGCGCACGGAAACGGCCACCCGGAGATCCGGGTGGCCGTTTCGCTGTGCCGGACTATTCCGGCGCCGAGGACATCGAAGCCGGGTTGATCCAGGGAAACGGGTGCTCAGGCGGCGGAGAAGACGCCCTGGCGGAGCACCGGTACGACGTTCGACACGCCCACTCGGACGGCGACCTCGACGTCCTCGGCGAAGCCGCCCTCGGTCAACTCTCGACCGGAGACGCTGCCGCGGACCGCGGCGGGCACGTCCGGGGTGCTGGCCAGCGCGGCGAGTGCCATGGCCGCCTCCACGGAGAGCCCGCCGGGCACGCCGGACAGAGCGTCCAGCACGCTGGCCGCGCCCAGCTGGTCCTCCACCGACGGACGCAACGACCCGTCCGGCCACCGCTCCCCCGAGGCGATCACGCCGATCGGAGCGTCCACCGTGCCGTACCCCTGGCGGCGCAGCCAACTCCCGACGGCGCGGGCGTTGCGCAGGCACGCCGCGACCACCGGCAACCCGGTGGCGCTGGCGGCGGCGCTGATGGCCGAGCCGTTCGGTGACGGCAGCACCAGGTCCGCCACCACCGGCGCGGTGCTCAGCGCGGCGGGCGAAAGCGACCACGGATGGTCCGCTGTCGTCCGTCGCCGACCCACCGCGGCCACCGCGCCGACCCGCACCGCGTACTCCGCGGCCTGTTCACCCCAGGGGAACGGGTGCACCCGCATGCCCCGGGCCACCGCCACCTCGACGGCGGTGGTGAACGACAGCACGTCCACCACCACCAGCGCCGCGCAGACCCGGCCGAGTTCGGCCGCTCCGGTCAGTCCCCAGTCGAACCGGGCACCCGAGCCGGGTTGGCCGTAGACGGCAGCCGCCAACGCCTCAGCGCTCGTCAGGCGACGGCTCGGTGACACCGGTGTCAGACTCGGACGACCCGCCGGGCTCGACGGAAATCGGCTGCTCCGACCCGATCGGCTCGACAGCGCCGGTCTCCGGGGAAGGACCCGAAGAAGCGATGGGCTCGGAGAGCACCTCTGCCGGGTCGACCGGCTCGGCCGGAGCGACCGGCAGCGGCACGGCTTCGACCGCACCCGCCACACCGGCGGCCGGCGCGGGCACCTCAACGGCCGCCGCACCCCCGAAGAGTCGCGGCAACGTCTCGGTGTGCGCGGCACGCAGCTCGTCCAGGCCGATCCGGAACTGACCGTGCACCTCCAGCGCACCGCCGGCCGGGTCGGTGACGCCGATCAGCTCGAACGGCACCCCCCGCTCGGCGCAGAGCGCCGCGAACGCCTTGTCGTGACCGCGCGGCACCGACACGAGCGCCCGCGTGGCGGACTCGCTGAACAGGTACACGAACGGCATCGAGCCGCCGGCGAACTGCTCCGGCACCGCGATCCGGGCGCCGACGCCGCGACGCAGGCACGACTCGACCAGGCTCTGGGCGAGGCCACCGTCGGAGAGGTCGTGCGCCGAACTGAGGTGCCCGACCCGGGCGGCCTCGGCCAGCAGGTCGGCCAGTGCCTTCTCCCGGGCGAGGTCGATCTGCGGCGGGATGCCGCCGAGGTGCTCGTGCGCCACCCAGGCCCACTCCGAGCCGGAGAGCTCCACGTTCGTCTCGCCGAGCAGGTACAGCTGGTCGTGGTCGCCACCGGCGCGCGGCACGAAGCCCATCGGCACCCGGTCGGCGACGTCGTCCAGCACGCCCAGCACACCGACCACCGGGGTCGGGTGGATGGCCGCCGCACCGGTCTGGTTGTAGAAGCTGACGTTGCCGCCGGTGACCGGGATGCCCAGCTCCAGGCAGCCGTCCGCGAGGCCGCGCACGGCCTCGGCGAACTGCCACATGACGGTCGGGTCCTCCGGGGAGCCGAAGTTGAGGCAGTTCGTCACGGCGATCGGCTTCGCGCCGGTCACCGCCACGTTCCGGTACGCCTCGGCCAGGGCCAGCTTGGTGCCGTTGTACGGGTCGAGCCGGGCGTACCGGCCGTTGCCGTCCACCGACAGCGCCACGCCGAGCCCGGTCCGCTCGTCGATCCGGATCACGCCGCCGTCCTCCGGCTGGGCGAGCACGGTGTTGCCCAGCACGTAGCGGTCGTACTGCTCGGTGACCCAGGTCTTGTCGGCCAGGTTGGGCGACGCGATCATGCGCAGCACGGTCTCCCGCAGCGCCTCCGGGTCGGCCGGGCGGGGCAGTGTCTCGGCCCGGTCGGCCTGGAGCAGAATCAGGTCGGCCGGCTCACGCATCGGTCGGGCGTACACCGGGCCGTCGTCCACCAGCGAGCCCGGCGGCACGTCGACGACCAGGTGGTCCTGCCAGGTGATCAGCAGTCGACCCGGGCGGCCGTCCGGCTCCGGAGCGGTGACCTCGCCGATCGCGGTGGCGAGCACGCCCCACTTCTCGGCGGTCTTGAGCACCGCGTCGAGCTTGTCCGGCTCGACGACCAGCAGCATCCGCTCCTGGGACTCGCTGGCCAGGATCTCGTGCGGGTCCATCGAGGGCTCACGCAGCGGCACCCGCTCCAACCAGACCCGCATACCGGTGCCGGCCGCGGCGGCGGTCTCGGTGAGCGCGCAGGTCAGCCCGGCGCCGCCGAGGTCCTGGATGCCGACCACAAGCTGGCCGTCGTACAACTCGAGGCACGCCTCGATCAGCAGCTTCTCGGTGAACGGGTCGCCGACCTGCACGGCGGGGCGGCGCTGCTCGCTGCCCTCGTCGAAGGTCGCGCTGGCCAGCACCGACACGCCGCCGATGCCGTCCCGGCCGGTCTTGGCGCCCATCAGCACGACGACGTTGCCGGGGCCGGCGGCGGCCTTGTTCTGCAGCCGGTTGACGGGCAGGACGCCGAGGCAGAGCGCGTTGAGCAGGGGGTTGCCCTGGTAGGAGGGGTCGAAGACCAGCTCACCACCGATGTTGGGCAGGCCGAGGCAGTTGCCGTAGCCGCCCACACCGGCGACGACGCCGGTGAGCACCCGGGCGGTGTCCGGGTGGTCCGCGGCGCCGAAGCGCAGCGGGTCCATCACCGCGATCGGGCGGGCACCCATGGCGAGGATGTCCCGGACGATGCCGCCGACGCCGGTCGCCGCGCCCTGGTACGGCTCGACGAAGCTCGGGTGGTTGTGCGACTCGACCTTGAAGGTCACCGCCAGCTCGTCGGACACCTGCACCACGCCGGCGTTCTCGCCGATGCCGGCGAGCAGCCGGTCGCTCTGCGGGGCCTTCTCGCCGAACTGCCGCAGGTGCACCTTGCTCGACTTGTAGGAGCAGTGCTCGCTCCACATGATCGAGTACATCGCGAGCTCGGACTGGGTGGGCCGGCGGCCGAGGATCTGCCGGATCCGGTCGTACTCGTCGTCGCGGAGCCCCAGCTCGGTGTACGGCTGAAGCTCGCCCGGGGTGCCGTTCGCGCGCGGCACGGTGTCCACGCCGTCGGTCCAGTCGACGGTCGCCGGCTGGACCGGGACGACCGCCGGGGCGGCGGGCTGCGCCGGGAGCGGCGCGGCGGCTGCGCCGGGGCGGAGTACGCCTCCGGTGTGTCCCGTACCGGGTCCGGATGGGTGGTCATGACCTCTCCTCGCTGCGCTCGTGCCCGCCAGACCGGCGGTTGAGCTGACCGGTGATCGTGTCGCCGGTCACCGTTCCGCTCTTCGTTCGCGACTGCGGGGCTCGCGGACCCGGCTCGCTCCTCGCGCTCACCAACGCGCCGTTCGTTCGCGACTGCGGGGCTCGCAGACCCGGCTCGCTCCTCGCGCTCACGCCGGCGTCCCCACCAGGTGCTTGAGGACCGAGGTGAAGAAGCCGAGGCCGTCCAGTGAGGGGCCGGTGAGCGCCTCCACCGCGTGCTCGGGGTGCGGCATGATGCCGACAACGTTGCCGGCGGAGTTGGTGATCGCGGCGATGTCGCGCAGCGACCCGTTGGGGTTGCCCCCGACGTAGCGTGCGACAACCCGGCCCTCGGCTTCGAGCTGGTCCAGCGTCGCGGTGTCGGCGACGTAGCAGCCCTCGCCGTTCTTCACCGGGACGAGCACCTCCTGGCCGGGCTGGAACGTGTTGGTCCACGCCGTGCCGGCCGACTCGATGCGCAGGACCTGGTCCCGGTTGCGGAAGTGCAGGTGCTGGTTGCGGGTGAGCGCGCCGGGCAGCAGGTGCGCCTCGCAGAGGATCTGGAAGCCGTTGCAGATGCCGAGCACCGGCAGGCCACCCTGGGCGGCGTCCACGATCGTCTCCATCACCGGCGCGAACCGGGCGATGGCGCCGCAGCGCAGATAGTCACCGTAGGAGAAACCGCCGGGCAGCACGACCGCGTCCACCCCGTGCAGATCCGGGTCACCGTGCCAGAGCCGGACCGGCTCGGCGCCGGCGATCCGGACGGCCCGGGCCGCGTCCCCGTCGTCGAGCGAGCCAGGGAAGGTGACCACACCGACCCGGGCGTCACGAGCGGGCGTCCGCGGTCTCGTCGGCCTCGACCAGGCGGACGGTGAAGTCCTCGATGACCGGGTTGGCGAGCAGCTTGTCGGCGATTTCCCGGGCCCGGTCCAGGTCCGGTTCACCGGTGAATTCGATCTCGATCCGCCTGCCGATCCGAACCGAGGCGACGTCGCTGACGCCGAGCCGGGGCAGCGCGTTTGCGACGGCCTGGCCCTGCGGATCGAGGATCTCGGGCTTGAGCATGACGTCGACGACGACGCGAGGCACTGGGCACTCCTGACTGTGTACGCAGTTGGGTGCCGACCCACAACGGGCGAGCGCAGCCAGCGTACCTGGCAGATTCCGTCGCGGACGCACCGGCCGGGTGCAGTTCAGACGGTGATCGACATAACCGGTGCCCGAGGTGGGTCGCCAGCCGGGACACGCGGTCTCACCAGGGCATACACGGCGCTCGGGGTAGCCGAATCGTTACATTGGTTAACCTCGATCGAATCCTTGAAAACGCCGGCCGTGGGCCCTAATGTACATCGACGTACCTCGATGTAGAGCGATGGCGGGGACCTCCCGCCGTCGCCGTCCGGCACCCGGCGACCCCGGGCCCGCCCCGTCCAAGGAGTCCACCCGATGCGCATCCGTCCCCTGCTCGCCGTACTCGGCACGGCGCTGGTCGGCGTCCTCGGCGCCACGTCCGGCGCGGTCGCCGCCCCGGCCGGCCCGCAACCCATCATCGGCGGCAACACCGTCTCGTCCGCCCCCTGGGCCGCCGCGGTGCTCAGCAACGGCTCGTTCACCTGCTCCGGCAGCGTGATCGCCCCGCAGTGGGTGCTCACCGCCCGACACTGCATCAGCGGCACCATGTCCGTACGGGTCGGCAGTGTCTACCGCGCCTCGGGTGGCGTCACCCGCACCGTCAGCGCCACCTACACCCGCAACGACCTCGCCCTCATGCGGCTCTCCAGCACCGTCAGCACCTCCGCGGTGAGCCTGGCCAGCAGCAACCCGCCCGTCGGCTCCACCAACTCGATCTACGGCTGGGGCATGACCTGCTACAGCGGCTGCTCCGCGTCCAGCCAGCTCAAGACCGCCACCGTCCAGGTGACCAGCAACAACGCCACCGACGCGTACGGCGGACAGGCGATCCGCAGCACCCGGATCAACGGCAACGCCTGGCGTGGTGACTCCGGTGGGCCGCAGTTCTACAACGGTCAGCAGGTCGGCGTCGCCTCCACCGCCGACGGGTCGAGCATCCAGAACTACGGCAGCGTTGCGTACAACCGAGCCTGGATCACCTCGACGGCCGGTGTCTGACGGTTAGCGCCCGGCGCGGCGTGGATGGCCGGCCGAGTGCCCGCCGTCCGCGCCGCGCCGTTTTGCAGCATCCGATCAGGTGAACAATGCGCACGATCGGGTCGGGCCGCTCCTGACAGCATCGGAATCGTGCTGGTCGTGACGACGGAGCAACTGCCCGGCTACGAGATCCGCCAGATTCTCGGTGAGGTGGTGTCATCGATGGCCAGGACGCGCAACCCGTACCGCGAGGGGGTCAAGAACCTGCGCGGTGGCGCGTACGACCCGATGGCACCGGACAACCTGACCCGGTGGCGTACCGACTCGGTGGCCCGCCTCGGCGAGGAGGCGCTGCGGCTCGGCGCGAACGCGGTGATCGGCATGCGGTTCGACAGCCGGGACTGCGGCGAGATGTGGATGGAGATCTGCGCCTACGGCACGGCGGTGATCGTCGTACCCAAGATGCCCGAGGTCATGCCGGCCGACCAGCCGGTGGTCGCGGCGGAGACCGCGGAGCCCGCGGGCTTCACGGGGTCGCCCGGCGGCATCGCCGAACCGGCCAGCGCCCCCAACCTGAGAACCGCCGCAGAAACCCCCACCGGCGAGTAACCCGCGCCCGCCGCAGTCCGTCGATCATGAAGTTATTGCCCTACACATCGGCGTGTCGGGGCAATAACTTCATGATCAACCGATGGGAACGCGGGGGTCAGAGGATGGGGGGTGGGGAGTAGGTGGCTGCGTCGGGGTGGGCTTCCACCACCCTGGTGATTCGGCTTGTCACCGCTGCCACCTGGGCCTGGGCGGTGCCGACGAAGGCGCTCCGGTCGGCGACGAGGGTGTCGATGTCGGCGCGGGACAGACCGAGCCGCCCGTCCGCCGCCAGCCGGTCGAACAGGTCGTTCTCCGGCGCGCCCTTCTCCCGCATGGCCAGCGCCACCGCGACCGCGTGCTCCTTGATCACCTCGTGCGCGACCTCCCGGCCGACGCCACGCCGGACCGCCGCCACCAGGATCTTGGTGGTGGCCAGGAACGGCAGGAACCGCTCCAGCTCCCGGTTGATCACCGCCGGGTACGCGCCGAACTCGTCGAGCACGGTCAGGAACGTCTGGAACAGCCCGTCGGCGGCGAAGAACGCGTCCGGCAGGGCCACCCGCCGGACCACCGAGCAGGACACGTCCCCCTCGTTCCACTGGTCACCGGCCAGCTCGCCGACCATCGACAGGTAACCCCGGATGATCACCGCGAAGCCGTTCACCCGCTCCGACGAGCGGGTGTTCATCTTGTGCGGCATCGCGCTGGAGCCGACCTGGCCCGGCTTGAAGCCCTCGGTGACCAACTCCTGACCGACCATCAGCCGGATCGTGGTGGCCAGCGACGACGGCGCGGCGGCGACCTGCGCCAACGCGGCCAGCACGTCGAAGTCCAACGACCGCGGGTAGACCTGCCCCACGCTGTCCAGCACCCGCGAGAAGCCCAGGTGCTCGGCGACCCGGCGCTCCAGGTCGGCCACCTTGTCGGCGTCGCCGTCGAAGAGGTCGAGCTGGTCGGCGGACGTGCCGACCGGGCCCTTGATCCCGCGCAGCGGGTAGCGGGCGATCAGCTCCTCCAGCCGCTCGTACGCGATCAGCAGTTCCTCCGCCGCCGACGCGAAGCGCTTGCCCAGCGTGGTGGCCTGCGCCGCCACGTTGTGCGAGCGGCCGGTCATCACCAGCTCGGAGTGCTCGTACGCCAGCCAGGCCAGCCGGGCCAGGGTGGCCACCACCCGGTCCCGGATCAACTCCAGCGAGGCACGCACCTGGAGCTGCTCGACGTTCTCGGTGAGGTCCCGCGAGGTCATCCCCTTGTGCACGTGCTCGAACCCGGCGAGCGCACTGAACTCCTCGATGCGGGCCTTCACGTCGTGCCGGGTCACCCGTTCCCGCTCCGCGATCGAGGCGAGGTCGACCTGGTCGAGCACCCGCTCGTACGCCTCGACCACACCGTCCGGCACCGGTACGCCCAGATCGCGCTGGGCGCGGAGCACGGCGAGCCAGAGCCGCCGCTCCATCCGGACCTTCTCCTCGGGCGACCAGAGGGCGACCAACTCGGGCGAGGCGTACCGGTTGGCGAGCACGTTGGGGATCGTCGTCACGTACCTCATTGTCCCGCACGTGCTGGCCAGCACCCGGACCGGGCCGGGCCGGGCCGTCAAGGGTTGCTCAGCTCGTGGACGGTGACCGTGCCGGCGACCAGCCGCACCGGGGCGAGCCGGGCCAGCTCCGGGGACACGGCGCCCGCCCTGGTGTCCGCGAAGAGCCACCGGACACCGTGGCGCGTGCGGAGCAGCTCCAGGTCGGTCGCATCCGGGGCGGCGAATACCCGCTCGTTGAGCGCGAACAGGTCCTGGTCGGGGAAGCTCTGCCGGGCGTACCCCAGGTTCGCCACACCGTGCGCGGCCACGACCGCGTCGGTGTAGCCCCAGCTCTCCACGACCGCCCGGTGCCCGCCCAGACCGGTCACCCAGAACGCGCGGGCGTCGCAGTGCGGGCTGGTCGGCACCGGCTGGCAGTGCACGTTCGTGGCGATCACGTCGTCGTCGGCGGCATGCCCGTCCAGCCACAACGCCGCGCGCATCTCGTCGGCCGTCAACGCGTACGGCTGCGGCCCGCTCGCCGGCACCGGCTCGCTGAGCACGGAGCGGACGGTCCCGGCCAGGACGAGCGCGACGCTGGCGCCGAGCAGCGCGGCGGTGATGCCGGCCATCGCCACCGGCACCGCCCGCCGACGGCCGTCCGGTGCCGGTACCCGCCGCCGCCACAGCGCGGCCACCACCACGGCGAGGGCCGCGGCCACCACCACGAACAGCGCGTACCCGGCCGCCGAGGCGCCCAGCGCCCGCAGCCACCCCTCGACGCTCGGCGGAACGGGACGGTCGATCGTGGGCACGGCGAGACCCACCACCGTGCCGGCCGCGGCGAGCGCCATCAACGCGCCGACGCCCGCGGTCGCCGTCAGCACCGTCCACGGCACCCGGGCCGCCGCGAGCGACCAGGCGGTCAGCACCACACCGACCGGGATGACACCCATCCAGAAGTAGATCTGGCTGACCGACGGGTGCTGGAACACCCAGGTGGTGGCGGCACCGGCCAGCACCGTGCCGGCGAGCAGCCAGACGGCCGGGTCGGCCCGGCGCTCCCGGTCGGCGAGCAGGGCCATCCCCACCCATCGCGGCGCCTGACCCAGCACCCACCACCCCACCAGGGCGAACGCCAACAGCCACCCGAGAGCACCGCCGTCGTCGATGCCCGGCGGCAGCGGCGCGGCCGGCCAGATCCCGTCACCCCGACCGAGGGTCTCGGCGTACGGGCCGATGAAGTGCAGCAGCGCCAGGGCCTGCACCCGCAGTGTGGAGGCCCCGCCGCCGGCGAACAGTCGGAAACCGAGTGCCATCGCCGCCACCAGGCAGGCCAGCGCCACCAGCGCGGGGCGTGGCACCCGCCGGTCCCGCCACCAGACGACGGCGGCGGTGAGACCCAGGCCGGCGATCAGCGGCGGCAGGGCGCTGGACTTCGCCCCCGCACAGGCCAGCCCGAGCGCAGGGACCAGCGGCCAGGCCGGCCCGAGGTCACGCCCCCGGGCAACGTCGACGCAGAGCCCGGTGAGCAGCAGCAACGGCACCAGCACGTACGTCTGGGACGGGCTGGCGTACGACAGCGGCAGCTCACCCGACGCCCCGACGGGCGAGGCGAGCGTGACCGTGCCCCCGACGAAACCGGCGACGGCGACCACCGGACCGGTCCAGACGGCGCCGCTCAGGTCCCGGACGAGCCCGGCCGCGAGCACCACCGCCGTACCGATCACCGGCACCAGCCAGAGCCGCAGCAGCACCACAGGCGGTGCGCTGCCGGTGATCATGCTCCCGGCGGCCAGGTGGGCGTCGGAGAGGTAGTGGTAGCGCAACTCCTCACCCGCCACGTGCGGCAACTCGAACGGCATCGCCCGGGTCAGCTCCTGCACCAGCCCCAGGTGGTAGAGCAGGTCCTGGTAGTAGTAGCCATCGACCGGCGGCAGCGGGACCAGCCGCCACTGGGTGTAACCCCAGGCCAGCACCAGCAGCAGAGCCGCGCCCATCGCCCAGTGCCACGCGAGGGGAAGCGGCCGGCGCTCGCCGACCCGCCAGTGCCGGCGCAGCCGGGGTACGGCGGCGAAGGCGACGAGCAGCGGCAGCGGCCACCACCGCAGCAGTGACTGCTGGCCGGTCGCCGCGGCCGACGCCCAGGCGACGAGTTCGAGCAGCAGACCGGTGGCCGCGCCGTGGGCGAGGTCCTCCGGCAGGTTGCCCCGGCCGCCGCGCAGCGCGCGGTGCACCAGCGTCCCGGGAAGCACCAGGGCGAAGGTCCAGTAACCGGCGTACCGGGCGAGGTCGGGGACCGGCACGCCGCCGCGCCACCAGAGCAGGAGCAGTGCGGCGACGGCGAGCAGCCAGGGCATCCCGGCGAGTGCCGGCACGAGGATGTTGCGACGTGACGCCGACGTCGGTGTGTCGACCCGCTCGGCGAGCAGGGTGTCAGCCATGGACGCCGACGGCTGGTGTGCGTGACCCGTCACCGGTTCGGTCGGGCGCGTTCGTCGCGGTGCCACCCACGCCGTCGTGGGAGTCGAACCCCACGTGGAAGGCGGGCCTGTTCTGCAGGGTGGCGTAGATCCGGCCGACGTAGTCGCCGAGCAGGCCGAGGCAGACCAACTGCACGCCGCTGAGCAGCAGCACCGCGACGAACATCGACGTCCAGCCGGGGATCGTGGCGCCGGATACGTGCACGACCATGCCGAACGCGATCAGCACGAGGCAGAGCAGGAAGCTGCACATCCCCAGCCAGGTGGCCAGTCGCAGCGGCGCCGCGGAGAAGCTCGCCGTGCTCTCCCAGGCGAGGGCGACCATCCGACGCAGCGGGTACTTCGTCTCCCCGGCGGCCCGCGCCGCGCGGACGTAGCGCACCTCGGCGCTGGGAAAGCCGAGCGACGGCACCAGCAGCCGGTAGACCGGGGCGCGTTCGGGCAGCCGCCGCAGCACCTCGATCACGTCCCGGCTGAGCAGCCGGAAATCGCCGGCCTGGGCGGGCAGCTCACCGCCGACGAGCCGGCGCATCAGCCAGTAGTAGACCCGGGCGGTGTTGCGCTTGAAGGCAGTGTCGGTGCTGCGGTCGGCGCGGACGCCGTAGACCACGTCCACATCGTCCTCGCGGGCCACCCGGAGCATCTCGGCGATGACCTCCGGCGGGTCCTGGAGATCGGCGTCGAGGCTCACCACCCACCGGCCGGCGGCCCGCTGCAGCCCGGCGGTCAACGCCGCCTGGTGGCCGCTGTTGCGCCGCAGGCGGATCACGCGCAGCTGCGGCCAGTCCCGACCGTGGTCGGAGAGCACCGACACGGTGTCGTCCCGGCTGCCGTCGTCGACGGCCACCACCTCGTAGTCGACGGCGAGCGCGTCGAGCACCGACCGCAGCCGGGTGACCAGAGCCGGATGACGGCAGTCTCGTTGAACATCGGGATGACCACCGACAGGGTGGGCGACTCCATGGTGTTACGGCCCCGTTCCGCACGCAGGAGTAATCACGTTCAGCAGCGATCACCATCGCGTGGTCAGCCCTCCACCAGCGGGCCGACTTCTGAACGGAGCGTTAACGCCGGTTGGCGGGTGCCCCGGTAAGGGACGATCGGCGCGCTCAGCGCTCCAGGATCGCCGTGACGCCCTGGCCACCGGCGGCGCAGATGGAGATCAGGCCGCGTCCGCCACCCTTCTCGGCCAGCAGTTTGGCCAGCGTCGCCACGATCCGCCCGCCGGTGGCGGCGAACGGATGCCCGGCGGCCAGCGACGAGCCGTTGACGTTGAGCCGGTCGGTGTCGATCGCGCCCAGCGGGGTGTCCAGGCCGAGCCGGTCCTTGCAGAACTCCGGCGACTCCCAGGCGGCCAGGGTGGCCAGCACCTGCGAGGCGAACGCCTCGTGGATCTCGTAGTAGTCGAAGTCCTGCAGCGTCAGCCCGGCACGGGCCAGCATCCGGGGCACCGCGTACGCGGGGGCCATCAGCAGCCCTTCGTCGCCGTGCACGAAGTCCACCGCCGCCGTCTCCGACCAGCTGAACCAGGCCAGCACGGGCAGGTTGTGCGCCGCCGCCCACTCCTCGCTGGCCAGCAGGACGGTGGAGGCTCCGTCGGTGAGCGGCGACGAGTTGCCGGCCGTCATGGTGGCCTGCTCGGCGTCCGGGCCGCGGGTGCCGAAGACCGGCCGGAGCGAGCCGAGCTTCTCCAGGCTGGTGTCCGGGCGGAGGTTCTGATCGCGGGTGAGCCCCAGGTAGGGCGTCATCAGGTCGTCGAAGAAGCCCCGGTCGTACGCGGCGGCGAGCCGCTGGTGCGAACGCAACGCCAGCTCGTCCTGGGAGCGCCGGTCGATCTGCCAGCGCAGCGCGGTGCGGGCGGCGTGGTCACCCATGGAGAGGCCGGTACGCGGCTCGGCGTTGCGCGGGATCTCCGGCTTGAACGGCTGGAGCGGGCGCAGCTTCGCGGCGATCTTCAGCCGCTCGCCGAGCGTGCGGGCGGAGTTGAGCTTGACCAACGTGCGCCGCATCTCCTCGTTGACCGCGAGGGGCGCGTCCGAGGTGGTGTCGACACCGCCGGCGATGCCCACGTCGAGCTGGCCGAGAGCGATCTTGTTGGCGACGAGGATCGCCGCCTCCAGGCCGGTGCCGCAAGCCTGTTGGATGTCGTATGCCGGGGTGTGCGGGTCGAGGCGGGACCCGAGGACGACCTCGCGGGTGAGGTTGAAGTCGCGGGAGTGCTTCAGCACCGCGCCGGCCACCACCTCGCCGACCCGCTGTCCGGCCAGCCCGTACCGGGCGATCAGACCGTCCAGCGCCGCGCCGAGCAGGTCCGCGTTGGACGCGTCCGCGTAGCGGGAGTTGGAACGGGCGAAGGGGATGCGGTTGCCCCCGATGACCGCGACCCGCCGGATGCTCTGCACGATCCGCCTCCTCCGAGATGTGTTGCTCGAACCCTACTCGCCAGTAGGCTACGCCCATGACCGACAGGTACGCGAGCTTCGTCCAATCGGCCGCCGGCCGCGCGCTGGTCAAGCGCCTCGGGCTGCCCGACCCGCCCCGACTGCGCCGACATCACCCCGGCGACCCCCTGCTGGCCGGGCCGGCCCTGCTCGGCTCGGCCACCGGCGGCCGGCTCGCCGAACCGGTCGCCGAGATCCTGACCGCCGCCGGGGTCGAGCTGGCCGACCCGGCCGCCGACGCCGCCGCCGACACCCCCCAGCGGTACGGCGCACTGCTCTTCGACGCCACCGGGATCACCGACTCGACCGTGCTGCGCCAGCTCTACGACTTCTTCCACCCGCAGGCCCGGGCCGTGCTGCCCAGCGGCCGGGTGATCGTGCTGGGCACACCTCCGGGCGAGTGCGCGACGCCCCGCGAGGCGACCGCCCAGCGCGCCCTGGAGGGGCTGGTGCGCAGCATCGGCAAGGAGTTCGGCCGGGGCATCACCGCGCAGCTCGTCTACGTGACCCGCGCCGAGAGCGCCACCCGCACGAGCCTGGAATCGACCCTCCGGTTCCTCCTGTCCGGACGGTCCGCGTACGTCTCGGGGCAGGTCATCCGGGTCGGTGCCGGCGCGGCCAGTGCCCCGACCGACTGGGACCGCCCACTGGACGGGCAGGTCGTGCTGGTCACCGGCGCCGCCCGGGGGATCGGCGCGGCGCTGGCGAAGGTGCTCGCCCGCGACGGCGCGCAGGTGGTGGCGCTGGACGTCCCGGCGGCCGGGGATGCGCTCGCCGCCGTGGCGAACGAGATCGGCGGCACCGCCGTGCAGCTCGACCTGACCGCACCGGACGCGCCGACCCGGCTCGCCGACCACCTGGCGAGCCGGCACGGCCGGGTCGACGTGGTGGTGCACAACGCCGGCATCACCCGGGACAAGACGCTCGGCCGGATGGACGCCGACCGGTGGGACCAGGTCATCGACGTCAACCTGTCCAGCCAGGAGCGGATCAACGACGTGCTGCTGGAGCGGGAGTTGATCCCGGCGGGCGGCCGGATCGTCGCGGTCTCCTCGATCGCCGGGATCGCCGGCAACCGGGGGCAGACCAACTACGCCACCAGCAAGGCCGGCGTGATCGGGCTGGTCGACTCGCTGGCCCCGGTCCTGCGCGAGCGGGACATCAGCGTCAACGCGGTGGCCCCCGGCTTCATCGAGACCCGGCTCACCGCACGCATCCCGCTGGTGGTCCGCGAGGCCGGGCGGCGAATGAACAGCCTCGCCCAGGGCGGACTGCCGGTGGACGTGGCCGAGACGATCGGTTGGCTGGCCTGGCCGGCCAGCGGCGCGGTCAGCGGCAACGTGGTCCGGGTCTGCGGCCAGAGTCTGCTGGGGGCGTGATGGCAAGGAGAAGAAAGCCGGCGGAGGGCCCGGACGACCTGTCGGTCCACGAGCTGACCGACGGCCCCACCGAGATCCTGTCGCGGGAGATCCTGGACGCGATCCACAGGCCGGAACCCTCGGGGCAGGACCTGAGCCTTGAGCAGACGCACGACCTCTCCGGCGGCGGTCCGGCCGGGCGCACCGAAACCGGTGCCCGGGAGCGGGTCGCGCTGCCCCGGATGCCGGCGGCCGGGGCGCTCTACCGGCGGGCCGTGCTCGGTGCGCTGCCGGGCCTCGGCGGTGGGCGGCGGGGGCCGGGCCTGCCGGCGGTCGAGGTGGCCGTGGGCGGGGTGACCGTCGACCGGGCGCATCTGGCCGACTACGACCGGGTCTGCGGATTCCGGCTCACCGATCGACTGCCGGCCACGTTCCCGCACGTCATGGGTTTCCCGCTGTCCCTGCGACTGATGACCATGCCGGGGTTTCCCATCCCGCTGACCGGTGTCGTGCACATCGGCAACCGGATCACCGTGCACCGCCCGATCACCGCCGACGAGACTCTCGACCTCACGACGTACGCGGAGAACCTGCGCCCGCACGACCGGGGGCGGCAGGTGGACGTGGTCCTGGTCGGCTCGGTCGCCGGGGAGGAGGTCTGGCGCGGCGTCTCGACGTACCTGGGTCGGGAGCGTAAGCCCAGCGGCGGCGAGGCGCGCGATCGGGGCGGACGCCCGGAGGCGCCGGACGCCACGGCTCGCTGGCGGGTGGAACCCCGCGTCGGCACGCGGTACGCGCGAGTTTCCGGGGACCACAACCCGATACACACGTCCCTGCTCGGGGCGCGGCTGTTCGGCTTCCGCCGGCCGATCGCGCACGGCATGTGGAGCAAGGCGCGCTGCCTGGCCGCGCTGGAGTCCCGGCTGCCGGACGCCTACACCGTCGAGGTCGCCTTCAAGGTGCCCGTGCCGCTACCGAGCACGGTGAGCTTCGCCCTTCTGCCGGACGGCGGCTTCGCCCTGCACGACTCGCGCGGCCGACCGCACCTGGCGGGTCTCGTGCGCTGACGCGCCCCTGCCAATCCGGATTCGGGCTTGGCAGGGGCGTTCGCGTGCGCTAGGTTCTTCTCACAACGAGATGTTCTCAGAATGAGAGAGACATGGTTGACGAGCAGGACTTCCTGAAGGCGTACGACCCACGGGCCTACCCGTCGGTCGCCGTGACCGTCGACGTGGTGGCACTGACCATCCGCGACGACGCGCTGCACCTCCTGCTGATCCGCCGTGGCCAGGCGCCGTTCGAGGGGCACTGGGCGCTGCCCGGCGGCTTCGTCCGCCCCGACGAGGACCTGATCGCCGGCGCCCGACGGGAGCTGGCCGAGGAGACCGGGCTCGGCGGCGAAGGGCTGCGCCGCGTACACCTGGAGCAGTTGGGCAGTTACGGCGCGCCCGGCCGCGACCCGCGGATGCGCGTCGTCTCGATCGCCCACCTCGCGTTCGCCCCCGACCTGCCGGACCCGGCCGCCGGCACCGACGCCGACGAGGCGATCTGGCTTCCGGTGACCGCGTTGACCAGCCGGCAGCTCGCCTTCGACCACGGCCGGATCATCGACGACGCGCTGGAACGGGCCCGGTCCAAACTGGAGTACACCCCGCTCGCCACGCGCTTCCTCGCCGCCGAGTTCACGATCAGCGAGCTGCGAGCCGTCTACGAGACGGTCTGGGGTCACCCGCTGCACGCGGGCAACTTCCACCGCAAGGTGCTCTCCGTGCCGGGCTTCGTGGAGAGCACGGGCGCCAGCACCGAGCGCGGTGCGCCCGGGGCGGCCCCCGCGCCCGGCTCTACCGGGCCGGCGACGCCCGGCTGCTGCACCCGGCGCTGCTGCGGCCGGCCCGCGAGGAGACGGTGCGGTGAGGACGACGGCTGCCATCCGCCTGGTCACGGCGGCCCGCACCGACGCCGACCTGTTCGGCACGGACCAGCCGGCCCGGCGCTACCGCGAGCTGGTCGCGGCCCTGCACCCCGACCGCCTGCCGGCCGACCCGGCGGTACGCGCCGAAGCCCTCGACGCGTTCATCCACGTCACCACCCGGTGGCAGGCCCGACAGGTCACCGTCCTCGGCGACTACCGACTCGGCGTGCCGGTCCACTCCGGTGACCTGGCCGACCTCTACGACGTCGGCGACGACCGGCTGCTCAAGCTCCCCCGGCGGCCCACCGACAACGACCTGATGGCCCGCGAGGCGTACGCGCTGTGCACCATCGCCGAGCGTGGCGACCCGCGCTACCTGCCGTACGTGCCCCGACTCGTCGACGAGTTCCGGCACTCGGACGCCGCGACCGGCGCCGAACGGCGGATCAACGTGCTCGCCACCGCGCCCGGCCTGCACGACCTCGACGAGGTGCGGCGCGCGTACCCCGACGGGTTGGACGCCCGGGACGTTGCCTGGATGTGGCGGCGGCTGCTGGTGGTGCTCGGTCTGGCCCACCGAGCGGGAATCGTGCACGGCGCCGTCCTGCCGCGACACGTGCTGATCGAGCCGGACGCCCACGGCGTGGTGCTGGTCGACTGGTGCTTCTCCGCACCCGTGGGAACCACTGTCCCAGCGCTGGTGCCCGGCCAGGAGGACTGGTATCCGCCCGAGGTCTTCCAGAAGCTGCCCTGCGGGCCGGGCACCGACATCGCGATGGCCAGCCGCTGCATGACCTCGCTGATGAACCGTCAGGCGCCCCGCGAGCTGCTCGACTTCGCCGACGGCTGCCGGCAGCGACCCCTGGTCGCCCGGCCCGACGACGCCTGGCGCCTGCTCCGCGAACTCGACCAGGTGCTGGACCGGCTGTACGGGCCACGCACCTTCCGCCCCTTCGCCCTCACCCCATAAGGAGCTGTCATGGGCAGTGGAATCTGGTCCACCGACGTGTACGACGCCGCCGACCGCTACCGGCGCTCCACCGGCCGCAGCGCTTTCTCCTACAGCGACAGTGGAGCCCGCACCGTGCACCCCGCGCTCGACCCCCGGGGCGCGACCCGTGAGAGCCGGGACTCCGCCGAACACCCCCGGTCGACGCCCATCGCGGTGCTCTTCGACGTGACCGGCTCGATGGGCAAGGTACCGCGCGTCCTGCAGACCAAGCTGCCGCAGCTGCTCGGGCTGCTGCAACGGCAGGGCTACGCCAGCGATCCGCAGATCATGTTCGGCGCGATCGGGGACGCCACCTGCGACCGGGTGCCGTTGCAGGTGAGCCAGTTCGAGTCGGACAACCGGATGGACGACGACCTCGGCCGGATCGTGCTGGAGGGCGGTGGCGGCGGGCAGATGACCGAGTCGTACGAGCTGGCCATGTACTTCATGGCCCGGCACACCGTCACCGACAGTTGGGAGAAGCGCGGCCGGCGCGGCTACCTGTTCATCATCGGCGACGAGCTGGCGTACCCGCGGGCGAAGGCCCGTGAGGTGGCCGGCCTGATCGGTGACGACCTGGCCGAGGACGTGCCGCTGCGGCAGGTCGTCGACGAGGTGAGCCGCCGCTGGGACACCTACTACCTGCTTCCCGCCGGCAGTCACTACGCCGGCAACGCCAAGGTGCTCGACTTCTGGCGGGACCTGCTCGGGCAGAACACCGTCGTGCTCGACGACCTCGACGCGGTCTGCGAGACCATCGCGCTCACCATCGGCCTCGGTGAACAGGCCATCGACCTGGACGAGGGCCTTCGCCACCTGGACCGCTCCGGGTCCGGCGCCACCGGCACCGTGTCCAAGGCTCTGGCCCGTCTCGGGCGGGGCCGGCGGGCCGAAGTGTCGACACTGCCGGCGTTCCGCGACACCGGTGGTGGGGTGACCAGGCTGTGAGGCACGTGGCGGTGGTCGACCTCGGTTACGGCGACGCGGGCAAGGGCACGGTGGTGGACTGGCTCTGCGCCACCCGCCCCGTGCACACCGTGGTCCGCTTCAACGGGGGCGCGCAGGCGGCGCACAACGTCGTGCTGCGCGACGGGCGGCACCACACGTTCGCGCAGTTCGGCGCCGGAACCTTCCATCCCGGGGTCCGTACGCACCTGTCGCGGCACGTGGTGGTGGACCCGCTGGCGCTGGCCGCCGAGGCCGACCATCTCGCCACGGTCGGGGTGCCCGACGCGCTCGACCGGCTGACCGTCGACGGGGACGCGCTGCTCGCCACCCCGTACCACCGGGCCGCCAACCAGGCCCGGGAGATCGCCCGGGGAGCCGACCGGCACGGCTCCTGCGGGCTGGGGGTGGGCGAGGCCGTCGCGTACGGTCTCGCCCACCCCGACGAGGCACCCCGGGTCGCCGACTGCCACCGTCCGGCGCTGCTGCGTCGCAGGCTGACCGCCCTGCGGGACCGGCTGACCGCCGAACTCGGCCCACTGGACGCACCGCCGGTCGAGGACTGCCTGCCCGCCTTCACCGGGTTCGCCGGGCGGGTCGCGATCGTCGACGAGACCTGGCTCGCCGGGGCGCTGCGCGCCGGAACCTGTGTCTTCGAGGGCGCACAGGGCGTACTGCTCGACGAGTGGCACGGCTTCCACCCGTACACGACGTGGAGCACCACCACGTTCGCCAACGCCGACAGTCTGCTCGCCGAGGCGGGCCGGTCCGGCGACGTGACCCGGATCGGGGTGCTCCGCGTGGTCACCACCCGGCACGGGCACGGCCCGTTGGTGACCGAGGACCCGAGCCTGCCGTTCACCGACCACCACAACGCCACGAACCCGTGGCAGGGCCGGTTCCGGTTCGGCCACTTCGACGCGGTCGCCCACCGGTACGCCCTCGCCGCGGCGGGCGGCGTCGACGGCCTGGCGCTGACCCACCTCGACCTCGCCGGCCCCGGCCTGCGGATCTGCCGCCGCTACGACACGACCGACCGGCTCACCCCGGGCCCGCCCGGCGACCTGGACCGGCAGGCCGCGCTCACCGCCCGGCTGCTGCGCTCCCGCCCGCTGTACGACGACCCGCCGCCCGACTGGGCGGAGGCGGTACGCGCCGAGCTGAACACGCCGGTGGTGCTGACCTCGCACGGCCCCACCGCCGACGACAAGGCCACGCACGGCCCGCTGCTCGCCGCACCGGCCCTGGCCTACCCGGTCTGAGGCCCTGGTCGAACGCGGGTGATCCGCCGACTCGGCCACCGGGCGGGTCGCACCCGGCGAGCATGAGTGCATGGACTCCGTGCTCGACCTGCTCCGACAGCTGGTCACCTCGCCATGGGTGTATCTGCTGATCTTCGGGCTCACGGCGGTCGACGCGTTCTTCCCGGCCGTACCCGGCGAGGCGGCCGTCATCACCGCCGCCGTGCTCTCCACCGGCGGCAACCCCAACCTGGCGGCGGTGATCGTCGCCGCCGCGTTGGGCGCCTGCGCCGGCGACCACATCTCGTACGCCATCGGGCGCGGCGGCGGCGCGAACCGGCTCGCCCGGTTTCCCGACAACAGCCGCCGGCGGGCCAGCTCGGAGTGGGCCCGACGCGCGCTGGACCGGCGCGGCGGGCTGATCCTGACCACCTCCCGGTACCTGCCGGGCGGCCGGACCGCGGTCACCCTCACCATGGGCGCGGTGCGTTATCCACGCCGGTCGTTCCTGCTGTACGACGCGATCGCGACGGTCAGCTGGGCCCTGTACTGCGGTCTGCTCGGCTACTTCGGTGGGCTGGCCTTCGAGCGCCACCCCGTGAGGGGAATCCTCGCCGGGATCGGCCTCTCGGTGATCGTCACGCTGGGCATCGAGGGCGTCCGTTGGCTGCGCCGCCGGGCACACCGCCACGCCGCCGCCCGCCACTGACCGGGCTCGATCGGCCTGCCACCCGTCACAGCAGGTCAGCGTCGTGCACAAGGATCGCCAGTTGCACCCGGTTGCCCGCCTGAAGTTTCGCCAGCGCCCGACTGACGTGCGCCTTCACGGTGGCCTCGCTCATCGCGAGCCGCCGGGCGATCTCCGCGTTGCCAAGCCCGCGCGCCACCTCCCGGACGATCTCCAGCTCGCGCGCGGTGAGCGGGGCGAGCCGTCGGCGCGCCGCGTCCCGACGGGCCGGACCACGCTCGGCGAACGAGCTGATCAGGCGCCGGGTCACCGTCGGGGCGAGCATCGCGTTCCCGGCGGCCACCGTGCGGACGGCGGCGGTGAGCTCGCGGGGCGGAGTGTCCTTGAGTAGGAAACCCACCGCCCCGGCCCGCAGCGCCCGGTGCACGTACTCGTCGACGTCGAAGGTGGTCAGCATGATCACCTTCGGGCCGGCGGCGATCACGTCGGGCGCGACGGTCAGCCCGTCGACGCCCGGCATCCGCACGTCGAGCAGCACGACGTCGGGGCGTAACCGGTGGGCCTGCTCCAGCGCGCCGGCGCCGTCCGCGGCCTCGCCCACCACCGTGATGTCCTCGGCCGCCTCCAGGATGAGTCGCAGCCCGGCCCGGACGAGTTGCTCGTCGTCCACCACCACCACCCGGATCACGCCGCACCCTCCACCGGGATCAGGGCCCGGACCAGGAACCCGCCGTCCGCCGGCGCCGCCTCCAGCCGTCCGCCGAGCAGTTCCACCCGCTCGCGCAGCCCGAGCAACCCCTGCCCGGCACCGGGTAGAGATTGCCCGGCTCCGGACGGGCCGTTGCGGACCGCCACCTCCAACCCGTCGGGCAGGTACCGCAGACAGACCGTCGTCTCGGCGTCGGCGGCGTGCTTGCGCACGTTGGTCAGCGCCTCTCGGACCACCCGGTACGCGGTGCGCCCCACCGTTGCGGGCAGCGCCGCGGGAACGCCCTCGTCCCGCCGCCGTACCCGGAGTCCGGCGGAGCGGGACTCCCCGATCAGCTCGTCCAGGGCGTCCAGCCCGCGCTCCGGCACCGTGGTCGGACCGCCCTGCCGCAGCACGCCCAGCACCTCGCGCAGGTCGGTGAGCGCCTGCCGGCCGGTCCTGCGGATCAGCGCGGCGGCCTCGACCGTCGCCGGGTCGGCGGCCGTCACCTCCAACGCGCCGGCGTGCACCACCATCAGCGACACCTGGTGCGCCACCACGTCGTGCATCTCCCGGGCGATCCGGGTCCGTTCCTCGGCGCGGACCCGGTCGGCACGGGCCTCCTGCTCGCGTTCCAGGCGCTCGGCCCGGTCCCGTAGCGCGGCGAGCGTGTCCCGGCGCGCCCGCACCCAGAGACCCAGGACCAGGGGAAACCCGACCAGCCAGAGGACGAGCAGCAGCACGTTGCCGAGGGTGGCGGTGGTGAGCCGACGCACGCCGCCCACCTCCAGCCCGACCAGCACCCCACCGGCCAGCACGAGGGCGGCTCCGAGGAGGAAGTCGGTGAGCCGCCGACCACGCAGCCGCAGGCCCGCCTGGTACGAGGCGACGACCCCGGGCGCCGCGGCGGCGAGCACCAACCAGCCGACCGCAGCGGCCAGGAACAGCGGCCAGCGCCGGGTCCGAACCAGGCTGGCGGCCCAACCGGAGGCCACGGCGACGAGCAGCGCGACGACGGGCGGCAGCGGCGAGCGGACCCCGATCGCGCCGGTCGCACTGGCCCAGACGGCGGCGGCGACCACGACAGCGAGCAGCCACGGGGCGTACCGCTCGACGACCCGCCGAAGCACGACGGCGCTGGAGGCCACGCAGCGAGCGTAGGGCCTCACCGGCGGATCGGGCCGCGGCGACGGACAGACCCGGGTGCGGTGGGGGAAGACCCCTACCCGCCGTCCGGGCCGGACGCTACCTAAGTCATCCCGCGCGGCTGACCACTGGCCGATGGCGGGAGCCGTCGCCGGCACCAGCATCGGGACCATGGATCTGCTCGACCTGCTGCATCAGACGATGTCCTCGCCGTGGGTGTACCTGGCGATCTTCACGATCGCGGTGCTCGACGGTTTCTTCCCGGTGGTGCCGAGCGAGACAGCGGTGATCACCGCCGGGGTGTTCGCGGCCTCCGGCGCGCCGTACCTGCCCGCGGTGATCCTGGTGGCCGCCGCCGGTGCGCTGGTCGGCGACCACATCTCGTACGCCATCGGGCGAGGCGGTGGCACCCGGCTGCTCGACCGGCTCCCGGCCGACGGCCGGCGCCGGGCCGCCGTCGAGCGTGCCCGCCGGGGAATCGCCACCCGGGGCGGTCTGATCCTCACCGTCGCCCGTTACGTGCCGGGTGGCCGGACCGCGGTCACCCTCACCATGGGGGCCGTCCACTATCCGCGTCGACGCTTCCTGGCCTTCGACGCCCTCGCCGCCGGCTCCTGGGGGCTCTACTCGGGGCTGGTCGGCTACCTCGGCGGGATGGCGTTCGAGCAGGATCCGCTGCGCGGCCTGCTGCTCGGCCTGGGTCTCGCGCTGACGATGGCCCTGGTCGTCGAGGTGGTGCGCTGGTTCGGCAGGCGCCGCCGATCGGCGCGGTCGGCACCGATGGCCGAGCCGGTGGGTGGGACCCACGTGCGGTGAAGTCCGGGTCAGCCCGCCGGCGGGCGCCAGGTGACACCGTGCAGGAGCTGGCCGGCGCCGAGCCAGGCCACGTTCATCATCCGGGTGGCGGTCTTCTCCGGGTCGGCCTCCGGGTGATCCGCGAGCCAGTCGGCCAACGACTCGGACGCGCCGACCAGCGCGTACGCGACCACCTCCAGGTCGACGGCCGTGATCTCGCGGCCCTCGGCGCGTAGCGCGTGGTCGAGCATCCCGGCGACCACCTCGACGAGCCGGGCCCGCATCGTGGCCAACTCGCCGGCGAACGGCTGCTCGCCCCGGGCCTGCCGGTAGAGCACCGCCCAGCCGTCGCGGTGTGCGCCGACGAAGCCGAAGAACGCCTTCAGTCCGCGCCAGAGCCGTTCGTCGGCCGGCAGGTCGGGGGCGGCGGCACCGGCGATGGCCTGCATCATCCGGGTGCCCTCCCGGTGCAGGCAGGCGACGAACAGCTCCTCCTTGGTGCCGAGGTACGCGTACACCATGGGCTTGGAGATGCCGGCGTCCTCCGCGATCTCGTCCATGCTGGCGGCGTGGAAGCCGCGCCGGGAGAAGACCTTCACGGCCGCGTCGAGCATCTGCTGCTCGCGGACGGCCCGTGGCAGGCGCTTGAAGGCGGGGGCGGTGGACACCTTGCGAGCATACCTACTCGTGCGTAGGGTTACGCGCGAGTAGCCAAATCTTCCGGAAGGCGCACCTCATGACTGACTTCGACCCGGCCACGTTCGCCAACGTCGGCCCCAAGGAGTTCGCCCAGCTGGTCAAGTCCACCCCGGACGACAAGATCGCCCAGGTGATGTCCGGCGACCTGCGCGGCAAGGTCCTGGGCGAGGTGTTCGG
Source organism: Micromonospora parastrephiae (assembly GCF_016802865.1). Lineage (GTDB taxonomy): Bacteria > Actinomycetota > Actinomycetes > Mycobacteriales > Micromonosporaceae > Micromonospora > Micromonospora parastrephiae. The sequence goes on along the minus strand of NZ_JAEVHM010000017.1, from coordinate 35,428 downwards.
CCGGATGCCGTCGCTGTTCCGGGCGGACCGGGCCGGCTCCACCAACGCGGTCATCCACTGGGTCATCACCGGTCGCCCCGACGGTGGCAGCGACACCTACGAGGTGGTCATCGCCGACGGCAAGTGCGACGTGAACGAGACCCCGCAGCACGACCCGAAGCTGAGCCTGACCATGGGCCCGGTCGAGTTCCTGAAGATCGTCTCCGGTGGCGCCAACCCGGTGATGATGTTCATGACCGGCAAGCTGAAGGCGAAGGGCGACCTCGGGCTCGCCGCCAACATCGCCAACCTGTTCGACATCCCCAAGGCCTGACATGGCCGAGTTCTCGCTCGACCTGAACGAGGAACAGCGGGATCTACGCGACTGGGTGCACGGCTTCGCCGCCGAGGTCGTGCGCCCGGCCGCCGCCGAGTGGGACGAGCGCGAGGACACCCCGTGGCCGGTGATCCAGGAGGCCGCCAAGGTCGGCCTCTACGGCTTCGAGTTCCTCGCCACCTGCTGGGCCGATCCCACCGGGCTCTCCCTGCCCATTGCCAGCGAGGAACTCTTCTGGGGTGACGCCGGCATCGGCCTCTCCATCTTCGGCACCTCGCTCGCCGTCGCCGCCATCTACGGCGCCGGCACCCCCGACCAGATGGTCGAGTGGGTGCCACAGTGCTTCGGCGACGTCGACTCGCCGGCCGTCGCCGCGTTCTGCACCAGCGAACCCGAGGCCGGCTCCGACGTCGGCGCGATGCGCACCCGAGCGGTCTACGACGAGGCCACCGACGAGTGGGTGCTGAACGGCCAGAAGGCGTACGCCACCAACGGCGGCATAGCCGGAGTGCACGTGGTCACCGCGTCGGTCGACCCCACGCTCGGCTCCCGGGGCCAGGCGGCGTTCGTCGTACCGCCGGGCACCCCCGGCCTGGCCGCCACCCGCAAGCTGCGCAAACTCGGCCTGCGCGCGTCGCACACCGCCGACGTGTTCCTCGACTGGGTACGCGTACCCGGCCGTTGCCTGCTCGGCGGACGCGACGCCCTCCTGGAACGCCTGGACCGGGCCCGCTCCGGTCGGCGGGCCACCGGGCAGGCCGCGATGCGCACCTTCGAGCTGTCCCGACCCACCGTGGGCGCGCAGGCGCTCGGCGTGGCCCGGGCCGCCTACGAGTACGCCCTGGACTACGCCAAGGACCGGGTCCAGTTCGGGCGGCCCATCATCGAGAACCAGGCGGTCGCGTTCGCGCTGGCCGACATGCGGATGGAGATCGACGCAGCGCGTCTGCTCGTCTGGCGGGCCTCCTGGATGGGTCGCAACAACCGTCCGTTCACCGCGGGTGAGGGCTCGATGTCCAAGCTCAAGGCCGGTGAGGTGGCGGTGTCGGTCACCGAGAAGGCGGTGCAGTTGCTCGGCGGAGCCGGCTTCCTGCGCGACCACCCGGTCGAGCGCTGGTACCGCGACGCCAAGATCTACACCATCTTCGAGGGCACCTCCGAAATCCAGCGGCTGGTCATCTCAAGGGCGATCTCCGGAATGCAGATTCGCTGACCCTCCGGTTGGCCGTCCCTTGGCCCGGCTGTCGCTCGGGCGCCTCGGCGTTCCGGCTCGGGCCGGGCCAAGGGATCGGCGGCGTACTCCTACCTATCCGTGCCGTCTTCGTCACCCCACGCCGACGCCGGCTGGGTCTCGTGCCACGCCGGGTGCATGATCAAGGACGACGCCCCGACGGACGGGGAGCGCCACCGCCCTGTCCGCGTACCGCCCCCGAAGGAGGTCTGCGGCATGGACCTGCCGTTCATCGTTGCCACGCTGACCCGTCGCGGCCTGCTCACCCCGGGCCGGCCGGTCCGGATCGCCTCGCAGCTCAACGCGTTGCGCACGTGGGGGTGGAGCCTCGCCGGTGAACTCCGCCAGGCAGCCGCGCGGGACCCCGGTCGACCAGCGGTCATCGACGAGGACGGCAACGAGCTGACCTACCAGGACCTCCTCGACCGGGCCGAACGCATGGCCCGATCGATGCGGGCCGGGCTCGGCGTACAGGCCGGCGACCGGATCGGCGTGCTCTGCCGCAACCACCACGGGCTGATCGAGACGATCGTCGCGGCCACCCTGCTGGGTGTCGACGCGGTCCTCGTCAACACCGGCCTCTCCGCGGCCCAACTGGCCACCGTCGCCGAGGAGCAGCGACTCCGCCTGCTGGTGCACGACGACGAGTTCGCCGATCGGGTCCTCGGCCTCCCCGCCGAACTGCCCCGCCTCGACGAGCGCGCCCGCGAGGAACTGGTCGTCGGAGCACTGCCCGGCGAGCTGCACCCGCCGGAGCGGGACGGCCGGATCATCGTGCTCACCTCGGGCACCACCGGGGCACCCAAGGGCGCCCGACGGCCCACGCCCAGCGGCTTCGGCCCGCTGGTATCCATCATCGACCGGATCCCCCTGCACGCCAGGGACCGCGTGATGATCGCCGCACCGATCTTCCACACCTGGGGCTTCGCCGCACTCCAGGTCTGTTTCGCGCTACGAGCCACCATCGTGCTGCAACGCCGCTTCGACCCGGCCGCCACGCTCGCCGCCCTGGTCGAACACCGCTGCGACGCGCTGTTCGCCGTACCGGTGATGGTGCAACGGCTGCTGGAGGTTCCCCCGCCGGACCCGCGCCCCAAACTCAAGGTCGTCGCGGTCAGCGGCTCGGCCCTGCCCGGCGGGTTGGCGCCGAAGTTCATGGACGTCTACGGGGACGTGCTGTACAACCTCTACGGCTCCACCGAGGTCTCCTGGGCGTCCATCGCCGGACCGCCGGACCTGCGTCAGACGCCGACCACCGCCGGCCGGCCACCACACGGCACCCTCCTGGCGATCCTCGACGACGCCGGCCAGCCGGTGCCCGAGGGACGGGTCGGGCGGATCTTCGTCGGCAACGAGATGCTCTTCGAGGGCTACACCTCCGGTGCCAGCCGGGAGACCCGCGACGGGCTGCTCGACACCGGCGACCTCGGTCGACTCAACGCCGACGGGCTGCTCTTCGTCGACGGCCGCGCCGACGACATGATCGTCTCCGGCGGCGAGAACGTCTTCCCGTCCGAGGTGGAGGATCTGCTCGCCCAACTGCCGCAGGTCCGCGAGGCCGCCGTGATCGGCGTACCCGACCCAGAGTACGGCCAGCGACTGGCCGCGTTCCTCGCCCTGCACCCCGGCGAAACCCTCGACCCCGAAGCGGTCCGCGAGTACGTCCGCCACTACCTGGCCCGGTTCTCCGTCCCCCGGGACGTGGTCTTCGTGAAATACCTGCCCCGCAACGCCACCGGCAAGGTGCTCGCCCGGGAACTGCGCCGCTACTACGGCTGAGGCGCCGGCCCGACTCTCAGCCAGGGATCGTGATCCGGCCCTCGACCGCAGCGGCGGCGATATCGGTACGGTGCTGCGAGCCAGCCAGCTCCACCCCGTCCACCAGCGCGTACGCGGCATCCCGCGCCGCGGCCAGGTCGACGCCGGTGGCCGTACCGCAGAGGACCCGGCCGCCGGCGGACACCAACGCGCCGTCGCCGGCCCGCAGGGCGGTGCCGGCGTGGATGATGCCCGGACGGTCCGCGCCGGTGATCACGTCGCCGGTACGCGGCGCGGCCGGGTAGCCCTGCGCCGCGAGCACCACGGTGACCGCGGCGCCGTCCCGCCAGCGCAGCGGCGGATGCTCGGCCAACGTGCCGGTGGCCGCCGCGTGCAACAGCCCACCCAGCGGAGTCTCCAGCAGCGCGAGCACCACCTGGGTCTCCGGGTCACCGAAACGCGCATTGAACTCGATCACCCGAGGACCGGCGGCGGTCATCGCCAGACCGACGTAGAGCAGACCCGCGAACGGGGCGCCACGGCGACGCAACTCGGCCAGGGTCGGGTGGACGACGTCGCGCATCACCTCGTCGACCAGGCCCGGCGGAGCCCACGGCAGCGGCGCGTACGCACCCATGCCGCCGGTGTTCGGGCCGGTGTCCCCATCGCCGACCCGCTTGAAGTCCTGTGCGGGCAGCAGCGGCAGCGCCGCCTCGCCATCGGTGACCACGAAAAGGCTGACCTCCGGGCCGTCGAGGAACTCCTCGACCACGACCCGGCCACACTCCGCGGCGTGCGCCAACGCGGCGGACCGGTCATCGGTCACCACCACGCCCTTGCCGGCCGCGAGCCCGTCGTCCTTCACCACGTACGGCGCGCCGAACTCGTCGAGCGCCCGAGCGGTGCTCTCCTCGTCCGTGCAGACGTACGCCCGCGCCGTCGGCACGTTCGCGGCGGTCATCACGTCCTTGGCGAATGCCTTGGACCCCTCCAGCCGGGCGGCCTCGGCCGACGGGCCGAACACGGCGATGCCCTTGGCGCGTACCGCGTCGGCGACCCCGGCGACCAGGGGCGCCTCCGGTCCGATCACCACCAGGTCAGCTGCGGTCTCCACGGCCAGCGCCGCCACCGCGGCCGGATCGGTCGCGGTCACCGTCCGCAGCTCAGCCACCGAGGCGATCCCCGGGTTACCGGGCGCGGCAACGAGCGCCGAAACAGCCGGATCAGCCACCAACCCGAGCGCGAGAGCATGCTCCCGCCCGCCACCACCCACCAAGAGAACCCGCACGACCCCGCATCCTACTGTCCCGCCTGCCGCCCTAGTTGATCATGAAGTTATTGCCCGCCGTGTCGGCGTGTCGTGACAACAACTTCATGGTCAACGAGGGCGGCAGGGGGTGGCGGGTTAGCGGGGTCGTGCAGCGGCGATTGCCTGACGGACGGTCCACGGGATGTAGTCGGGGCGCAGAGTGTCCGACCAGGTGAAGCGGAGGACGGTCCAGCCGGCATTGACCAGCCGATTCTGCCGGCGTCGGTCGGCGAAGGCGGCTTCGGGAACACCATGCGGGCCCCGACCGTCCGCCTCGGCGATGACCCGGTGAATCCGCCAACCGAGGTCACCGATACCCAGCAGGTAACCGTCGAGATCGCGGACCTCCAGTTGCAGCACATCAGGCGGTACCCCACCGTCGACACAACGGAGCCGGGCACGCGTCTCGAGCGGCGACTGCGCCCGCCCATCCGCCTCAGCAAGATAGCCGCGGGCCGCGACCGCACCGCGACGCCCGCGAATGAGACGTGGGACGAAGAGCAGGTCATCAGCGGTCACCAGCCGGCGGTTCAACGCGGAGTCCAGCACGCTCACCGCCGAATAGCGGTCAACGCGCAGGCTGAGGTCAGCAAGGGTTCGTAGCGGCCCGGTGGCGCTGATTCCACCAACCCGAACGAGGTGCTCGGGCGGAACGACCAACTGATGGACCACCACCTCCGGATGGGCGAGCCGGGCCGGCCTGGCGACTTGGCCCGGCACCGACAGATGGATCAGCTCGGTCGCTCGCACACCGGCTATGCCGTGCAGCTCCGCCGCCGTCGCGAGGACGGCCGCAGCCGCGGGGCCGAACGAGGCGACCGCTGCCCTGATCTGCGCCCGTCGAGGTAAACCGTCGTAAAGGTCGGCGTCCACCAGATAGCTGCCCCGCGCCACCGCACGCCAGCGGCCGGCCCGACAGAACCGCTGCACCTCATGCGTGGTCAGGCCGCAGCTCGCGCCTGCCCAAGTGTGACAATTCCGTCCCGCGCGGCCGCGATCCGCCGTACTACGTCCAAGGGAGCCATCCAGCCACCCTGGCTCACTCAAAAGCCCGAAACACACCCCTGTGGACAACCGTGGGAACCCTGTGGATAACGCGCCGGCCAAACAGCGTTGATCATGAAGTTATTGCCAAGACACGCCGCAGCAATTGGCAATAACTTCATGATCAACAGGACTCGGATGGGGTGGGGGTTAGGGGAGGAGGGGGTGTCGGAGGACGTTTTCGTCTCGGCCGGGGCCTACGCCTACGACGCTCACCTTGGTCTTGCAGAGTTCCTCGATGCGGGCGATGTAGCGGCGGGCGTTCTCCGGCAGCTCATCGGCGGTGCGGGCCTTGGTGATGTCCTCCCACCACCCGTCGAGCTCCTCGTAGATGGGCGTGGCGTGGTGGAAGTCCGTCTGGCTCATCGGCATGTCGTCGAACCGCTCACCGTTGATTTCGTAGCCGACGCAGATCGGCACCTTGGCCAGCCCGGTGAGCACGTCCAGCTTGGTGATGACCAGGTCGGTGACGCCGTTGAGGCGGCAGGCGTACCGGGCGACGACCGCGTCGAACCACCCGCAGCGGCGCTCCCGGCCGGTGGTGGTGCCGTACTCCGCGCCGATCTTGCGCAGGTGCGCGCCGTTCTCGTCGAACAACTCGGTCGGGAACGGCCCGGAGCCGACCCGGGTGGTGTACGCCTTGCTGACCGCGATGACCTTGCTGATCGCGGTGGGCGGGATGCCGGCGCCCACGCAGGCGCCACCTGCGGTCGGGTTGGACGAGGTCACGAAGGGGTACGTGCCGTGGTCCATGTCCAGCATGGTGGCCTGGGCGCCCTCCAGGAGCACCGTCTCGCCGCGGTCCAGGGCGTCCCAGAGCATGACCCGGGTCTCCGCGATGTACGGCTTGAGCCGCTCCGCGTACGCCAGGTACTCCTCGACGGTGGCCTCAAGGTCGATCGCCTTGCGGTTGTAGACCTTGAACAGCATCTGGTTCTTCTCGCGCAGCGCGAGTTCCAGCTTCTTACGCAGGATGCCCGGGTCGAGCAGGTCCTGAAGCCGGATGCCCATCCGGGCGACCTTGTCGCCGTACGCCGGGCCGATGCCGCGGCCGGTGGTGCCGATCCGGGACGAGCCGAGGTACCGCTCGACCACCCGGTCCAGTGCACGGTGGTGCGGCATGATGAGGTGTGCGTCACCGGAGATCCGCAGCCGGGACACGTCGACGCCCCGCTCGGCGAGACCGTCGATCTCGGCGAGCAGCACCTTCGGGTCGACCACCACGCCGTTGCCGATGACGATCATCGCGCTCGGTGACAGCGCGCCGGAGGGCATGAGGTGCAGCGCGTACTTCTGGCCGTCCGGGGTGATCACCGTGTGCCCGGCGTTGTTGCCGCCGGAGTAGCGCACGACGTAGTCGACCCGCTCACCCAGCAGGTCGGTAACCTTGCCCTTGCCCTCGTCGCCCCACTGAGCGCCGATGAGCACGATCGCTGGCATCTTTTCCGCCTCCAGAAGGCTCGGGTGCCAGGTGGCGACCGGTTGGCGAGCCCGGGGTGTCAGGTTAACAAGTAGTGACGGCGCGGCCGGCAGGGGTCGCGGCGATAGGCAGGAGGCTCCTTCCGTGTACGACGTGGTGCTGCTCACCCTCGGTTCGGAGCGGGACGCTCCCGGGGGCTGCGGGAGCGGCGGAGCCTGCTGCGGCGGCGCGACCGGGAACGAGACCGGCCCGGCGACCGACGCCGCAACCGACCCGACGGCCACCGACGGTGAGCATTGCGTCACCGATCGGCCCCGGGTTCCCGTGCTGGCCTGCGCCGACGCGCTGAACGCCCGGGGCGCCCGGGTGCAGACGGTCACCGCCCGGTCGGACGCGGAGATCGACGAGGTGTTGGCGCTGTTCGACGGTCCGGCCCGCCCGGACGGCCTGACCTGGCCCGACCCGGACAGCAAGACCCGGCTGGTCGTCGCCACGGCCAGCGACGGGCAGTTGCGCGCCGTGCTGCGCCGGCTGGTCCGGCGGTACGCGCCAGCGCCGAGTCGCCGCCCGGCTGACCTGCCCGGTGACCGGACCCTGCCCGACCTGCCGCCGGTGGCCGTACTTCCGCTCGACGCGGCGCGCGGTGGCACCCACCGGGACCTGGCGGCGCAGCTCGGGTTGCCGCGCGACCCGGCTGCGGTGGCCACCGCGGTGCTGGACGGCACGCCGCGCCGGCTGGATCTGCTGCGCAACGATGGTGGCTCGGTGACCCTGGACGGCGCCCTGCTCGGCGCCGCCGACGACGCCGGCCGGCCGCTGCACTGGCGAGCCCGGGTGGAGGTGGACGACGCCATCCTCACCAACGGTGACGAACCACTGCTGGCCTGCGCGATCGGCAACGCCGGCGGGTACGCGACGCTCGACGACGTGACGCTGCTGGCCGCGCCGGACCCGGCCGACGGCCAGGTCGAGGTCGCGGTGGCCGTGCCGGTGGTCGTCCGCTCGGCGTTGGGTCGCAGGCGGGTACGCCTGGAGGTGCGCCGGGCTCGCGGGCGGGCCGTGTCGGTGCTGCCCAGGGAGGGGAAGGTGCCCTACCTCGACGATGGTGTGGAGGGGGAGCTGACCCGGAAGCGGTCCTGGTGGATCGAACCGGGCGCCTGGGCGGTCTGGTCGATCTGACCCGGCTGCGTCATCGGCCCCGGTCGGCCGGTGCGCCTATCCTCGCAGGAGGACTGGGGAGGGCCGTAATGGACGAGAACGCCGACCGGGCGCGGAAGCCCGGCCAGCAGCCGGTGCCGGAGCGGGACATCGAACCACTCTGGCCACCGGATCCAGCCGATCCGGGCGCGGGTGGCGTGGTGCCGCCGTGGGCGTCGGTCGTCGAGCAGCGGGGTACGCCGCCGTCGGCCGCGCAGTCGCCGGTGACGCCACCGGTGGCCGCGCCACCGATCGGCCGCCCGCCGGTTCCCGGGCAGCCCGGGGCCCCGGCGCTGCCTCCACCGTCGCCGTCGGACTACCCGTCGCTCACCGGTGCGGTACCGACGCCCGGCGGGTGGGGGGTCAACGGTCCGTCCGGCACGGCGTCGGGCTGGGCCCCGGCGCAGCCGAGCTGGCCTCCGCCGGCCGAACCGGCCGCGCCAACCGTTCCGCCGAACGGCGCGGCGGCCGGCACGGCCAGCACAGCCGGGGCAGCGGGCACCGTCCCCGGCTCGGCGACGGCGGACGGGAACTCGGGCTCGGCCGCTCCCGTCCCTCCGATCGGGTCGGGCGGCGTCGACCTGGACCTGCCGTTCTCGCTGGACCGCCCGGCGGCGTCCGCCGCGCACGCGGACAGCCCCGGCACAGGCGGCAGCCCACGCACGGACAGCCCGAACGTCGACAACCCGGACGCCGCAGCTGCCCCCGCTTCGGCGGGCCCGTCGGGCCCGACGGCAGGTGGCACGACAGCGGCCGGACCAACGACGACCACCGGGCCAACGACAGCGACCGGGCCAACGACGACCACCGGGCCAACGACGACGGCGGGGCCAACGTCAGCGACCGGGCCGGCGACGGCCGCCGCAGCCGCAGCGACCGCACCGGTGCCACCGCAGGGTGGCGCCGGGGAGGACGGGCCCGCCGTCGGAGCGGCGCGGCCGACCACCGAGTCACCCTGGGCGTATCCGCCGCAGCGGCCGGCCAGCACGCCCGAGGCGGCTTCCGACGAGGCGGCCACCCCGACGCCCTCGGTCCCCGCCCCTCCCAGCGTGCCGCCGCCACTGTCCGGCGGATCGGCCGTCCCGCAGGCCGGCGGGGGGCAGACGTACGCCGGCCAGACGTATTCCCCGGCGATCCCCGGCCAGGTTCCGCTGCCGCCGCCACCGGACCCGTCGCAGTTCGGTGACCCGCCGCAGGGTGAGGCCGTGCCGCAGCAGGGTGGTGGCCCGGCGACCCCTCCGCCGGGGCCGTTCCCGCCGTCGCCGGGCTGGTATCCGCCGCCGTGGCAGCAGGGAACACCAGGAGCTCCACCACCGCCGCCGCAGCAGTACCAGGAAGCTGACGGGGTGACCCGGGGGCCGGCGGCCGGCTATCCGGACGCCGCCTGGGCACCGGAGAGCGCCGCCGCGCCGACCGCCGAGGACTTCGCCCGGCGCCGGCAGGTCCGGCCGCCCGAACCGGTGGCGACCATGGGCGTACGCGCCGTGGTCAACAAGATGGGTCTGCTCCGGCTCGCTCCGGGACGGCACGAGCAGGAGCTCAAGCGGGACATCGAGATGGTGCGCCGCAACTTCGGTGGGCTGCGGCAGGTGACCGTGGTCAACCCGAAGGGCGGTGCCGGTAAGACGGTGGCCATCCTGCTGCTCGCGATGACGTTCGGTCAGAAGCGCGGCGGTTACGTGCTGGCCTGGGACAACAACGAGACCCAGGGCACCCTGGGGATGCGGGCCCAGCAGGACTTTCACTCCCGCACCGTGCGGGACATGCTGCGCGACCTCGGGCAGTTCCAGGGTGCGCACGGGCGGGTCGGTGACCTGTCGCAGTACGTCCGCTCGCAGGGCGAGGGGATGTTCGACGTGCTCGCCTCGGACGAGTCGGCCACCGGGGGCGAGATGCTCACGGCGGCCGCGTTCGCCGAGATCCGTGAGGTGGTCAGCCGGTTCTACAAGTTGATCTTCGTGGACACCGGCAACAACGTCCGGGCGCAGAACTGGCAGGCCTCGATGGACGCCACCGACCAACTGGTGGTCACCATGTCCGCCCGTAACGACTCGGCGGAGACCGCCGCCCGGATGCTCGACCACCTGGAGCAGAGCGGCCGGCAGCGGCTGGTCCGGCAGGCGGTGACCGTGGTGTCGATGCCGCCGTCCCGCAAGGAGATCGACCTGCCGGCGATCCAGGAGCACTTCGCGGCCCGTACGCGGGCGGTGCTGCTTGCCCCGTACGAGCGGCTCATCGACAGCGGCGAGCCGATCCGGTACGGGGGTCTTTCCTCGGCCACCCGGGACGCCTGGTTGAAGATCGCCGCCGCGGTCGCCGAAGGGTTGTGACCCGCCGACGGCCGGCCCGCGGTGGATGCCGGGCCGGCCGTCGGTGCGAGGCTCAGTTGCTGGCCAGCGCGTCCGCCGCCGACGGGTCGCAGTCGCGCAGGAACTGGGCGCAACGGGCCGCCTCGTCGGCCTCGCCGATCTCGTCGGCGGCCCGGGACAGGACGTACAGGCAGCGCAGGAAGCCCCGGTTCGGCTCGTGCGACCACGGCACCGGGCCGTGCCCCTTCCAGCCGCTGCGGCGCAGCTGGTCCAGGCCGCGGTGGTAGCCGGTGCGCGCGTACGCGTACCCCGTCACCACCTGACCCTGCGCGAACGCCCGCGCCGCGAGCGCAGCCCAGGCCGCGCTGTAGGTCGGGAAACGGGCCGCGACCTCGGTGAACGCCTCGTCGGTGCCGGCCTCCTCGGCGGCGGCCAGGGCGGCGTCAGCCTCGTCGTGCGCGGGCAGGAGGGTGGCCGGTGGCTCTGGCAAAAGGTTCTGCATCGCCTTATTCAACCCGCTGGACAGGGCGACACGCGAGCGGGTCGGACGACACGTTCCGCTGAACGGCTGAGGGTTCGCTCACGCCTGCGGCCTATGCCGCCGCCAGATATTTTCCGCTACAACTAATGGTCCGGAGCCTCCCCAGGACCCGGTTACGCAGGAGCCCGGTGGTCGTGGCCACCGGGCTCCTGTCGTTGCCCCCCCGGCCCGGGGTTTGGCCGGTCCCCGTGGACGGGCAGGATTGCCGGGTGCCGACCCCACCTCCCGCGGACGTCATCGAGCCGCACCTGCACACCGACGAGATCCAGACCCGCGACGAGTTCGACCGGCAGTTGGCCACCGGCCGGCTGACCGGCCTGACCGTGCAGGGGCTGCGCCTCGACCTCGACCCGTTGCCCGACCTGACCGGCGTCGAGGTCGCGGGCACCCTCTTCGTGGGCTGCCGCTTCGCCTCCCGCGACGTCGGCGCGGACCTGGTCCGGCGCGGCGCGAACGTGGTGCCGCCGTTCTCCGGGCTGCCGTACCCGACCCAGCCGACGCACCTCTACACCCCGGAGGAGTTGGCCGCCGGGTTCACCGAAGGCGGGTTCGCCGGGATGTACGACACCCGGGTGTACGAGCACTACCGTGCGCACGGCGGCGCGCTGCCGGACGTCAAGGAGGCGCTCGGCCAGCGGCTGCACGATCACGGCGTGGACAACGCGTTGGGCGACGCCACCAGGGCCTGGCTGGCCGCGTACGGGCCGCAGTCGGTGGTGGGCATCATGGGCGGGCACGCGGTGCGGCGCGGCAGTCCGGCGTACCGGATGGCGGCCGTGCTGGGTTGGGAGCTGGCGCGGGCCGACCGGCTGGTGGTGACCGGCGGCGGGCCCGGGGTGATGGAGGCGGCGAACCTCGGCGCGTACCTGGCGGACCAGCCGGCGGCGGAGCTGACGGCGGCGATCGACCTGCTGGCCGCGGCGCCCGACTTCACCGACCACCACCGGTACACGGCCGCGGCGTTGGCGGTCCGGCAGCGGTACGCGGGCGTGCCCCGGCAGCGCGGCACCGACGCGGGTTGGGCGCGGGCCGGTGGACTGGCCATCCCGACCTGGCTGTACGGGCACGAGCCGGCGAACCTGTTCGCCGGCCGGATCGCCAAGTACTTCTCGAACGCGATCCGGGAGGACACCATCCTGCGGCTCGCCCGGGGCGGCATCGTCTTCGCCCCCGGCCGGGCGGGCACGGTGCAGGAGGTGTTCCAGGCGGCCACCAAGACCTACTACGGCACCGACGGGGCCAGCGGCGCGTACATCTTCCTGGACCGCGGGTACTGGACCACCGAGCTGCCGGTGGAGTCGTTGTTGCGCCCGCTGCTGGCCGCGTCGCCGTTCGGCGACCTGTCGGCGTCGATCCACCTCACCGACGACGTGCGCGAGGCCGTCCGCCTGCTGACGACCTGACGGCGACGGCCGGCTCCCCGAGGGAGAGCCGGCCGTCGGTGGAGCGTTGTTACTTGGACATCGTGGTGCCGGTGGAGCGCAGGTCCTCGCACGCCTTGACGACCCGGGCGGCCAGGCCGGCCTCGGCGGCCTTGCCCCAGGCCCGCGGGTCGTACTGCTTCTTGTTGCCGACCTCGCCGTCGATCTTCAGCACGCCGTCGTAGTTGCGGAGCATGTGGTCCGCGACGGGCCGGGTGAAGGCGTACTGGGTGTCGGTGTCGATGTTCATCTTCACCACGCCGTAGTCCAGAGCCTCGCGGATCTCGCTCAGCAGGGAGCCGGAGCCGCCGTGGAAGACCAGGCTGAGCGGCTTGTCCTTGCCGTACTTGGCGCCGACCGCCTCCTGGATCTGGTTGAGGATCTCCGGGCGCAGCTTGACGTTGCCCGGCTTGTAGACGCCGTGCACGTTGCCGAAGGTCAGCGCCGCCATGTAGCGGCCCTTCTCGCCGAGGCCGAGCGCCTCGACCATGGCCAGGCCGTCCTCGGTGGTGGTGTAGAGCTTGTCGTTGATGGCGTTCTCGACGCCGTCCTCCTCGCCGCCGACGACGCCGACCTCGATCTCAAGGACGATCTTGCCCTTGGCGGCCTCGTCGAGCAGCTGGGAGGCGATCTGCAGGTTCTCGGCGACCGGCACGGCCGAGCCGTCCCACATGTGCGACTGGTACAGCGGCTGCTCGCCGCGCTTCACCCGCTCCTGCGAGATGCCCATCAGCGGCCGCACGAACCCGTCCAGCTTGTCCTTCGGGCAGTGGTCGGTGTGCAGCGCGATGTTGACCGGGTACTTCTTGGCCACCTCGTGCGCGTACGCGGCGAACGCGACCGCGCCGGTGACCATGTCCTTGATCGAGGGACCGGAGAGGTACTCGGCGCCACCGGTGGAGACCTGGATGATGCCGTCGCTCTCCGCGTCGGCGAAGCCCTTGAGCGCCGCGTTCAGCGTCTGGGAGGAGGTCACGTTGATCGCGGGGTACGCGTACCGGCCAGCCTTGGCGCGGTCCAGCATCTCCGCGTAAGCCTCGGGGGAAGCGATGGGCATGTTGAACGCTCCTTACTTACCACTCTCGGCCGTGCTGGCCGCTGTTGTTCACTTGTGCGCCGGACCGCGCTGTCCTCCGCCCGGAAGTATCCCGTAGGTGAGGTGCGCCGGAACAACCGACCCGGGTGCCAGCCGTTCACCGCCGGTCCAGGTTGTCCGGCACGATGACGCTGATCAGCCAGGTGACGACGGTCATCACGATCGCTCCCCAGAACGCCGGCCAGAAACCGTCCACCTGGAACGGAAGGTCCAGCCCGCGGGCGATCCGGTCGGTGAGCAGGAAGAGCAGCGCGTTGACCACAAGCGCGAACAGGCCCAGGGTCAGCAGGTAGAAGACGCAGCCGACGACCTTGATCACGGGCTTGAGCACGGCGTTGATCACACCGAAGATCAGGGCGACCACGATCAGCGTGAGTACGGTGTTGCCACCCGAGCGGCCCTGCACGTCGACCCCGGGCACGATCAGCGTGGTTATCCACAACGCGACCGCGGTGATCGCCAGTCGGATGAGGAAGCCCACGGCCCCATCCTGGCACCGGGGCGCACCCCCGAGGGGAGATTCCGCCGACTCGGCTTCCGGGCGTCACACCGGCACAGCCCGTACGGTGGGTGGGAACCGTGCACCGAGACCCCCGGGAGGGACGATGGGTCAGCCCGACGAGGACTTCACCCCCGGCGACCACCTCGCCGCGGACGAACGTGACCCCGAGGCGGAGCCGGCCGACGCGGTCGAGCAGGCCGCGGTGGTCGGCCCCGCCGACGTCGACAGCGAGCCGCACCGCGGCCTGGAGGTCGACGAGTGGGACGCGATGGAGCAGGCCAGGGTGGTCACCGGGGACGAGGACGACTACCGCTGAGCCGCCGCGGGCGGCCACCTGCTCGCCCGACGCCGAACCACCCCGCTTCGTCGCCTGACCCAAATGCCCGCCCCGCGCCGTGCGTTACCGCCGTCGTGGGTTGCGCGCAAGCGGGTGGCGCGGGGCCGGTCCGGCGCGGTGCGGCACCCGGGCTTCGGTACCCTTTGTGGCCGTGGACACAGCTGAGAAGACCCGCGCTCTCACGGAGAGCGTCGCCCTCAACCCGCTCGATCCCAAGGAGCTGTTGCAGACCTTCGGGCTGATCGGCGTCTGGGTGATCCTCTTCGCCGAGACCGGCCTGCTGGTGGGCTTCTTCTTCCCGGGGGACTCGCTGCTGTTCCTCGCCGGGGTGGCTGCCTCGCCGGTGGCGGACGCCATCTTCGGCGACGGCACCCGGCTCTCCCTCGCTGGCCTGCTGATCGGTGGGCCGATCTGCGCGGTCGTCGGCGCACAGTTGGGGCACTGGCTCGGTTCGCGCTACGGGCGGCCGATGTTCGAGCGACCGAACTCCCGGCTCTTCAAGAAGGAGTACGTGGAGAAGGCGGAGTACTACTTCCAGAAGTTCGGCCCGGCGAAGGCCGTGGTGCTGGCGCGCTTCATCCCGATCGTCCGCACCTTCCTCAACCCGGTCGCCGGTGCGCTGGGTATGCCGGCCCGGCAGTTCCTGATCTGGAACATCGTCGGCGCGGTGCTCTGGGTGGACGGCATCCTGCTGATCGGCTACCTGCTGGCCGAGCAGATCTACCAGGCCATCGGGGACAAGATCGACCACTACATCCTGCCGGTGGTGGCCCTGATCATCGTGATCTCGGTGCTGCCGATCTTCTTCGAGTTCCTGCGTGACCGGCGGGCCCGCAAGCGCGGCGAGGCCGTTGCCGTGGTCGCGGCGGCCAGCGCCGCAGGCGCGGTTGAAGCGGTCCGCGAGGCGTTCGACCACGACGAGCACCCGCACGACCGGCGGCGCCCGGAGCACGGCCAGGAGCGCTGACCTCGGGTACGACGACGGCCGGCCCCCTGGTGCGGGGGTCGGCCGTCGGCATGTCGGACCCGGCCTCCGGCGGTGCGGCCGGGGACGAGCAGGTGTCAGCGACCGGTGGCGCCACCCCTGGCTCGCCACCGGACACCGCCCCGGAGTGGGACGGTGCGCAGCGCCTAGGTCAGCGAGCCTTCTTGGTGGCCCGCTTACGCGGCGGGGTCAGCAGGTCCGCGATCGTCGCGATCGCACTCGGAACCAGGCTGTAGTACGCCCAGACACCGCGCTTCTCCCGCTGCAGCAAGCCAGCCTCGGTGAGGATGCGCAGGTGGTGACTGACCGTCGGCTGGGAGAGGCCGAGCGGCGCGGTCAGGTCACAGACGCACGCCTCGCCCTCGGGGGCCGACTGGATCAGGCTGAGCAGCCGCAGCCGAGCAGGATCGGCAAGGGCCTTGAGGACCCCCGCGAGACGCTCGGCATCGGCACGTTCGATCGGCTCGCCGTTAAGCGGCGAGATCTGAGGCATAGTCATTTCGGCCAACGCAGTTCCCACGTATTCCATCCTTCCACCAGCAGCATCGATCCGCCTGCATATCAGCAGATCCGAATCGGCAAATTTTTACGCCACAAGGCCGAGGTCAGCCAACGTATAGGCCGCCCGGTATGGCAATCCGGCGGCTCGCACCGCGTCGCCGGCACCTCGATCAACAATAACCGCCACGCCAACGACTTCGGCTTCGGCCTCACGAAGCGCCTCGACCGCGGTCAACACACTTCCGCCAGTCGTCGACGTGTCCTCCACCGCCAACACCCGGCGGCCGGCCACCTCCGGTCCCTCGATCCGCCGCTGCAGACCGTGCGCCTTGCCCGCCTTGCGCACTACAAAGGCGTCCAGAGCGCGGCCGGTCGGAGCGGCGGCGTGCAGCATCGAGAGCGCGACAGGGTCCGCGCCCAGGGTGAGCCCGCCGACGGCGTCGTACTCCCAGTCGGCGGTGAGGTCGAGCAACACCCGACCGACCAACGGAGCAGCCTGGTGATGGAGCGTGACACGTCGCAGATCGACGTACCAGTCTGCCTCGCGCCCCGAGGACAGCACGACCCGTCCGTGGACCACAGCCAGGTCGGTAATGAATTTACGCAGGTCGTCGTGGTCCCCCATGGCGATAGAGGTTACTGCGCAAGTCTGGATGCCGTGTGAACGGCCCACCCCGATCAGCCCGGTGAGGGACCGATGACTGGCGATGTTCGACTACGCTCAGCGACCGGCCCGGTTGCGGCGCGCCAACGTGGCGGCGACGCCACCCGAGGGCTGAACGGCCGTGGAGGCTCAGCGCTCGTCGCGACCGATCCGGCCGCGTGTGTCCCGGGCGACCGCCTGGAGCAGCCGGCGCGGCGCGTGCCGCAGACCGGCGACGGCCACCTTGTACTTCCACGCCGGAATGCTGACCAACTTGCCTTTGCCCAGGTCACGCAGCGCTTCGTCGACCACATCCTCGGCTTTCAGCCACATCCACTCAGGTGTCTTCGACATGTTGATGCCGGCCCGCTGGTGGAATTCGGTGCGGGTGTAGCCGGGGCAGAGTGCCATCACCCGAACGCCGAACGGCCGCGCCGACTGGCCTACGGACTCACTGAAGTTGGTGACCCACGCCTTGCTGGCCGAGTAGGTCGACCCCGGCATCACCGCGCCGAATCCCGCGACCGAAGAGACATTTATCACTGCCCCATCACGCCGTTCGGTCATTCGCCGCAGCGCCGCGAGGGTCAGCCGCATGACCGCGTGCACGTTGAGCCGCAGCAGACGCGCCTCGTCCTCCGCCGTGGAACGGAGGAACGGTTTGTTCAGGCTGATGCCGGCGTTGTTGACCAGCAGATGCACCGGGCTACCACTGCTGAGGCGCTGCTCGACGGCATCGCAGCCGTCGTCGGTGGACAGGTCCGCCGAGAGCGTCTCGACCTCCCGGCCGTGCCGGGATCCCAACTCGTCGGCCAGCTCGGTCAGCCGGCCCGCGTCGCGGGCGACCAACACCAGGTGCCAGCCGTCGGTGGCGAGCCGTCGGGCGAACGCCGCACCGATGCCCGCGGTGGCGCCGGTGACCAGGGCCCGTCGCTCGGCGGTGGAGGGGTCGAGCGTCACGGGCGGTCCTCACCTGGGCGGATACGGGGACGATGGCTGGTACGGGGCGGGCGGAAACCCGGGCGGAGCGGACGACACGGTCGGTGCCGACAGTCGGTGCCGACCGAACCAGGTGTTCGCCGCCGGCAGCGCCAGCAGCGTAGCTACCACAAGGTAACCGAGGCCCTGCCCCACGGAAAGCCCGGCGTTGACCGGAATCCACCATGACGGGTACGCGTCCGCGATCAGGCCCAGCAGCTCGGCGGTGGACCGTTCGCCGTCGCCCAGCCGCAGCGGCGCGGCGCGCTCACCGACGAGCACCGCCACGCTGCAACAGCCGGCGAGCAGACCGAGCCCGCAGACGACCCAGGTGGCCACCCGAACGCCGCGCCGGCCGGCCAGCAGCCCGAGGGCCAGGCCGGCCAGCAGGACCGCGGAGATCGCCGCCAGCACCGCCGACAGCACCGCGGACAACCGCAGCACGGTCACCACGTCGTCGATCTCCTGGGGGCTCGCCGACGTGTCCCGGGCGGCCGAGCGGAACGCGTCGACCGTCCGCCCCAGCACCGCCAGGTCGACGACGGTGTACGCGAGCGCGGCAACCGCCATCACCAACAGCACCGCCGTGGCCAGCAGGACCACGGCGGGCCGTCGGGCCGGTGCCGATTCGGGGTACGACACGACGAATCCCTCCGGTAGGCGTCGGCTTGCAACCTACTCGGAGGGATCGTCGGCGTCGTGCTTACCGAGCCGTCAACTCGACGGCGGGGTCGTGCCGGGACGGTCGGCCGGCGGAGTGTCGTCGGGCCGGTCCGCACTGGACGGCGGCTTACCCGGCTGTTCCGGTCCCGGCGTCGACGGGTAGCCCGGCTCGCCGGTCGGCGGGTAACCCGGCTGGCCGGACTGCCCCGGAGCCTGCGGGTAGCCCGGGTAGCTTGCCCCCGGGGTCGGCGGCTCCCAGCCCGCGGCGGGCTTGCGGAAGAACGCGTTGGCCTTCGGCAGCGCCAGCAGAATCAGCGCCGTGAGCAGCGCGAGCAGGCTGACCACGCCCAGCAGGAGGCTGACCGGGGTGGCCCAGGATGGCATGGCATCCTCGATGCGGCGCTGGATCTCCTCGCCGCTCGGACCGCCCGCGGTGTCCCCGCCGGTGGTGAAGCTGCCGGCCGCCCCACTGATGAGGCCACCACCCGTGCAGCAGACCAGGATGCCGCCGACGATCCAGGTGGTGATCCGGGATCCGTTACGGCCCTGGTTGTTGAACAGGGCCAGCACGCCCAGCACAATCGCGAGGAGCAGCAGCAGGATGGCGCTGCCGATGCCGATGGCGAAGAAGACGTCCGCCACCTGATCGGCGTTCTCGACGGAACTGCCCGCGTACGCGTCGCGGATCGCGTCACGCGTCTTACCGATGGTGGTGAGCGTGATGATCACGCTGATCACCTGGCACGCGAGGAACAGGAAGAGCAGGTAACTGGAAATCGTCACGATGGATGGCCGCTGACGGGCCGGCGTGCTCTGGGTATCGACCACGATTCTCCTTCCCTAGATCGCGCCAACACCGTATCGACAACCGGCCACTCCGGCATGCCGTGGCGGGCCGGCGCGCCCATCCGATCCGCTCAGTGTTCCCCGGCGGCGGGTCGGATCGTCAGGTCAGCGGGGTCGAGCAGGTCACCACGGGCCACCCTCCAGCCCTCCTCGCCGTACGCCTCGAAGGAGAGCCGCGCGGCGCCACCGGACTGGTAGTCGTGGTAGCGCATCGTCCCGGCCGACGGCAGGTCGGTCTCTCCGGTGGCGGTGTAGCGCGCCTGCCCGGTCTCGGACCAGGTGTAACGCCGGCCGTCGAGGTCGATGGTCGGGGCGCCCGGGGTGACGGTCGCACCGGGTTCGGCGGTCCAGAGCACCAGCTCCAGTTCGGGACCGTCCTCCACGGAGAGCCGGCGTCGGCTGCCGGACTCGTCGTCGAGCAGGTGCTGCACCCAGCTCCAGTCCCCCTCGACCAGGCGGATGGTGCCGCTCACGACGTACTCCCGTTGGCGGATCCGCACGCGGTCGCCCAGGGCCAGACGGTGGCGGGCCACCGCGCGGCGCCTCGGCCGGCTGGCCGCCGGGCCGTGCCGTCGCCGCCCGCCGGGCGCGCGCGACGACCACGACGACGACCACCGCGAGTACGGCAACTGCCGCCACCAGGTACGTCACCTGCGCTTCCACCCGACCACCTCCCCAGGTACGTCGGCGCAGACGGTAACAACCTTCGGCACCGGGAAGGCCCGCGCTGTGGCCGACAGCTCAGCTAGCGGGGATCGTCGGATGCGCCGTCCGGCACCAGTCGCACCGCCCGGTCGATCTGGCCGTCGAAGTGCACCGCCTGGGCCACCGTCAGCGCGGCCAGGCCGAGCAGGACCAGCACCACGGCGAGTTGCAGCCAGAAGGCGATGGTCACGGTGGCGGGGCGGGGCGGACGGGATGCGGCGGCGGGCGGACTCAAGGCTCGCAACGTACGGCGGGTCGTCGGCCATCGGCAGGACCGATCGGGCGGCACCGACCGGCAGATGGATCATGCTGCGGCGAGGCGCTGGTTGGCGTAGTTCCCGAGGGTTTCGCGACCCATCACGCAGCCGACGAAGGTGGTGAACTCGGTCGGGTCGTCCCGCAGCGACGTCCACGCCGCTCGGGCCGCCGCGGGATCGATCCGTTCCAGCAGCGTGGCCGCGTACGCCCGGCCGGCGGGTGAACCCTTGGCCAGCACGCGGTCGAGCTGCCGGCGTACCTCCTCGGGGTGGTCGGTGAGGGCGGCCTCGACCCGGTGGTACGCCTCGGTCACCGGCAGCAGCGTGCCGGCGATGCCAACCCCGCCGAAGGCGAGCGTGTCGGCCCCCGCCAACTCGTCGACGGCCGCACCCAGTTCTCGCTCCCACGCCTTGCGCATCCCGAACATGTCCTCACCCTTTCCCCGCCCGCCCACCTCTCACCCTGTTGATCAAGAGGTTTGCGTCATGGGAAGACATCCCGATGACGCAAACCTCTTGATCACCGCGATCAGGCCGGGTGGCCCGGTCAGGCCGGGGTCACCGTCAGGGTGTTGGTGTTGGGGTCCAGGTCCGTCTTCACCGTGTCGCCGTCTCGGATCGATCCGCTCAGCAGGGACTTGGCCAACTGGTCACCGATCGCGGTCTGGACCAGGCGGCGCAGCGGGCGGGCACCGTAGATCGGGTCGTAGCCGTGCTCGGCCAGCCAGCCCCGAGCGGCGTCGGTGATCTCCAGGCCGAGCCTGCGGTCGGCCAACCGCCGTCGCATCCGGTCCAGCTGGATGTCCACGATGGAACGCAGGTCGTCCCCCCGCAGCGAGGCGAAGACCACGATGTCGTCCAGCCGGTTGAGGAACTCGGGCTTGAAGTGCGACCGGACCACGGCGAGTACGCCCTCCCGGCGCTGCTCCTCGGCCAGCGTCAGGTCGCTGATCACCGACGACCCGAGGTTGGAGGTGAGGATCAGGATCGCGTTGCGGAAGTCCACCGTGCGACCCTGGCCGTCGGTGAGCCGACCGTCGTCGAGCACCTGGAGCAGCACGTCGAAGACGTCCGGGTGCGCCTTCTCCACCTCGTCCAGCAGGATCACCGAGTACGGCCGGCGACGCACCGCCTCGGTGAGCTGCCCGCCCTCCTCGTAGCCGACGTACCCGGGCGGAGCACCGACCAGGCGGGCGACGGAGTGCTTCTCGCCGTACTCGCTCATGTCGATGCGGACCATCGCCCGCTCGTCGTCGAAGAGGAACTCGGCGAGCGCCTTCGCCAGCTCGGTCTTGCCGACACCGGTCGGGCCGAGGAAGAGGAAGCTGCCGGTCGGCCGGTCCGGGTCGGCGACACCCGCCCGCGCCCGGCGTACCGCGTCGGAGACGGCACCGACCGCCTCGGTCTGGCCGACCACCCGGCCGCCCAGCGACTCCTCCATCCGCAGCAGCTTCGCCGTCTCACCCTCCAGCAGTCGGCCGGCCGGGATGCCCGTCCAGGAGGCGACGACCGCGGCGATGTCGTCCGCGCCGACCTCCTCCTTGAGCATCGCGCCGTCGGCCTGGAGCCGGGCCAGTTCCTCCTCGGCCTGCTTCAGCTCGACCTTCAGCGCGGGGATCCGGCCGTAGCGCAGCTCGGCGGCGCGCTCCAACTCCCCGTCGCGCTCGGCCCGCTCGGCCTCGCCGCCGAGGCGCTCCAGCTCCTCCTTGGCGGTGGAGAGCTTGGTGATGTGGCTCTTCTCCGTCTGCCACCGCTCGGAGAGCACGGTGAGCTGCTCGCGCTTGTCGGCCAACTCCTTGCGCAACCGCTCCAGCCGCTCGGCGGAGGCGGCGTCCGGCTCCTTGGCCAGCGCCATCTCCTCGATTTCCAGCCGGCGGACCGCCCGCTCGATCTCGTCGACCTCGACCGGCCGGGAGTCGATCTCCATCCGCAGCCGGGACGCGGACTCGTCGACCAGGTCGATCGCCTTGTCCGGCAGGAAACGGTCGGTGATGTAGCGGTCGGAGAGGGTGGCCGCGGCGACCAGCGCGGCGTCGGTGATCCGTACGCCGTGGTGCACCTCGTAGCGCTCCTTGAGCCCACGCAGGATGCCGATGGTGTCCTCGATGGTCGGCTCGCCGACCAGCACCGGCTGGAAACGTCGCTCCAGCGCCGGGTCCTTCTCGATGTGCTCGCGGTACTCGTCCAGCGTGGTGGCGCCGACCATCCGCAGCTCACCACGGGCGAGCATCGGCTTGAGCATGTTGCCGGCATCCATCGAACCCTCGCCCTTGCCGGCGCCGACGACGGTGTGCAGCTCGTCGAGGAACGTGATGACCTGCCCGTTGGAGTTCTTGATCTCCTCCAGGACGGACTTCAGCCGCTCCTCGAACTGGCCCCGGTACTGGGCGCCGGCGACCATCGCGCCGAGGTCCAACGAGACCAGCTTCTTGTCGCGCAGTGATTCGGGCACGTCGCCGGCCACGATCCGCTGGGCGAGGCCCTCCACGATCGCGGTCTTGCCGACGCCGGGCTCGCCGATCAGCACCGGGTTGTTCTTGGTACGCCGGGAGAGCACCTGGATGACCCGGCGAATCTCCGAGTCCCGACCGATCACCGGGTCGATCTTGCCGTCGCGGGCGCTGGCGGTGAGGTCGACGCCGTACTTGGTGAGGGCCTGGTAGGTCTGCTCCGGGTCGGCGGTGGTGACCCGCCGGTCCCCGCCCCGGACGGTCGGGAAGGCGGCGACCAGGGCCTCCTCGGTGGCACCGGCCGACTTCAGTGCGGCGGACACGCCGCCGCCCACCCGGGCCAGGCCGGCGAGCAGGTGCTCGGTGGACGTGTACTCGTCGCCCAGCGGCCGGGCGATCTGCTCGGCGGCGCCGATGGCGTTGACGAACTCCCGGGCCAGGGTGGGCTCGGCGATGCTGGAACCCCGTGCCGCCGGCAGGGCGTCGACCGCCCGCTGGGCGGCCCGGCGCAGCTCGGCGGGATCGGCCCCGACGGCGCGCAGCAGGCCGGCGGCGGTCGAGCCGTCGGTGTCCAGCAGGGACAGCAGCAGGTGCCAGGGCTCCACGGTGGCGTGGCCACGCTGGTTGGCCAGCGCGACGGCACCGGTGATGGTCTCGCGGCTCTTGGTGGTGAGTCTTTCGGTGTTCATGGGCTCCCCCGGATCGGCGTTGTCCATTGGGTTGGACACAACCAGAGTTGAGCGTATTCCACTCAACCTTAGCCTGTGGCGCCCATCACGCCCGGTGCCGCCACCGCCAGTCGAACTCCCCGGCCGCCGGGGGTGGGCCGGGCAGCGGGTCGGCGTCCGGCACCGTCGACAGGCCGGCCAGCAACACCGCGAGCTGCCGGCGGCGCAGCTGGCCGGTCCGCTCCGGATCGGGTACGCGCACCGCGGCGCACGCCTCCAGCAACAGCCCCAGATCCTGTGCGACCGCGTCGGGGCGCAGCCGCCCGCTGGCGTGAGCCCGGTCGACGAGCGCGGCGGCCAGCTCGTTGGCGCGCATGGCATCCCGACCCATTTCCTCGGTCGGGGTGAAGGTGCCGGCAAGGTGGACGGTGAGCGAGTGCACGTCGGCATCGACCACGCGGCCCAGGAACCGGTTGAACGCGGTCCAGTCGTCCGGCTCGGCGAGCGCCGCCTCCGCCTCGGCGATGTAGCGACGCAGCCCGTCGTGGCAGAGCTGGCGCAGCAGATCCTCCTTGCCCGCGTACCTCCGATAGAGGGCGCTGATGCCGACGCCGGCGCGTTCGGCGACGGCGGCGATCGGGGCCTTCGGGTCGTCGAGGAAGACGGCGCGGGCGGCTTCGAGGATCACCTCGTCGTTGCGGGCGGCCTGGGCACGGCGGCCGGCCAGCGTCTTCGCGGGTGGAGTCGACATGACCTCAGACTAACAGTGGAACGGATCGTTCCGGTCTGCTAGTCTCAATGCAGAACGAAACATTCCGTTCCGAAGGAGTCCCGCATGACTGGCACCGAGATCCGCCCGTTCCGCGTCGAGATCCCGCAGACCGCCCTCGACGACCTGGCCGCCCGACTGGAGCGCACGATCTGGCCCGCCGACCTGCCGGGAGTCGGCGACGCGTACGGGATGAGCACCGACCGCGTGCGCGCCCTCGCCGACCGGTGGCGCGACGGGTTCGACTGGAGGGCCGTCGAGGCCCGGCTGAACGCCCACCCACAGTTCGTCACCGAGATCGACGGTGCGCAGATCCACTTCCTGCACGTCCGGTCGTCCCGGCCGGACGCCACCCCGCTGGTGCTCACCCACGGCTGGCCCGGCTCGGTGCTGGAGTACCTCGACGTGATCGCCCCGCTCACCGAGCCGACCGACCCGGACGCGCCGGCCTTCCACCTGGTCGTTCCGTCGCTGCCCGGCTTCGGGTTCTCCGGCCCGACCCGCAGCACCGGCTGGAACCGACACCGCACCGCCCGCGCCTGGGCGGAACTGATGAACCGACTGGGGTACGACAGCTACGGCGCGGGCGGCAACGACGTGGGCTCGATGGTCGCGCCGGAGCTGGGCCGGATCGACCGGGAACACGTGCTGGGCGTACACGTCACCCAGCTCTTCTCGTTCCCCTCCGGCGACCCGGCCGAGTTCGCCGGGCTGTCCGAGGCGGACCAGGCGGCGCTCAAGCACCTCCAGTGGTTCTACGAGAACAAGTTCTCCTTCAACCAGGTGCACAGCCAGCAGCCGCAGACCCTCGCGTTCGCGCTGGCGGACTCGCCGGTCGGGCTGCTGGCCTGGAACGCCCAACTCTTCGACGAGGGCCTGGACGCGGACTTCATCCTGGGCAACGTGGCGCTGTACTGGTTCACCGGCACTGCCGCCTCGGCGATCCGGTTCTACTGGGAGGACGCCCACGCCGACGAGTCGTCGACCGAGCCGACCACGGCGCCAACCGCGCTGGCCATGTTCCCCGGCGACTTCCAGTCGATCCGCCGATTCGCCGAGCGGGACCACGCGAACATCGTCCGCTGGACCGCGTACCGGACCGATGTCGAGGGGCACGGGGACGTCGGGGGCCACTACGCCGCCCACCAGACCACCGATGTCCTGGTCGCCGACCTCCGCGAGTTCTTCGCCAGCCTCCGCTGACGTCAAGGTTCATGATCGGCACGACATCGCTGATGTCGGGGTATCCCACCGCCGGATACCCCGATGTCGGCGATATCGGGTGGATCATGCGCGCGCTCGTTCCAAGATCTGCCTTCTGTTTACCTAGCGGTAGCCTTGGCGGGTGCGAGTACGTGTCGAGCAGACCGCCTTACCCGGGATCGGGGTACGCCACGATCTGGTGACGGAGTCCGGACGCCGCCTGGGCGTCGTCTCCCACCGCAACGGTCGCCGTGATCTCGTCCTCTACGATCCCGACGATCCCGACTCCTGCCAGGCGGACATCCCCCTGACCGACGACGAGGCGGAGGCGCTGGCCGACATCCTCGGCGCGTCGCTGATGCTCGGTCAGCTCTCCGGGCTGCGGGAGCAGGCCGCCGGTCTGCTCACCGAGCAGATCGCCATCTCGGCGGGGTCGCGGTACGTCAACCGGCAACTCAGTGACACCAAGGCGCGTACCCGCACCAGCGCCTCCATCGTGGCGGTGCTGCGCGACGGCGAGGTCATCGTCTCGCCGCTTCCCACCTTCCGCTTCGCCGCCGGTGACGTGGTGGTCGTCGTCGGGACCCGCAAGGGCCTCGACGGCGTGTCCGCCATCCTCGCCGACAGTGACCCGGACGGCTGAGGCGGATGCACGATTCCACCACACTGCTCGTCGAAGTCGGCGCGCTGCTGTTCCTGCTCGGTGTCCTCGGTCGGCTCAGCCGTCGCGTCGGTCTCTCACCCATCCCCCTCTACCTGCTGGCCGGGCTCGCGTTCGGGCACGGCGGGCTGCTTCCGCTCGCGGCCAGCGAGGAGTTCTTCGCGGTCGGCGCCGAGATCGGCGTCATCCTGCTGCTGGTGATGCTCGGCCTGGAGTACTCGGCCAACGAACTTGTCGGCAACCTCCGCTCGGCGGCACCCGCCGGGCTGATCGACGGCGTACTCAACGCGCTGCCCGGCGCGGCGTTCGCCCTGCTGCTCGGCTGGGACTGGGTGGCCGCCCTGGTGCTCGGCGGCATCACCTGGGTCTCCTCCTCCGGGGTGATCGCCAAGGTCCTCGCCGACCTGGGCCGACTCGGTAACCGGGAAACCCCGGTCATCCTCTCGGTCCTGGTGATCGAGGACCTGGCGATGGCGCTCTACCTGCCGCTGGTCACCGCGGTGCTGGCCGGCACCGGCCTGCTCGGCGGCGGCATCGCGCTCACCGTGGCGGTGGGCACGGTACTGATCGTGCTGGTGGTCGCCATCCGGTACGGCCACCTGATCTCGTCCGCCCTGTCGGCGAAGGATCCGGAGGCGCTGCTGCTCGGCGTCCTCGGTCTGACCCTGCTGATCGCCGGCATCGCGGCGAAGCTCCAGGTCTCGGCGGCGGTCGGCGCGTTCCTGGTCGGCATCGCGCTCTCCGGCCCGGTGGCGCACCACGCCACCGAACTGCTCTCCCCACTGCGGGACCTGTTCGCCGCGGTGTTCTTCGTCTTCTTCGGCCTGGTCACCGACCCACGGGACATCCCGCCGGTGCTGCTGCCGGCGCTCGCGCTGGCCGTGGTCACCATGGCGACGAAGACGCTCACCGGCTACCTCGCGGCCCGCCGGGTCGGCATCGCCGAACCCGGTCGATGGCGGGCCGGTCTGGCACTCGTACCCCGTGGTGAGTTCTCCATCGTCATCGCCGGGCTCGCGGTCGCCGCCGGCAGCGTCGAGCCGCGGTTGGCCGCGCTGGCCACGGCGTACGTCCTCATCACCGTGGTGACCGGACCGATGCTGGCCCGACTTCCCGACTTCCCGTGGTTCAAGCGGTGGCTGCGCACCCGCGCCGCCGCGGCGGCCCAACGGTCGGCGCCGGTTCCGCTCCACGACTGACACCACTCCGGCCAACGGTTGCTGAATTGCTCCTCACAAGGACTACCGCAGCACCCGGCGGCGGGTTACCGTTTCGCCGCAGCAGCCAGCGTTCGCGGGTGGGCGGTACCCACCGCGGGCGAGAGCGGAAGGTTGGCCGGTGAGCGTGCAGGAGTCGACGTTCCACGGCTTCGCCAACCCCGTCGATCCGACTCCGGCGGAGTTGCGAGCGTGGGCGTACCAGCCCG
Organism: Micromonospora parastrephiae; assembly: GCF_016802865.1. Taxonomy (GTDB): domain Bacteria; phylum Actinomycetota; class Actinomycetes; order Mycobacteriales; family Micromonosporaceae; genus Micromonospora; species Micromonospora parastrephiae. The sequence goes on along the minus strand of NZ_JAEVHM010000017.1, from coordinate 8,192 downwards.
ATTCGGTGCCGTTGGCTTCCATGCCACCGGACTGGGACCTCCTGGTCTCCGGTGACCGGCTGGTGCTGACGCTCTTCGAGTTGGCGATGGACCCGACCTGCCCGGCCCGGCGCTTCGCCCTGCACTGCCTCTACATCTACGCGGCCGACGGCATCCGGACGAACTTCCGCGCCCACCCCAAGCGCCGCTTCCGGAAGCTGGTGGAGCAGGCCGAACGTGACGGCGACGAGCTGATGAGGATCTGGGCGCACAACGGCCGCGTGCTGCAGGCCCGCCCCGACCTCTTCGTCTACCGGGACTGGTGCGAGGGCGGCCTGGTCCGCGAGAACCGCCGCCTCGGCTGACGGCAGCCACCTCCGTCAGCGAGCAAGGCGAACGGGCCGGGACCCCCCGTGAGTCCCGGCCCGCACGTCGTCACCGGTCAGGCGCGCTTCCGTTCGGTCTCGGCTCGGGCCTGGTCGACGCCGTGGTCGACCTGGTCGGCGAACCGCCCCTCGACGATCCGGTCCCGGAAGCTTCCCTCGGTCACCTTGTCGAACTTCTCGCGGACGGTGTCGGCCAGGTTCTCCAACCGTTCCTCGGTCTGTTGGGCGACCTTCTTCGCCGGCTCCGCCATCGCTCCCCCTCGCCATGTCGGTAGGTCCGAATTAAGCCGGTTGGACCCGTATCGACAGGCTAACGGAAGCGGCCCGACCCGCGCCGGGAAATCGGAGCGCGGGCCGGGCCGAAAGAAACGGAACGGTACGGGCGGTGGGTCAGCGATCGGGCGTGCGGCGGGGCCGCCAGACCACCAGCGCGGTGGACGTGCGGTTGGTCGGCACCAGATCCCGGCCCGGGAAACGGGCCAGCGACTCCAACTCGGCCACCCTGCGGTACGCGGCGTCCAGCTCCGCCTCCAGCCGGGCCACCCGCTGCTGCGCCTGCTCCAGCAACCGCTCCAGTCCGATGATCCGCTTGACGCCGGCCAGGTTGATCCCGTCGTCCTGGCTGAGCCGCTGCACCTCGCGCAGCAGCACCACGTCGCGCACGCTGTACCGACGCCCGCCACCAGCCGCCCGACCGGGCTGCACCAGCCCCAGCCGGTCGTACTGGCGCAGGGTCTGTGGATGCATCCCCGCCATCCGCGCCGCGACCGAGATCATCAGAACCTTGGCCTCGTAGGCAGGGTCACTCGAACCGAGGAACTCGCCCGACATGCCGCTCACCTCCGCGTCCATCCCACCGGACTAACTGACCCGACGCACCCGAGCGTCGAGATGTTCCCGCGCAGCCGGCGGGCTCTGCTCGGCGAATGCCTCCAGCGCCGAGCGCGCCTCGTCGGACAACCGGGACGGCACCACCACGTCCAATGTGACCAGCAGATCACCGGCCTGCCCGTCGCGGCGGACCACACCCTTGCCCCGCGCCCGCAGCACCCGACCGCTCGGCGTGCCCGGCGGCACCCGCAGGGTCACCGCGCCGTCGAGCGTGGGCACCCGCAGGTCCGTGCCGAACACGGCCTCCGCGAAGGTCACCGGCACGGTCAGCGTCAAATCATCACCGGTACGCCCGAACAGCTCGTCCGGCCGCACCTTGACGTGCACGAACAAATCGCCGGCCGGGCCACCGCGCTCACCCGGCTCGCCACGCCCGGCCAGCCGGATGCGTTGGCCGTCGGCCACCCCGGCCGGGAAGCGCACGTTCATCGTGCGGGTCTTGGTGACCCCGCCGCTGCCGTGGCACTCCGGACACTTCTCCTCGACCACCGTGCCGACACCCTGGCAGTTGCGGCACGGCTCGGAGAAGCTGAACGACCCCTGGTTGCGGGTGGTCACCCCGGCGCCGTGGCAGACCGGGCAGGTCCGCGGCTGGGTGCCGGGCTTGGCCCCGTTGCCGTGGCAGGTGTCGCAGACGCCCGGGGCACGCAGCGTCAGGGGCAGGGTCACCCCGCGCACCGCGTCGCCGAAGTCCAGTGCCACCTCGGTCTCGACGTCCCGGCCACGGGCCGGACCGCGCGGCGCGGCCTGCCCACCGGCCTGCCCGCCGGAGAAGATCGAGCTGAACAGGTCCTGGAAGCCGGCCCCGCCGAAGCGGCGGTCACCGCCTCCGGCAGCACCGCCGCCGAACAGGTCGGAGACGTCGAACGGCATGCCGCCCGGCTGGCCGCCGCCCCGGGCGTTGCGCCGGAACGCTCCCGAACCGAACAGCGAACGCATCTCGTCGTACTCCCGGCGGCGGCCGGCGTCGGAGAGCACGTTGTACGCCTCGGACGCGGCCTTGAACCGCTCCTCGGCCTTGGCGTCGCCCGGGTTGTGGTCCGGGTGCGACTCCCGGGCCACCTTGCGGTACGCCTTCTTGATGTCATCCGCGGAGGCGGCCTTGTCCACGCCGAGCACGGCGTAGAAGTCCTTCTCGAGCCAGTCCTTGGAACTCACCGGTCCACCCCCTTCCAACCGTCGTGGCCCGGCCGTCCCGCCCACCGGCGTGCGATGGGCGGGACGGCCCGATCACCGTCTCGCACTATTCCGGATCCGCGACCGCGACCAGCGCGGGGCGCAGCAGCCGCTCACCGAGCTGGTAGCCGCGCCGCATGACCTGCACGCAGGTCGGTTCGCTGACCTCGGCCGAGGTCTGGTGCGCGACCGCCTCGTGCCGGGTCGGGTCGAACGGGTCGCCCTGCTCGCCGAAGGCGTTCAGACCGAACTTGCCCAGCGCGGTGGTGAGCTGTTCCGCCACCGTGCCGAACGGTCCGACCAGGTCGCCGTGTTCCCGAGCCCGGTCCAGGTCGTCGAGGATCGGCAGCAGAGCGGCCAGCACCGAGCCGGTCGCCTGCTCCTGCACCAGGCTGCGGTCCCGGTCGACCCGCTTGCGGTAGTTGGCGTACTCCGCCGACACCCGCTGCAGGTCCCGGGTCCGCTCGTCCAGCTCGGCCCGGAGCGCCTCCAGCTCGGCGCCGAGCGACGTGCCGTTGCCGCCGCCGTCCGCCGGCTTCGCCGGGGCGTCCACCACCGCCGGGCCGGAGGGCTCCGGACCGTCGGTGGAGTTGACCTCGACCTCGATCTCGTCGACCACGATCTCGGCGTCCTCGACCAGGCCCTCGGCAGGAACGTCACTCCCCGCGTCGGTGGCGGCGCCCTCCGGCTCCGTCGCGTCGCTGAGCTTGCGGTTGTTGCGGATGACGACCCGCTCCTCGGCGCCGGTGGTCGGCTCCGTGGGCGCGGAGCCACCCGGCGTCGACCCGGTGTCGTCCGGGTCGACGGCTCGTGGCTTCTGCGTCATGCGGCTACCTCATCCCTTCGCCGTGGATACGTGTCGGAGGCCGACGGTCACTTCTTGCCGTCCTCGTCCACGATCTCCGCGTCGACCACGTCGTCGCCGCCACCGGCACCGCCGGCCTGCGGGCCGGTCGCACCGGCCGCACCCGGGCCGGCCTCGCCGCCCGGCTGCTGGCCCTGCTCGGCCTGCTGGGCGTAGAGCAGCGAACCGGCCTGCTGGGAGACCTGCGCCAGCCGCTCGTGCGCCGACTTGATCTTCTCGATGTCCTGACCACCGAGGGCGCCGCGCAGCTCGCCGAGCGCCTCGTTGAGCTGCTCCCGGTTCTCGGTGGGCAGCTTGTCGCCGCTCTCGGCGAGGAACTTCTCGGTCTGCCACTGCAGCGCCTCGGCCACGTTGCGGGTCTCGGCGTCGTCGCGGCGGCGCTTGTCCTCCTCCGCGTGCTCCTCGGCGTCCCGGCGCATCCGCTCGATGTCGTCCTTCGGCAGCGAGGAGCCGCCGGTGATCGTCATCTTCTGTTCCTTGCCGGTGCCCAGGTCCTTGGCGTGCACGTTGACGATGCCGTTGGCGTCGATGTCGAAGGCGACCTCGATCTGCGGCACACCGCGCGGCGCCGGCGGGAGGCCGGTCAGCTCGAAGGTGCCGAGCTTCTTGTTGTAGGCCGCGATCTCCCGCTCACCCTGGAACACCTGGATCAGCACCGACGGCTGGTTGTCGTCGGCCGTGGTGAACACCTCGGAGCGCTTGGTCGGGATGGTGGTGTTGCGCTCGATCAGCTTGGTGAAGATGCCGCCCTTGGTCTCGATGCCCAGGCTCAGCGGGGTCACGTCGAGCAGCAGGACGTCCTTGACCTCACCCTTGAGCACACCGGCCTGGAGGGCGGCGCCGACGGCGACGACCTCGTCCGGGTTGACGCCCTTGTTGGGGTCGCGGCCGGTGAGCTGCTTGACCAGGTCGGTCACGGCCGGCATCCGGGTCGAACCACCGACGAGGATGACGTGCTCGACGTCGGAGATCTTGATCCCCGCGTCCTTCACGGCCTGCTCGAACGGGCCCTTGCAGCGGTCCAGCAGGTCCTGCGTCATGCGCTGGAACTCGGCGCGGCTCAGCGTCACGTCGAGGTGCAGCGGGCCGGCCGAGCCGGCGGTGATGTACGGCAGGTTGATGTTGGTGGTGGTGGCGGCGGACAGCTCGATCTTGGCCTTCTCGGCGGCCTCACGGAGCCGCTGGAGGGCCATCTTGTCCTGACCGAGGTCGATGCCGTGCTCACCGCGGAACGTCTTGACCAGGTGGTCGATGATCCGCTGGTCCCAGTCGTCGCCACCGAGGTGGTTGTCACCGCTGGTCGACTTGACCTCGATGACGCCCTCGGCGAGCTCCAGCAGCGACACGTCGAAGGTGCCGCCGCCGAGGTCGAAGACGAGGACGGTCTGCTCCTTGGAGCCCTTGTCCAGCCCGTACGCCAGGGCCGCGGCGGTCGGCTCGTTGACGATCCGCAGCACGTTGAAGCCGGCGATCTCGCCGGCCTCCTTGGTGGCCTGGCGCTGGCTGTCGTTGAAGTAGGCCGGAACGGTGATCACCGCGTCGGTGATCTGCTCACCCAGGTACGCCTCAGCGTCCCGCTTGAGCTTCATCAGCGTCCGGGCCGAGATCTCCTGCGGGGTGTACTTCTTGCCGTCGATGTCGACGGACCAGTTCGTGCCGACCTCGCGCTTGACCGAGCGGATCGTCCGGTCCGGGTTGGTCACCGCCTGGCGCTTGGCGACCTCACCGACGAGCACCTCGCCGTTGCGGGCGAACGCGACGATCGACGGGGTCGTCCGCGAGCCCTCAGCGTTGGCGATGACGGTGGGCTCACCGCCCTCCAGAACGCTGACGCAGGAGTTCGTCGTGCCGAGGTCGATACCGACCGCACGTGCCATCTTCGCTTCCTCGCTTCGTAAGGTTGTGCAGGTGACGGGCATTGCCCGTGGCTGCCTGGCGGGCGCCGCCCGCAGCGGGCCCCACCACAAGTTGAGTGAACTTGACTCAATAGTGCCACGCCCCGGCAAATCGTCAAGTCGACTTGAGTCGACCCGACGCAACCCAGCCGTTATTACCGTCCGGTTGTCTTCCCTTGCATCGGTCGGGCACGCTTTAGCGGTGACGACGCACGGCGATTCCGCCACCCGTTCCGGCGCGCCCGCCGTCGCAGCCCGCACCGGCCCGCCGGACGCCGCGGAGGAGCCGCCCGCCACCACCGGGGACGACAGCCTCCCCGGCGCGCTGTCGGGCCTCCGGGCCGCGATCGGCGCCACCCGCTATCCACTCGCCCTGCCCTCCGCCGGGTCGGCCCGGCACACCGCCGCCGCCCTGACCGACCAGCTCGACGACTATCTGCTGCCCCGGCTCGCCCGGCTGGACGCCCCCCTGCTCGTGGTGGTCGGCGGCTCCACCGGCGCGGGCAAGTCGACCCTGGTCAACAGCCTGGTCAAGGCCCGGGTCAGCGCCGCCGGTGTGCTGCGGCCCACCACCCGCTCCCCGGTGCTGGTCTGCAATCCGGCCGACGCGGCCTGGTTCCGGCAGGGCGACCTGCTGCCCGGGCTGACCCGCACCACCGAGCCGAGCGACGATCCGCGCGCCCTGCACCTGGTCACCGCCCCCGCCCTGCCACCCGGGCTGGCCTTCCTCGACGCACCGGACATCGATTCCGTGGTCGACGCCAACCGGGCACTCGCCAGTCAGCTGCTGGCCGCCGCGGACCTCTGGCTCTTCGTCACCACCGCCGCCCGGTACGCCGACGCGGTGCCCTGGGAGCTGCTGCGCAGCGCCCGGGCCCGGGGCGCGGTCATCGCCATGGTGCTGGACCGGGTCCCCGCCGAGGCCTCCGACGAGATCGCCGCGCACCTGGCCGAGATGCTCGACGCACAGGACCTCGGCCGGGCACCCCTGTTCGTACTGCCCGAGACCTGGGTCGACGGCCAGGGGCTGCTGCCCGAGGCCGTCACCGCGCCGCTGGCCGACTGGTTCGCCCGGCTGGCCGCCGACGCCGACGCCCGGGCCGCCGTCGTCCGGCAGACCCTGGACGGCGCGCTGGCCGCGCTGCACCCGGCCGTCGAGGAGCTGGCCGACGCCGCCGACGAGCAGGTCGCCGCCGCGGACGGGCTGGACGAGCGGGTCCGGGCCGCGTACCGGGGCGCCGAGCGGACCGTCGAGCAGGGCCTTCAGGACGGCCGGCTGCTCCGCGGTGAGGTGCTCGCCCGCTGGCAGGAGTTCGTCGGCACCGGGGAGCTCTTCCGCACCCTGGAGGCGCGCATCGGGCGTCTCCGGGACCGGGTGGTCGCCGCCGTCACCGGCCGGCCGGCACCCTCCGCCGAACTGCGCAACGCCATCGAGTCGCAGCTGGTCACGTTGCTGCGCGGGGTGGCGTCCGAGGCGGCCGAGGCCACGTACACGTCGTGGAAGGCGCACCCCGCGGGAGCCGGCCTGCTCGAACCGACGCTCGCCCACCCGAGCGACGACCTGCCCGAGCGGGCCGAACGAATGGTCCGCGACTGGCAGCGGGGCGTGCTGGAGCTGGTCCGGGTCGAGGGCGCCGACAAACGGTTCGTGGCCCGCACCGCCGCGTACGCGGTCAACGCCACCGGCCTGGCCGTGATGATCGCCGTGTTCGCGTCCACCGCGTTCATCCCGACCGGGCTGGAGCTGGCCACCGGTGCCGGCACGACGGTCGCCGCGCAGGCCGTACTCCAGGCGATCTTCGGCGACCAGGCGGTGCGTACCCTCGCCGCCAAGGCGCGCGGTGACCTGCTGGAACGGGTACGGACGCTGCTCGACGCGGAGGCCGACCGCTTCCTGAGCCGCACCACCGACGCCCGGCCCGACGCGGAGGTCGGCGACGGGTTGCGCCGGGCCGCCGGCCGGGTCGAGCTGGCCCGACACCGCAGCGGCCTGGCCGCCGACGAGGAGGACTCCCGGTGACCAACATCACCGGCCGGATCCGGGAGGCGTTCCGGGGTGACCAGCGGGTCGACCCCGACGCGCTGATCGCCCGCCTGGACGCCGTACGCCGGTTCCTGACCGCGGTGGACGGCCTGCTGCCCGACGCCGAGCTGGTTCCGGCGCACACCCTGGTCGAACGGGCCGGCACCCGGCTCGCGTTGTCCCGCGACCACACCGTGGTCGCCCTCGCCGGCGCCACCGGCAGCGGCAAGTCCAGCCTGTTCAACGCGCTGGCCCAACTGGAGCTCTCGCCGGTCGGCGTCCGCCGGCCGACCACCGGTGTCACACACGCCTGCGTGTGGGGGCCGCTGGAGGGCGCCAACCGGTTGCTCGACTGGACCGGTGTGCTGCCCCGGCACCGCTTCGTGCGGGAGAGCGCGCTCGACGCGGACGACGAGACCGCGTTGCACGGGCTGATCCTGCTCGACCTGCCCGACTTCGACTCGGTGCAGCGATCCCACCGCCTGGAGGTGGACCGGCTGCTCGGCCTGGTCGACCAGGTGGTCTGGGTGGTCGACCCGCAGAAGTACGCCGACCGGGTCATCCACGACAGCTACCTGCGCGAGTTCCACCGGCACCGCGACGTCACGCTGGTCGTGCTCAACCAGGCGACCGGCTGCCCCCGGCCGAGCTGCCCCGGGTCCTGGACGACCTGCGCCGGCTGCTCGACTCCGACGGCCTGACCGGCGTGCCGCTGCTGGCCACCACCGCCATCGACCCGGCCGGGATGGTCGGGCTGCGCAGCGCGCTGGAGCGGACGGTCGCCGAGCGGCAGGCCGCCCTGCGCCGGCTCGCCGGTGACGTCGACTCGGTGGTCGCCGGGCTGGACGAGCTGGTCGGCTCGGCACGGCCCGCCGGTGGGCCGGACGACACGACCGTGCACGGGCTGAACCGGGCGCTGGCCGGCGCTGCCGGCGTGCCGGCGGTGACCGAGGCGGTGGAACGGGCGTACCGGCATC
>NZ_JAEVHM010000169.1 GCF_016802865.1 Micromonospora parastrephiae | reverse complement strand
GGCTCTTCGACACGCTGCCGGGCCCGCCGGGCCCGGGCATCGAGGCACTGACCCAGGTGACGCCGACCAGCTCGCCCGGGTCGCCTCGTCGATGTGTCGATGATCGACGATCGTGGGGGCAGCGCGGTGGCGTGGCCCTCGGCGAAGGGCGGGCACCGCTCCCCGCGCCGCTGGGCGTCGACCGCTGATGATCGGCGCGCCGCCGCGGCGGCCACCCTCGTGGTGAGTTTCGGCGTCGGGGCGCTCGCGATGCCGGGCGGCGACGACACGGCCGGCGAGCCGACGGCGTCGACGACACGTACGCCGCGTCGGCGGCGCGACCGAGCAGCCAACCCTCGACACCCCCGCCGCGCCCTCCCCGACCGGCACGCCCACGGTGGCCCCGCCGAGCCCGTCTCCCAGCAAGGTGGTCAAGCCCACCCCGGCGGCGTCGCGGACCACCGCCGCGTCGCGTCGCAGCGCCCCGCGCAGCAGCGCGCCGAGCACCACCAACAGCGCCGGCGGCTCCAGCGGCACCGTGAGCGACCAGGCGCGCGAGGTGGTCGACCTGGTCAACGCCGAGCGGGCCAAGGCCGGCTGCAAGGCGCTGAACATCGACGACAAGTTGATGACCGCCGCCCAGAAGCACAGCCAGGACCAGGCCGACCACCAGAACATGTCGCACACCGGCAGCGACGGCAGCAACGCCGGCGCCCGGCTGGACCGCGTCGGCTACGCCTGGCGCACCTACGGCGAGAACGTGGCCTGGAACCAGAAGAGCCCGGCCACCGTGATGGACGCCTGGATGAACAGCTCCGGCCACCGGGCCAACATCCTGAACTGCGCGTTCACCGAGATCGGCGTCGGCATCGCCAACAGCAACGGCCCGTACTGGACGCAGGTCTTCGCGGCGCCGCGCTGACCGCGCGTCGTCCGCGCCCCCGCGCTCGTTTGACCCGGTGAGGTACGTCGGGCCGGGCGTGGGGGCGGCGTACCGGTGAGGGCGGCGACGGGCCGCCCGGGACCCGGGAGCTGCCGATGCGGATCCGGCCGCGGCGACGTGCCGCGACGCGTTCACTGCGCCGCCTCCTGGCCGCCGGGCTCGCGGCAGTCCTGGTGGTGCCGGCGTACGGCTGCCGCGCCGAGCTGACCCCGCCCGGCGCGCCCACCGGATGGCCGACCGAGCAGTCCCGCCACTGGCAGTGGCAGTGGCAGCTCAGCGGCCCGCTCGACCCGACGGTGGACGCGGACGTCTTCCTGCTCGACCCGGTGGACACCACCGCCGCGCAGACCGCCGAGCTGCGCTCCCGCGACCGGCGGCTGATCTGCCAGGTGCACGTCGGCTCGGTACGTTCGACCGACCCGGACGCCAACCGCTTCCCCGACGCGGTGCGGGGCTCCGTCGGGCGCCGACCCGACAGCCGGTGGTTGGACGTCCGGGGGTGGGACGCGCTGGAGCCGGTGCTGGCCGACCGGTTCCGGCTGTGCCGGGGCAAGGGCTTCGGCGCGGTGGCCCTCGCCGACGCCGACGGGTACGCGTCGCGCACCGGCTTCCCCCTCGACTTCGACGACCAGCTGCTGTTCAACCGCCGGCTGGCCCGACTGGCCCGTTCCCTGAGCCTCTCCCCCGGCCTGGTCAACGACGTGCCGCAGCTCGCCGCGCTCGCGCCCGACTTCGACTTCGCGGTCAACGAGGAGTGCGTCCGCCTGGCCCAGTGCGCCAAGCTGCTGCCGTTCGCCGACGAGGGCAAACCGGTCTTCCACGTCGAGTACACCGGATCGACCGGCGACTTCTGCGTCACGACCGTCGGCTACGGCTTCGCCTCGATCCGCAAGAAACGCACCCTGGACGCCTGGCGGGACCCCTGCCCGCTGCCCTGAGACGGCTGGCCGCGACCCGCCGGCCCCGACCCGGAGCCGGCTCCGGGTCATCCCCGAAGCACCCCGGGGCCGTGGCTGGCAGCGCGGGCAGCTGTACGAGGAACGGTTCATGAACGCCTCCCGGCGGATCGGCGTACCGCACCGCCGGCACGGCTCACCCTCGCGCCCGTAGACGTTCAGCTCCCGGTCGAAGTAGCCGCTCTCACCGTTGACGTTGACGTAGAGAGCGTCGAAGCTGGTGCCGCCCTCCTTGATCGCCTCCGAGAGCACGTCCCGGACGTGACCGAGCAGGCGCTGTGCGGCCGGGCCGGTCAGCGCGTCGGTGGGGCGGACACCGTGCAACCGGGCACGCCAGAGCGCCTCGTCGGCGTAGATGTTGCCCACCCCGGAGATCAGGGTCTGGTCGAGCAGGGCCCGCTTCACCTCGGTCCGCCGCCGGCGCAGCGCCGCGACGAACTCCGCGTCGGAGAACTCCGGGTCCATCGGGTCGCGGGCGATGTGCGCGATCTCCGCGGGCAGCTCGGCGCCACCCTCGCTGACCGACAGTCCGCCGAACGTGCGCTGGTCGACGAAGCGCAGCTCCGGCCCGTCGTCGGCGAACCGGAACCGCACCCGCAGGTGCGTCTCGTCCACGGTGCCGGGTGGCTGGAGCAGCAGCTGACCGGACATACCCAGGTGTCCGATCACCGCGTCACCGCTGTCCAGGGGGAGCCACAGGTACTTGCCGCGCCGTCGGACGTCCAGCACCGTCCGGCCGGTGAGCACGTCGGCGAAGTGCGCGCCACCGGGGACGTGCCGGCGGACCGCGCGGGGGTGGCGGACCTCCACCGAGTCGATCCGACGGCCGATGACCCACTGGGCCAGCCCCTGCCGGACGGTCTCCACCTCGGGCAGCTCAGGCACGCCGCAGACCCGTCCCTCGGTCGTCGGCGGCGCCGATCCCGTTCTGCTCGGCACCGGTCGGGGCCGTGCCGTTGGCGGACGACTGCTGGGCCGCGACGTCGGCGGACATCACCTGCGCCAGGTGGTCGGCCTCCTCGCTCCGAGCCGCCCGATCGGCCCGCTCCAGCGGCCCGACCGACTCCCGGTCGGCCGACCCGTCCCGGCCGACCCGACCGTCCCGGCCACTCGCGCGATCCTGGTCGTTCTGGTCGGCAAGCGTCCGCCACGCCGCCTCCGCGGCCCGCTGCTCGGCCTCCTTCTTGCTGCGCCCCTCGGCGCCGCCGTACCGGTTGCCGGCCACCACCACCCAGGCGGTGAACGTCTTGAGGTGATCCGGGCCGGTGCCCTCGATCCGGTACTCCGGCACCCCGAGCCCGAGCGACGCGGTCAGCTCCTGCAGGCTGGTCTTCCAGTCCAGCGCGGCGCCCCGCCCGGCCGACTCGGCCATCAGCGGATCGAAGAGCCGGTGGATGACGATGCCGGCGGTGTCCAGCCCGTACTGGAGGTAGATCGCGCCGAGCAGCGCCTCCAGGGTGTCGGCGAGGATGCTCGCCTTGTCCCGACCCCCGGTGGTCTCCTCGCCCTTGCCGAGCAGCAGGTACGCGCCGAGGCCGTCCGGGCCCAGGCCACGTGCCACGTCGGCGAGCGCCCGCATGTTGACCACGCTGGCGCGCAGCTTGGCGAGCTGCCCCTCGGGCAGGTCCGGGTGGTTGTGGAAGAGCGCCGTGGTGATCACCACGCCGAGCACCGAGTCGCCGAGGAACTCCAGCCGCTCGTTGGTGGGCAGACCGCCGTTCTCGTACGCGTACGAGCGGTGGGTCAGCGCGCGTTGCAGCAGCTCCGGTTCCAGGCTCACGCCGAACGCGGCTTCCAGGTGACCGACGGACGCCCGCCGCCGCTTGTCGTTGTTCATGTGCGTACCTCGGTGTCGGTGGAGCGGTCGGTGTTCTCCGTCGCGACGTCGCCGTCGAGCAGGGCGGAGACCAGGTCGGTGGCGCGCCGTCGCCACAGGTGGGCGGCGAGGGCGATGCCGGAGGCGACATCGTCGGGGCGAGCGGAACCGTGGCAGACGACCACCGTTCCCGCCACGCCCAGAAGCGCGGCGGCCCGGGGGGCGCCGCCCCCGACGGGTGGGCCGCCGGCCATGGCGTACGCGCCCTCGATGGCCTTGAGCAGCACGTTACCGGTGAAGCCGTCGGTGACCACCACATCGGCGCGCGCACCCAGCGCCACGTCGTACCCCTCGACCAGGCCGATGTAGCGCGCCCCACCGGGCAGCGGTTCGACGGCCAGCAGCGGGTCGGTGGCCCGGCGGACCCGGTCGCCCTTGCCCGCCTCGGTGCCGACCGAGAGCAGGCCGACCCGGGGCTCGGCGATCGAGTGCGCCACCGCGGCGTACGCGGCGCCGAGCACGGCGTGTCGGGCGAGGGTGGCGGGGCGGGGCTCCAGCGAGCCGCCGACGTCGCGCAGCACGACCGGCCCGGTGACCGCGGGCAGGGTGGCGACCAGGGCGGGCTGGCGGATCTCCGGCCAGCGGCCGAGGCCGAGCACGGCGGCGGTGACGGTGGCGCCGGTGGCCCCGGCCGAGACCAGGGCGTCGGCGGTCCCGTCGCGGACGGCGGTGACCGCGGCCCGCACGGTGCTCTCCGCGCGGGCGGCGCTGGGATGGTCGGCCATGCCGACGACATCGCGGACCGGCCGCACGGTGATCCGGGCCCGTTGGCCGGGATCGAGGGCAGCGATCAGCTCGTCGGCGACCTCGGTCGGGCCGACGAGCAGCAGGTGCAGGTCAGGGTCGGCGCGCAGGGCCCGCAGAGCGCCGTCAACCACGACGGCGGGAGCATCGTCCCCGCCGAGGAGGTCAACGGCGATCCGCGCGGTGCCCGGCTCCACTGGAACGTCGGCCGGGTTGGGCCGGCCGGCGTCGGAGGGAGCCGGGGCACCGGGCGAATGCCAGGGTGCGCGCGCCACCCGACCTGGGGTCGGGGGCGTCACTCGGCGTCCAGGTCAGACCTCGAGAACCTGGCGGCCGTTGTAGGTGCCGCAGACGGAGCAGGCGGCGTGCGGCAGCTTCGGGGACTTGCACTGCGGGCACGCGACGGTCGCGACCACGGTCGCCTTCCAGTTCGCCCGGCGGGACCGGGTGTTGCTGCGCGACATCTTGCGCTTCGGGACGGCCACGGTTCTTACTCCTCTGTACGGGTCAGTTGCGACAGGCCCGCCCAACGCGGGTCGATCTGCTGGTGACTGTGGTCGGCCGGCAGATCGTCCCAGTGCACCCCGCATTCGGGGCACAGTCCTGGGCAGTCCTCCCGGCAGAGCGGGTTGGTCGGCAGCGTGAGCACCAACGCGTCCCGCAGCGCCGGCTCCAGGTCGATCAGATCGCCCTGCATCCGGCCCACCTCGTCCTCGTCGGTCGTGGCGTCCGTGGTGCTGTTCTCGTACGCGTACAGCTCCTGGATCGTCACGGCCATCGATTCGTTGATCTCGCGTAGGCAGCGCCCGCACTCGCCCCGGATGGGACCGGTGATGGTCCCGGAGACGAGCACACCCTCGGACACCGACTGCAACCTCAGATCGAGGTCGAGGTCCGCGCCCTCCGGCACGCCGATCAACTCCACACCGAGGTCCGCCGGTGCCGGCACGACCCGCTGGACCTCACGCAACGCACCAGGGCGGCGCGGCAGGTCCCTCGTGTCGAGGACCAGCGGCGACCTGGGGTCGAGTGTCGATGGCGAGTGCTTGGGCATAGTCAGACTCCGGCCGGTGAGAGGCCGACAAAAAAGGTTACCTGGGCGACCGCCGGACCGTCGAACCGGGGGCGACGCCCGCCCGAGAATGTCGGCTGGTGAGGTGCCGCTCAAAAGGGTAGCGGGCGTTCGGCCTCATCCCCACCGAAGGTGCCGATCTCCCGCAGCGCGTGCATCTTGTCGCGGCCACGCTCTATCGAGGCGAGGGCCCGGGTGAGGAACTGCTCGAAGTTGGCCAGCGCCGTGTCGACGTAGTCGTCGACCTCCTCACGCAGGCGCTGCGCCTCGGCCCGGGCCTCGGCGATGATCCGGGCGCCCTCGTGCTCGGCCGACACGGTGATCTCGTTCACCGAGACGAGGCGGGCGTGTTCTGCCTCACCCTCGCTGATGATCCGGTCCGCCTCGCGCTTGCCGGCTTCCATGATCTTGTCGCGCTCGTCCAGGAGCGCGGCGGCCCGACGCAGGTCGGCGGGGAGCTCCGCGCGCATCTCGTCCAGGGCCGCGATCATCTCGCCCCGGTCGACCATGCAGTTGTTCCGCGACATCGGGACGGAGCGGGCCTGCTCCACCATGGTGATCAGTTCGTCGATGCGATCGAGCGGGTCCACCGGTACCTCACTCCTGTCGTTCGTCGGCCGACCTCCATGATGCGGGCTACGGCCGGTTCCCCGCTTCACCAATCATGTCGTGCCCGCCCCACACGCGCCCATCCACCCCAACCCGGCGCGTCGCGACACCGTCACTTTCCGCCGATCGCGCGCTTTCCGCCGCCGCAGACCGCCACGAAAGGGACGAGCGCGCAGCCGGAGGGCGCGATCGCGGGAGAGGCCGGTGCTTCAGGGGCGCGGGCCCAGGCGGGCCTGGAGGGCCTCGCGAACCGGGTCGGGGACGTGCGCGGAGATGTCGCCACCCCACTTGGCGACGTCCTTGACGAGGCTGGAGGAGAGGAACGAGTAGAGCGGGTTCGTCGGCATGAACAACGTCTCGACGCCGGCCAGACCGATGTTCATCTGGGCCATCTGCAACTCGTAGTCGAAGTCGCTGACCGCCCGCAGACCCTTGATCAGCACGCTCGCCTGCTGGGCCCGACAGAAGTCGACCAGCAGCCCCCGGAACGACTCGACCCGCACGTTGCCGTACGAGGCGGTCACCTCGCGGAGCATGTCGATCCGCTCCTCGACGGTGAACAGGCCGCTCTTCGACTGGTTCACCAGCACGCCGACGATCACCTCGTCGAACAGCCGGCTGGCCCGACCGATGATGTCGAGGTGTCCGTTGGTGACCGGATCGAAGGAGCCGGGACACACCGCACGTCTCATGATCGGCGACCGTACCAAAGGGTGGTCTCACCGTAACGGCGACTGCGCTCCGGGGTGATCCCGTCCACCCAGTCGAACTGCCTGGTGCGGCGGGACCGCTCGACCACCACCAGCGCGTCGGGCGCCAACCAGCCGCCGTCGACCAGCGTGGTCAACATGGCGGTGATCTCCGCGTCCGGCACCGCGTAGGGCGGGTCGGCGAAGACCACGTCGTACGGGCCGCCGTCCGGTCCGGCGGCCAGCACCGTCGCCACCTTGCCGGTGACCAGCCGTACGGCGGAGCCGGCCCGCAGGGTCGTCACGTTCTCCCGGATCACCCGGGCCGCCCGGGGATCGGACTCCACCAGCAACACGTGCCGGGCACCTCGGGACAGCGCCTCCAGACCGACCGCGCCGGAACCGGCGTACAGGTCGGCGAAGCGCGCGCCGTCGAGGTCGACCTCGGACTCGACGGCGCTGAACAGCGCCTCCCGGACCCGGTCGGAGGTCGGTCGGGTGCCGGCGCCGGGCGGCGCGGCGATCCGCCGGCCACCGAGCGTCCCCGCCACGATCCGGGTCACCGTCTCCTCCTGCTCATGACCCCGACGCTACGCGACTCCTCGAACCCGGCGACCGACACCGTCGGTACCGCCACGACGACCATGTGATCACTTCTCGTATATCAATGATCTCAAGTTCATAACATCCGTCTTAGCAAATCCTGAGCGCTGTCTCACGCGCGGCGATCTCGCTAGGGTCTGCCGGGTGCCGGCGGCAACCCACCGGCCCACGGCACGGGACGACGCCTCTCCGATCGGACGTGCAGTTGACCGTCCACTGTCACTCCCGTGCCACACCCCCGACGCTTCAGCACTCCAGGAGTACCCGTGATCCGTCCCAAGCTGTCGCTACGGCGACCGCTGGCCATCCTGGGAGCCGCCCTGATCGGGCTCACCGGGGTCGTCGCGGTGGCCACCCCAGCCAGCGCACACCACACCACCATCACCGCCACCGCCGACTGTGACCGACTCACCGGCGAGCGCGTGATCACGTGGAAGGTGGAGAACAGCGAAGCCAACAAGGACGCGACGCTCGATAAGGTGACCGCCAACCCGGACACCCCGGTGACCTCGCTGGTCGACGGCGTGAAGGAGGCGAAGCCGCTGCAGGGGCTGGTCATCGACCAGGCATCCTCCAAGGTGGCCGTCCAGCGCGTGCCCGGCAACACCACGACCGCCACGCTCACGGTGCACGCCCTGTGGATCAAGGAGGGTCAGGACACCAAGGACGCCACCAACGACGGCACCATCAACCTCGCGGCCGACAAGTCCTGCGCGCCGTCCCCGAAGTGCGTCGAGGTCGACAAGGCCGAGTACAGCCACACCTTCGACGGCCCGAAGGGCACCGCCACCGTCAAGCTCGACGGTGACCTGCCGCTCTGCGGCGAGGGCAAGCAGTGGTTCACGCTGGTGTCGTACTTCGCGCCCCGGCCGCAGTTCGCCACCCCGCAGTACGTCTACGGCACGCCGGACAGCGACTGGATCGGTGGCACCCAGACCGAGATCACGCTGAACGTCGAGATCCCGGACTGCCACACCCAGGTCGACCTGATCTGGGGCGGTAAGGACGAGGTCATCGACGAGCTGGTCGATGGCGGCAAGCGCTACGACAACAAGAAGCTGGGCTCGCCGGGCGCCCCGGGCAACCGGTCCAAGGGTCCGCAGGGCTGGTACAACGGCGGCAACAAGAGCTGCACCACCCCGGCGTCGACCTTCGCGTCCAAGTGCGACGGTTCGGTCGCCGTCTCGCTGAGCAACGACGGCAAGATCAGCAAGTACGCGGTCGAGTTCGAGGTGAAGGCCGAGAACGGCTTCACCAAGAAGGTCTCCGTCGCGGCCGGCAAGGCCGACAGCAGCATCGTGGTGCCCGCCGCCGACGCCGGCAAGATCGAGGTGCTGGTCGACGGCAAGGTCGTCGAGAACGGCACGTACTCGTGGCAGCGCCCCGAGGACTGCCCGCTGCCGGCCATCACCACCAAGGCCGACTGCGAGAACTTCGCCCTCACCGCGACCAACCCCGAGGGTGGGCTCCCGGTCAAGGCGACGTTCACCTACGACGGCAAGACCGAGACCCGTACGGTCGCGGCCGGCGCGTCGGAGACGGTGACCTTCAAGGCCGGCAAGGACAAGACGGCCATCGTCGCCCTGCCCGACATGGACCTGGAGCTTGAGGCGATCTACACGCCGGAGGGCAACTGCGGCGGCGGGGGCGCTGGCGGCGAGGAGCCGGGCCTCCCGGTCACCGGTGCGGCGGCGGGCGGCATCGCCGCCGGCGCGATCGCCCTGCTGATCGCGGGCGCGGTGCTCTTCGTCATCGCCCGTCGGCGTCGGGTGACCTTCACCGCCTGACCTGACCTGCGCTGAAGCCCGAGGGCGCGTCGACCATCCGGTCGGCGCGCCCTCGGTCGTTGGCCGGCTTCCGCTGACGAGACGTGGTCACTCGTCGTCCGGCCGGCCTCAGCCCTTCTCCAGGTACTCCGCGCGGTCCTCGTCGACCAGGGCCGCGACCGACGCGGCCAGCGCCGGGTTGCGGGTCAGCTCCGGGTCCTCCTCGATGAGGGTGATCGCCTCGGCGCGGGCGTCGCGGATCAGGTCGGCGTCGCGTCTCAGGGACAGCAGCCGCAGGTGCGAACGGCGCCCGGACTGGGTGGCGCCCAGCACGTCGCCCTCGCGGCGCTGCTCCAGATCGAGCTCGGCGAGCTTGAAACCGTCGCTGGTGGACGCGACCGCGTCCAGCCGTTCCCGCGCCGACGACTCCTCGGCCGCCTCGCTGACCAGCAGGCAGAGCCCGGCCGCGGCTCCCCGGCCGACCCGGCCCCGCAGCTGGTGCAGTTGGGAGACACCGAACCGGTCGGCGTCCAGCACGATCATCACGGTCGCGTTCGGCACGTCCACGCCGACCTCGATCACGGTGGTCGCCACCAGCACGTCCAGGTCGCCGGCGGCGAAGGAACGCATCACCGCGTCCTTCTCGTCGGCCGGCAGCCGTCCGTGCAGCACCCCGATCCGCAGCCCGTGCAGCGGCCCCTCGGCCAGCAGCGGGGCCACCTCGGTCACCGCCAGCGGCGGCCGCCGACCGTTGTCGTCGACCGGTGGCGGCTCCTCCTCCGAGCCGGGACCGTCACCGATGCGCGGGCAGACCACGTACGCCTGGTGCCCGGCCGCCACCTCCTCGCGCAGCCGGCGCCACGCCCGGTCCAGGAAAGCCGGCTTCTCGGCGGCCGGCACCACGTGCGACGCGATCGGCGAGCGACCCCGGGGCAGTTGGGAGAGGGTGGAGACCTCCAGGTCGCCGTAGACGGTCATCGCCACCGTCCGGGGGATCGGGGTCGCCGTCATCACCAGCACGTGCGGCGGCTGGGCGGCCTTGGCGCGCAGCGCGTCGCGCTGCTCCACACCGAAGCGGTGCTGCTCGTCGACCACCACGAGACCGAGGTCGGCGAAGTCGACGCCCTCGTAGAGCAGGGCGTGGGTGCCGAGCACGATCCCGGCGGCGCCGCTGGCCACCTCGCCGAGCGCTCGCCGACGGGCCGCCGCGCCCAGCGAGCCGGTGACCAGCTCCACCCGGGTGGCGTGCTCGGCTGAATCCAGCTCACCGGCGCGCCCGAGCGGCCCGAGCAGGTCGAGCATGCCCCGGTAGTGCTGTGCGGCCAGCACCTCGGTGGGCGCCAGCAGCGCCGCCTGCCCGCCCGCGTCGACCACCTGGAGCATCGCCCGCAGCGCCACCACCGTCTTGCCCGAGCCCACCTCACCCTGCAACAGACGGTGCATCGGGTGCGGGGCGGCCAGGTCCGCGGCGATCTCCACGCCCACGTCACGCTGGCCGGCGGTCAGCTCGTACGGCAGGCGGGCGTCGAAGGCGTCCAGCAGCCCACCGGGGCGCGCCGGGCGGGGTCGGGCCGGCCAGTCGGCGGCCCGGTGCTTGCGTTGCACCAGGGTCAGCTGGACGGCGAACGCCTCGTCCCACTTGAGCCGCCGCCGCGCCCGGTAGAGCGCCTCCTTGGTGGACGGTCGGTGGATCTCCCGCAGCGCGCGCCCAGGTCCACCAGGTTGCGGCTGGCCCGCACGGTGGCCGGCAGCGGATCCTCCGGCGGGGTGAACGTGTCCAGCACGACCCGTACGCAGCGGGCGATCACCCAGGTCGGCACGGCCGCGGCCGCCGGATACACGGGGATCAGCGCGCCGGCGAACTCCTCGATCTCGTCGCTGACCGCCGCCTCACCGTCGCCGCCCTCGCCGAGCAGGACGTACTCCGGGCCGTTGAGCTGACGTTTCCCCCGGAACTCGGTGACCTTGCCGGCGAACAGCCCCCACCGGCCCGGGCGCAGCTCCCGTTCGCGCCACGCCTGGTTGCCGAAGAAGGTCAACGTGAGCAGACCACCGGAGCCGTCGCCGACGGTCACCTCCAGCAGGTTGCCCCGGCGCTGACGCATCGGGCGTACCGCGGTGCGCTGCACCTGGGCCAGCACGGTGACCTGCTCACCCACGTCCAGTGCGCGGATGTCGGTGTGTTCGCCGCGTTCGTCGTAGCGGCGCGGGAAGTGGTAGACCAGGTCACCCGCGGTGTGCAGGTCGAGGTGGGAGGCCAACGCCTTGGCCGTCTTGTCCCCGACGAGCTTCTTCAGCGGGGTGTCCACGGTGGCCGGCTCGCTCATTCGACCCCCACCAGCAGTGGATAGAACGGTTGGCCGCCCGGGTACGCCTGCACCTCGACGAACGGCCAGCGCCGCGCGACGTGCGCGCGGACGGCGTCGGTGAGACCGGCCGGGGCGTCCACCCCGGCCAGGAGGGTGACCAGCTCCCCACCGCCGCCGAGCATCCGGTCGACGACGGCGGCGCAGGTGTCGGTGAGGTCGACGCCGATGAGGTGCACCTCCCCCTCGACCAGCGCCAGCACGTCGCCGGGGTGGCACGGGCCGGCGACGGTCAACGCCTCCCGGCCGGCGTGGCAGACCTCGGCGTAGCGGCAGGCGCCGGCGGCCTCGGCCATCGCGATCACGTCGTCCTCGAAGCGGCGGGCGCCGTCACGAACCGCGAGGGCGGCCAACGCCTGCACCGGTGAACGGGTCGGCACCACGCTCACCTTGATGCCGTACCGGTGTGCCTCGCGGGCCGCCGCACTCGCCACCGCCTCCGTGTTGGGATCGTTGGGCAGCACCACCACCCGGGCGGCGTTGGTGCTGCGCACCGCGTCCAGCAGCTCCCCCGTGGACGGGTTGCCCGGCACCACCGTGGCGCCCTCCGCGGCGAACAACTCGGCGATCCCGATGCCGGTGGCGACCACCACGGCCGCCCGGCCGTCCGCCGCCGGGCCGGGCGACGGCTCCGGCTGGCCGGCGAAGCGGGTCACCGAGATCCGGTACGGACGGCCGGCGGCGACGCCCGCCTCGACCGCGGCGCCCACGTCGTTGACATGCACGTGCACGTTCCAGGTGCTCTCCGGCTCACGCCCGTCGCCGACGACGACCAGGGAGTCGCCCAACGCGTCCAGCGTCCGTCGCATCCCGGCGACCGCCTCGGCCCGGGCGTCGAGCAGGAACTGGACCTCGTAGGCGTACTCCTCGGAACCGGTCTCGCGGGCGGCGGTGGCCGCCGGGCGGGCGGTGCGTGGCGTCGGCGCGGCCGGGCGGCGCTCTCCCCCGTGAGCACCTCGACCAGGGCGTCCGAGCAGCACGCAGAGTCCTGCCGCCCGCGTCGACCGACGCCCGCGCGGGCCAGGCCGGCCAACGTGCTGCGGC
>NZ_JAEVHM010000168.1 GCF_016802865.1 Micromonospora parastrephiae | reverse complement strand
GCCCGAGGTCTGCGCCGCCGCGCGGCAGGCCGGCACCACCGCCGTCCAGACGTACGTGGCGGAGTTGGGGCGGATGATCGCGGCGGTGGGCGCCGGGGACAGCGCCACTGCCGAGGCCGCCCGCGAGCAGGCCGAGGCGGCGCTGTCCGGCTGGCGGACCGCGCTGCGGGAGCAGTCGGCGCAGGCGGCCGATCCGCAGCTCAAGACGCTGCTCACCGACATCGGCACCGAGGTCGCCGCGCTCGGCGCCGACGTCGAGTCGATCGACGAGACCGAACTCGACCGGCTCCAGCAGCGCCTCGACCAGCTCTGCGCACGCTGACCAGGGCGGGCCGGTTTGGGGTACGGGCCGGCGATGGCGTACTCTTGCCTGCGGCGCACTTTTGGTGTGCCGTGTTCCCGTGTGCCCGCGCCGCCGTGCACTGCTACCCGGCGAGCCGCCACGGGGACGACCGCCAGCAGCCTCAACGACAGGGAGTCCGCCTCCGATGTACGCGATCGTCAAGACCGGCGGCAAGCAGTACAAGGTCGCCGAGGGCGACGTGATCGAGGTCGAGAAGCTCACCGGTGCTCCCGGTGACGCGGTGAAGCTCACCGCGGTGCTCCTCGTCGACGGTGACGACCTGGTGACCGACGCGGCGAAGCTTGCCGAGGTCGCGGTGTCCGGCGAGATTGCCGCGCACACCAAGGGCCCGAAGATCCGGATCCACAAGTTCAAGAACAAGACCGGCTACCACAAGCGCCAGGGTCACCGCCAGCCGTTGACCCAGGTCAAGGTGACCGGCATCTCCAGCGGGAAGTAGGTCGTCCTCCAATGGCTCACAAAAAGGGTGCGTCCAGCTCGCGTAACGGTCGTGACTCCGCGGCCCAGCGACTCGGCGTGAAGCGCTTCGGTGGTCAGGTTGTCAGCGCCGGTGAGATCCTCATCCGGCAGCGTGGCACCAAGTTCCACCCCGGTGACCTGGTCGGCCGTGGCGGCGACGACACGCTGTTCGCCCTGGCCACCGGTTCGGTCCTGTTCGGCACGAAGCGCGGTCGCAAGACCGTCAGCATCGTTCCGCAGCAGTAGTTCTCAGGCTTTGCGGGCCGCGGACCTCCGGGTCCCGGCCCGCTTCGCTTTTCTGTAGTGCGGGGTGGACCCTCGCTGGAAGGATTGACGCCGTGGCGACGTTCGTTGACCGGGTCGTTCTGCATCTGCAGGCCGGCGATGGCGGGCACGGTTGTGTCTCGATCCACCGTGAGAAGTTCAAGCCGTTCGGCGGGCCGGACGGCGGTAACGGCGGGCACGGCGGCAGTGTGTCGCTGGTCGTCGACCCGCAGGTGACCACGCTGCTCGACTTCCATTTCCACCCGCACGTCAAGGCCGACAACGGCAAGGGCGGCGCCGGGTCGAACCGGGACGGGGCGAACGGCCACAACCTGGTGCTCAAGGTGCCCAACGGCACCGTGGTGCAGACCACCGACGGCACCGTGCTGGCCGACATGGTCGGCGCCGGCACCACCTTCGAGGTGGCCCGCGGCGGCCGGGGCGGGCGGGGCAACGCCTCGCTGGCCAACGCCAAGCGCAAGGCTCCGGGCTTCGCCGAGCTGGGGGAGCCCGGCGACCAGTTGGACATCGTGCTGGAGCTCAAGAGCGTCGCCGACGTGGGTCTGGTGGGCTTCCCGTCGGCCGGCAAGTCGTCGCTGATCTCGGTGATCTCCGCCGCGAAGCCGAAGATCGCCGACTACCCGTTCACCACCCTGGTGCCCAACCTCGGTGTGGTCCGGATGGACAACCACACCTTCACCGTCGCCGACGTGCCGGGTCTGATCCCCGGCGCGGCCACCGGCAAGGGGCTGGGCCTGGAGTTCCTGCGGCACATCGAGCGCTGCGCGGTGCTGGTGCACGTCATCGACTCGGCGACCCTGGAGCCCGGCCGCGACCCGGTCGCCGACATCGACGCCATCGAGGCGGAGCTGAGCCAGTACGGCGGGCTGACCGACCGCCCGCGGCTGGTGGCCGTGAACAAGGTCGACGTGCCCGACGGCCGGGACCTCGCCGAGATCGTCCGCCCCGACCTGGAGGAGCGCGGCTACCGGGTGTTCGAGGTCTCCGCGGCCACCCGGGAGGGGCTCAGGGAGCTGACGTACGCGATGGCCGAGCTGGTCGAGGCGGAGCGCAAGGCGGCGCCTCCGGCCGAGCCGACCCGGATCGTGATCCGGCCGATGGCCGTGGACGACGACGGCTTCACCATCACGACCGAGACGGACGGCTCCTTCACGGTCCGGGGCGTCCGGCCGGAGCGGTGGGTCAAGCAGACGAACTTCGACAACGACGAGGCGGTCGGCTACCTGGCCGACCGGCTGGCCCGGCTCGGTGTCGAGGACAAGCTGGCCAAGGCCGGTGCGCAGCCCGGTGACCTGGTCCGCATCGGTGAGCGGGAGTTCGACTGGCAGCCGACGCTCTTCGCCGGCGTCGATTTCGTGCCCGGCAACCGGGGCACCGACATCCGGCTGGAGGAGAAGTCGAACCGGGCGTCGGCGGCCGAGCGGCTGGCCGCGCGCAAGGCCCGCCGGGTGCGGTCGGCCGACGAGGTCGGCGCGGACGCGTCCGACGACGAGGCCATCGACGACGAGGACGACGCCGAGTAGCCGGTTGCGCTCCGTGATCGGGTTGACTGCCGGAAACCTCCGCGAAATCCACCCCGCCTAACGTTGGGTGATGTTGATCGAAGCGCGGCCCGCCACCGATCCGGAGATCGCCGCACTGGTCGTCGCCCAGCAGCGCGAGCTGCGCGAAGCCGACGGCGGCCTGGACGGGCAGGTCACCGTCACCCACGACGACATCCGCTACCTCGCGGTGGTGGTGAACGGCCGGGCGGTCGCCTGCGGCGGCCTCCAGTCGCTCGACGCCACCACCGGCGAGGTGAAACGGATGTACGTCCGGCCGGCGTACCGGGGGCGGGGCATCGCCCGGCAACTGCTCGCCGCGTTGGAGGAGTGCGCGTTCCGGCAGGGCCACTCGGTGGTCTGTCTGGAGACCGGCACGTACCTGCCGGCCGCGATCGGGCTGTACACCTCGTGCGGCTACGAACCGATCCCGGTCTACGGCGAGTACGTCGGCAACCCGTACAGCGTCTGCTTCGCCAAGCGGCTTCCGGTCGCGGCCTGAAGGTCGCGGCCTGAAGGTCGGCTACGCGCCGGTGGTGGCGTGGGCGACGGTGACCGGCTTCGACTCCGGCGAGGCGTGTTGGCGCAGGACGATGCTCAGCAGGATCAGGGCACCGACCGCGAGGAACTCGCTCTGCCAGTTCTGCATCGACTGGAACCAGAAGTCGCTGGTTCGCAGGAACTCCCACGCCCCGATCGGCGGTGCCCCGCTCTGCAACGCCTGCTCCTCGTTGTAGGCGGCGGTGCCGCCGAGCAGGTGCCCGACGAACGAGCCGGCGAAGATCAGCAGCAGCGCGATGGAGAGGCTGTTGCGATAGACCACCAGGGGAAGGCCACCGACGCGTACCGGCCAGGGTGACTGGGCGGTGGCGCGGCGCTCGTCGTCCTCCGGCCGGTCGGTCTGGTCCACCGGCTTCGACTCGGCCGAGCCGCGCTGCACCAGGTACGCGGTGAGCAGCACGTACCCGCCCATCTGGAGGAACTCCGACTCCCAGTTCTCGAAGACCGCCTCCGCGAAGTGGCCGGTGGTCAGGTATGCCGGCCAGCTCAGGGGCGCGGCGCCGAACTCGGTCAACTCCTCGTTGTGGGTCTGCCAGCCGAAGACGCTCTGCAGCACCAGGAACACCAGAAACGCGCCCAGCATGGCGACGGTCAGCGCGTTGTCGCGTAACCAACGGGGCATCTCGTACCTCCTTCGCGGATCCCCTGATTACCCCCGGCGGGATTACCACGAAACCCTGCTCGGCAGGTCAGGGCCGGTCGGCGGGGCTGTCCAGCCGTCCGCCGGTGCCCGCCTCGTTCGACAGGAGGAGCCCGAGGGCGAGCATGCCGAACCCGAGCGCGAGGTGCAGCCAGTTGTCGGCGGAGTTGACCGGCAGGATGTTCACACCACCCTCCTCGTCGATCGCCTCGACCGCCAGGCCGTACAGCCAGAGGGCGAGGTAGACCGCGCCGCCGCCGGCCAGGAAGAGCCGGGCGCCGCCGACGGTACGGGCCAGCACGAGACCGACCAGCCCGAACAGCAGGTGCACCGCGTTGTGCAGGATCGACACCTGGAAGAGTCCGAGCAGCCGTGCCTCCGAGTGGTGCCCGGCGAAGGTCATCTCGCCGTAGTCGGTGGTGATGCCGGGGATGTAGCCGAGGACGCCGACGAGCAGGAAGACCCCGGCCACGGCCAGCGCGGCGACCTGCACCCGGGTCGCCGGCCGGACGACCGGCCACCTCGCGCGTCTCGTGCCATCGCTGCCCCCTCCGTGGATCTGCCGGCCCCGCGAACTTCACTGTCCGTGGCGGCGACGTGACGCAGCCCGACGATCCTCCATTTTGAAGTCGATCCGGTGCGCGGCGCAGAGAAATGCACGAAGAGGTATGGAAGACGAAACGGAGGGTAGGTGAAGTGGTGGCGCCGCGGCGACGCGGCCACATTCCCCCAGCACAACCGCGACGACTTTCCGAGCGGAAGGGACATCATGACCTACGATCTGTCACCTACGACTTCCACCTACGGACAGCAGTCGACCAACGGCGGTGGCGTCCGCGATCAGGCCCGCCAGGTCGGGTCGGAAGCCGCCCAGGCCGGTGGAGCGGTCGCGCAGACCGCCAAGGAGCAGGGCACCGAGGTGGGCCGCGAGGCGGCCCGGCAGGCCCGCAACCTCTACGGCGAGGCGCGTACCCAGCTCACCAGCCAGGCCGGTGAGCAGCAGCGTCGCGCCGCCACCGGGCTGCGTTCGCTGGCCGACGAGATGCGCACGATGGCCGAGCAGGGTGGCCAGGCCGGCCCGGTGAGCGAGCTGGCCCGCCAGGCCGCCGACCGGGTGCACGGTGTGGCCGGCTGGCTCGACGAGCGCCAGCCCGGCGACCTGATCACCGAGGTACGCGACTACGCGCGCCGCAACCCGGGCACCTTCCTGGTCGGCGCGGCCGTGCTCGGTGTGCTGGCCGGACGGCTGACCCGCAGCATCTCGGCCGCCGGCGACGACTCGGGCAGCGTCTCCCCGAGCTACCGCGGCGCCGGGGCGTACGACCCGGAGCAGACCGCGGTGATCCCGACGCAGCCGGCGTCGGAAGCCGTCCCGCAGGGCGGCTACCTCGACCCGACCCCCGGCACGTACACCGAGCCGACCTCGGGTGGCTACGCGGCCCCGACGCCCGGCGGTTACACCGAACCCGTACCGGGTGAGTACCCGGAGCACACCGGCACCGGGCAGCCGCTGCCGCCGGTGAACCAGACCGACCCGCTGCCGGGCGTGCCGTCCAGCGGCACCAACCGCCCGTGAGCCACCGAGTCATCCGAAGGGAGGCGACGGCATGACCATGCCGACGCAGGGGTCCGGGTTGGACTCCGGGTACCAGCCCGATGCGGGTGCCCCGCACACCGCGGCGGAGGTGAAGAGCAGCTCGATCGGTGAGCTGATGCGCCAGGTGACCAGTGACCTGTCGACGCTGATGCGCCAGGAGGTCGAGCTGGCCAAGGCGGAGATCCGTCAGGAGGGCAAGAAGGCCGGCAAGGCCGCCGGGCTCTTCGGCGGGGCCGGTTTCGGCGGCTACATGGTGGCGCTGTTCGTCTCCATCGCCGTGTGGCAGTTCCTGGACAACGTCATGGACTCCGGCCTGGCCGCGCTGATCGTGGCCGTGATCTGGGCCGCGGTCGCCGCGGTCTTCTACTCGATGGCCAAGAAGAACGCCCAGCACGTACGCGGCCTCAAGCAGACCAACGACAGCGTGCAGCGGATCCCCGACGCGCTCAAGCCCCACCCGGAGGGAGTCACCCGATGAGCACCGATCCCGACCAGATCCGCCGGGAGATCGAAGCCACCCGCAACAGCCTCAGCTCCGATGTGGACGCGCTGGCGTACAAGGTCAGCCCCAGCCGCATCGTCGACGACCGCAAGCAGCGGGCCCGTTCCGCGTTGCAGAATGTGAGGGACAAGGTCATGGGAACCGCGTCTGACCTCGGCCACGGCACCGGCCACGCCGCCCACTCGGTGGGCGACCGCGCCTCGTCGGCGGCCTCCAGTGTCAGCGACGCCGCGCACTCGGCGGCCTCCACCGTCAGCGACGCCGCCCACAGCGCGCCGCGGGTGATCCGGCAGAAGTCCCAGGGCAACCCCCTCGCCGCCGGCCTTATCGCGTTCGGGGTGGGCTGGCTGGCCTCCTCGCTGATCCCGGCCTCCCGTCGGGAGCAGCAGGCCGCCGTGCAGGTCAAGGAGAAGGTCAGCGAGCACAGCGGTGCGGTGAAGGAGAAGCTGGGCGAGGTGGCCAGCGAGCTCAGGGAAGAGCTGCGCGAGCCGGCCCAGCACGCCGCCGAGTCGGTGAAGTCCACCGCCCAGGACGCCGTGCACGCCGTCCGGGACGACACGAAGTCGGCCGCGCACGACG
Organism: Micromonospora parastrephiae; assembly: GCF_016802865.1. GTDB lineage: Bacteria > Actinomycetota > Actinomycetes > Mycobacteriales > Micromonosporaceae > Micromonospora > Micromonospora parastrephiae. The sequence goes on along the minus strand of NZ_JAEVHM010000168.1, from coordinate 6,193 downwards.
TCAAGGACACCGCACAGCAGGCCCGCTCCTGATCCACCCCGCTCCACCGCCGACAGCTCGCGGTCACCAACCCGGTGCCCGCGAGCTGTCGCGTTTCCATCCGGGTGGCATCAGAGCGCCGTGCGCGCCGTCCACCGGCTGACCCGGCACTCATCCTCGGAACGGATATACCGGTGAGTCATAACCATGACTCACCGGTATATCGCTCGTCGGGGCCGTGCGCTGCGGAGGTCTGAAGCCGACCGGGCCGGGCGCGGAACGAGGGCCGGCGCGAGTCCTGCTGCTTCAGGCCGGCGGTGCGCGCCGATCGCGCGGGTGCGATGGGTCGGGCTGCGGGATGTGGAGGGTCCGGGTGAGGTGGGCGGCTCGGCGGATGCGGGTGTTGCCGTAGCGCACGCCGCCGAACAGGACCGCTGGCCGACCGCCAGCCAGCTGCAGATGCCGCGTTCCACCAGCCAGAGTGGGGCGGCCAGCGGGGTGCTCGGCGGGAAGACGCTGTTGCCGCCCGCACGTCGGCGTCCCGCCTCGGCCAGCGCGCGACAGCGACCGTGGCTCCGACCAGCGCGCACGCCGCGGGTCGCGGACCGCCGCCGCCAGCGCCGGCAGGACCGCGCAGCGCCGTCACCAGGCGGGCCGGCTGGGCCAGGTCGTCGTACGCCTGGCGGACCCGCTGGCCACGGAAGTGCGCCGCGTCCGGCGGCAGTCGGCGTACGTACAGCCAGGCCGGCGTGGCCTCGACCCCGCCGTACGCGCGCACCGCGCGGATCAGCTCCAGGTTCTCGAAGAGCACGTTCGGGTCGTACCCGCCCATGGCGCGGAAGGTGCTGCGGCGTACCGCGAGGGTGCCCGGGTAGTCGTTCCCGAGTGCCCGGTTGAGCAGCGTCCGGCCGGTGTCCCACCAGGCGTGCCAGGGCAGTGGGTCGAAGAAGTTCTGCGGCCGGACCAGGTCGACCCGGCCGAGCAGCCGGTGCACCGCGCGCAACCCGGCCTCGTCGTACCGGACGTCGTCGTCGGCGATCACCACGTGCTCGTGGCGTGCCGCCTCGACCCCGGTGAGCACGCCCACCACCTTGCCGTTGAGCCCCCGCCCGGCGGGGTCCGGCGGAAAATGCCGGACGAGGCCGCGCCACGCGTCGGCGTGCCGGGCGAAGAGGTCGGCAGGTGAGCCGTCGACCACGAGAACCTCGACGTGGCCGGCCAGCCAGCGCAGGTAGTCGGTCAGCTCGGACAGGCCGGAGTCGCTGTGCCAGCGCAGCGGCAGCACGTACGACATCGGCAGGTCGATTGGCGGCGTGCCGGCGGCGTCGGGGCCAGCTCGCCGGGCGTCGTCGGTGGCCTCGACGGGCATCGGTGCCTCCTGCGCGGGTCGTGTGCGACCGGTGGGTGGGCGGGGCCGCCCGCAGCAGGTGCCCGTCCCCCGGGCGTTGAAACCGGCACAAGGTTTCGACTGCCGGGCCGGGGTGGCGCTGCCGACCCGGTCAGGCGGTGCGGCGGATGTTGGCGAGGGTCAGGCCGACGGGCGGCAGCGCGGGCATCCGGTGCAGGTCCAGGGCCAGGTTCTGGACGGGGACGTCGTAGCGCATGGTCGTGGTCAGGTTGGTGACCGCCCGTCTCATGAGGTCGATGGTGATCCACTCGCCGGCGCACCGGTGGCCCGTCCAGTGGTCGCCGCCGCCCTGCGGAATCAGGTCGAACGGGTCCCCGCGGCGACCGGCGAACCGTTCCGGCCGGAACAGCTCGGGTTGCGGCCAGAGTGTCGGGTGGTGGTTGGTGCCGTAGAGGTCGAGCAGCACCCGCCGGCCTCGGGGGAAGTGGTGGCCCTGCCAGTCGAAGGAGCGCCGGACCCGGGCCGCCGCCATCGGGAAGAACGGGTAGTAGCGGCGTACCTCCTGGACGAAGTGCTCGGTCGCCGCGTCGTCGTCGCGGACCCGCTGCCCCCAGGCGGGGTGGTCGTGCAGGGCGAGCGCGGCGAAGGCGATGTACTGGTCGATGGCGACCACCGGCCGCAGCACGTTGAGCAGTTCCACCGCGGCGATCCGGCGGGGGAGCAGCTCGCCCCGTGTGTCCCGGTGCTCGGCGATCACCGCCAGGGCGCTGCCGGCCGGCGCCGGGTGGCGGCCGAGGCGGGTCCGTCCGATGACGCCGGCGATCCAGCGTTCGGCGCGGCGGCGGGCGAGCAGCCCTCGCCAGTGCCGGGGGCCGACCAACGCCGGGGCCTCGATCATGGCGTGCAGCTCGACGGCCCGGCGGTCGACCTCGGACGTCGCCAGCGGCACCCCGGCCCAGCCGCACACCACGCGGGTCAGCAGGCGGCCCAGCTCGTCGTAGAGCGTCACCGGCCCGGCGGCCTCCCAGGCGGGGATCCGGGCCCGCCACTCCTCGTCGAAGAGCTGTCCGAGCTGCCGGATGGCGGTCGGCGTCATGATCGACATGATCATGGCCTTGCGGTTGGAGTGCTCCGTCCCGTCCAGCCCCTGCACGCCGCCCCGGCCGGTGAGGGTCCGCTGCACCCGCAACGGCATCGCGTCCCGCCGCTGGAAGCGCTCGTTGTCGTAGAACAGCATCGCCGCCGGCCGGCCACGGAGGCAGATGGTCGGTGCGAGCAGGATCCGGGCCTGGAAGATGTCGCTGCCGTACCGGTCGCAGCGCTCGCCGATGAACCGGTAGCCGGCGCGGAGCAGCGCGAGGGTGCTGTCCGGGATGCGGTCGGCCGGCATGGTCGCCATCGGGCCTCCTCGGGTGCGGGTGGCGACCGTCGCCGCCGCGCGGCTGCGTCTACCCGCGTTGCCGCCGCTGAATCCCCGCGTGACGGCGCGCCGGCTGGCCCCTCCCAGGGGCGGCGGAACCTGGTTTGCTGCTGGTGGAGCCGCCGTCGGCGGCATCGCCGGTCGGCCGGCGCGGCCTCCGGCGGGCCGACGGCCACGACCACGGGGAGGGCGAAATGCGCGACAACAGGTCGCCGCACTGGCGGCAACGGCGGGCGATCGAGGCGCTGGGCGCGGGCCGGGACGCGCGGCCACTGATCGGGCCGCCCGGTCGGCCGACCCGGCCGCACCGCTTCTTCACCGTGCACCTGGGCTTCACCGCGCCCCGCGCGGTCGACGCCCGCGAGCTGGCAGTGGGGTACGCGGAGGCGCTGAGTCTGCTCCGCCCGGAGGTGGCGCTCGGCGCGGCGGCCCTGTCACCGGCCGACGCGTGGCACCGGGCCGAGCGGCTGTTCTGCGGGGCGATCGGCCCGGACGGCGAGCGCTGCGTCGATGTGGCCGAGCATCCCGGCTTCCACCACGCCCCGGGTCCGGGGGGTCTCGGCTGGGGCGACGGCGACGCCTGATCCGGCGGTCACGGGTGGCGGGCGTCCCGGGCCACCCGTGACCGCGGGGCGGTCAGTCCAGATCGAATTCGCCGTCCTGCGCCCCGGCGACGAACGCGTCCCACTCGGCCTGAGTGAAGACCAGCACCGGGCCCTCCGGCTCGGCGGAGTTGCGCATGCCGATCAGATCGTCGACGAAGGCGACCTCGACCGCGCTGTCGGAGGTGTCCCCCTCGGCCCGCTGCCAGACCGCCCGAGAGAGGTCGAAGTCGCCCTTGGGGTGCTGCGCCATGGTTCTTTCCTCCAGTGCCGAGGGTCGTGTGGTGACCGGTTGCCGATCCCCATCGGGCAGGATAAGCGGATGCCGAGCCTGACCCGTGTAGAGGCGACCGCGCGTGGCGCGGCGATTACTGTCGAGTCCTATCAGGTGGACCTCGACCTGACCGGGGACGGGGACCTGTTCCGGTCCCGCGTCGAGGTCCGGTTCCGGGCGACCCCCGGCACCGCGACCTTCGCCGAGGTCAAACCCGCCAAACTGCTGGCGGTACGCCTCAACGACCGCGACGTCGACCCCGCCACGTTGGCCGACAACCGGCTGCCGCTGGGTGACCTCGACGCCACGAACACCCTGGTCGTCGAGGCCGAGATGGCGTACTCGAACACCGGGGAGGGGATGCACCGATTCGTCGACCCGGCCGACGGCGAGACCTACCTGTACGCCGTGACGTTCCTCGACAACGTGCAGCGCATCTTCGCCGCGTTCGACCAGCCCGACCTCAAGGCGCCGTTCACCCTCACGGTCACCGCCCCGCCGGGGTGGACGGTCTCCGGCAACGCCGAGGTGGCCGCCAACCCGGCCCCCGGGCGCTGGGAGTTCGCTCCGACCGTTCCGCTGTCCACCTATCTCTTCTCGCTGATCGCCGGCCCGTACCACGTGCGGCGGGCCGAGCACGACGGTGTGCCGCTCGGCCTCTACTGCCGACGGTCGCTCGCCGAGCATTTGGACGCCGACGCCGAGGAGATCTTCACCATCACCCGGCAGTGCCTGGACCGGTTCCACCAGCTCTTCACCGAGCCCTACCCGTTCGGCAAGTACGAGCAGGCGTTCGTGCCGGAGTTCAACCTCGGCGCCATGGAGCACCCGGGGATCGTCGCGTTCCGCGACGACTACGTCTTCCGTTCGGCGGTCACCGACACCCAGCGTGAGCTGCGGGCCACCACGATCGCCCACGAGATGGCGCACATGTGGTTCGGCAACCTGGTCACCATGCGCTGGTGGGACGACCTGTGGCTCAACGAGTCCTTCGCGGAGTACCTGGGCGTCCGGGTCGCCGCCGAGGCGACCCGCTTCGATCGGACGTGGACGACGTTCGCCATGCGCCGCAAGGCCTGGGGGTACGCGTCCGACCAGCGTCCCTCCACCCACCCGGTCGCACCGCAGGACGTGGCCGACGCCGCGGAGGGGCTGCTCAACGTCGACGGCATCTCGTACGCCAAGGGGGCCAGCGTGCTGCGGCAGTTGGTGGCGTGGCTCGGTGACGAGGCGTTCCTCGCCGGCCTGAACGCGCACTTCGCCGCGCACCGCTTCGGCAACGCCACCCTCGCCGACCTGCTGACCAGCCTCTCCGCGAGCGCGAGGAGTGAGCTTGCGAGCCCCGCAGTCGCGAGCGAAGGCGGCACCGCGGCCGACGGTCGGGACCTGTCCGGTTGGGCCGAGCTGTGGTTGCGTCGTTCCCAGGTGAACACGCTGCGTGCCGAGGTCGCCGTCGACGCCGACGGCCGCTACACCGAGGTGGCCGTGGTGCAGACCGCGCCCGAGTCGCACCCGGTGCTGCGTCCGCACCGGATCGGGGTGGGCCGGTACTCGGCGGACGGCACGGTACGCCGTGACGAGGTGGATCTCGACCCGGCCGTCGACGGTGGTCGCACCGTGCTCGGCGAGCTGACCGGCGAGCCGGCGGCCCGGCTGCTGCTGCTCAACGACGGCGACCTCACGTTCGCCAAGGTGCGCCTCGACCCGGCGTCGGCGGACGCCGTCCCGCTGGTGCTGCCGGGGCTGGCCGATTCCCTCACGCGGGCGATGCTCTGGGGAGAGGCGCTGGACGCGGCGACCGACGGGGAACGGCCGGTCAGCGGCCTGGTCGACCTGATGGTCGCGGCGCTGCCGGCCGAGAAAGAGGTGATCGTCGCGGAGGACGTGCTGACCCTCAGCCGGTCGCTGGTCGACCGCTACCTCGACCCGTTGGCCCGGTCGGCGGCGCTCGCCCGGATCGCCGGGGCGTGCCGTCAACTACTCGACGCGGCGCCGGCGGGGGAGTCGTTGCAACTCGCCGCCGCGCGGGGCTGGATCGCCGCGACCACCGACGCGGATCTGCTCGTCGGGTGGCTCGCCGGCCGGGACGTGCCGGCCGGGCTGAAGGTCGATGCGGAGCTGCGCTGGGCGGTGCTGCGTCGGCTGGTGGTGCTGGGCGCCGCCGGTGCGGCGGAGATCGCCGCCGAGGCGGCCACCGACGTCAGTTCCACGGGTGCGGAATGGGCCGCCCGCTGCCGGGCCGCCCTGCCCGACCCGGCCGCGAAGCAGACCGCGTGGGACATCATCGTGCGCGACACCGAGCTGTCCAACCGGCTGCTGGAGGCGACCGCCGAGGGGTTCTGGCAGCCCGAGCAGGCCGAGCTGACCGCCCCGTACGTCGATCGGTACTTCACCGACATGCCGGCGGCCGCGGGTCGGCGTACCGCGTGGACGGCCGACCGGTTGGCGACGCTGGCGTTCCCCCCGCTACGCCGTGGCGCAGCCGACCCGGGAGGCGGCCGCGGCGCTGCTGGCCCGCGACGACCTGACCCCGGGCCTGCGCCGGGTGGTCACGGACGCCGACGACGACC
>NZ_JAEVHM010000167.1 GCF_016802865.1 Micromonospora parastrephiae | reverse complement strand
AGGGGGCGCACGAACGGGTCGGCCTCGGGTCCCCGACACCTGGCGCCCAGGCCGGAGCTACCGGAGGATCACGGAGATGGACGCAATCGGAGGTCCACCTCCACCGCCCGGCCACCATCGACCGTCGCGGATCGCACCGTCCACTGTGGGCCGTTTCACGTTTGCACCGGCGTGGACGACACGCTAGATCCGGACCGGCAGGCCTGTCCAGTCCGGAACCGGAAGGTTTCGGACAACCGGACCCTTCCGGCCCGAGCGCGAACGACCCCGGTGTCAGCCGATCCGGAAGCCGAGCGCCTGCGTGATGAGCACCGCCTGCTCGGCGTCGACGATGGCGCCGGCCCGCTCGACGGTCGTCGGGTCGAGCGCCGTCAGGTCGCTGCGGCGCAGGTCGGCGCCGCCGAGCCGGCAGTGGTGCAACTGCGCGCCGGAGAGGTCGACGCCGGTCACCGTGGCACCGGTGAGGTTGGCCCCGGTGAGGTCGGCCTCGCGCATCCGCACGTCGGTGAGGCGAACGCCGCGCAGGTCCGCGCCGGGCAGCGCGACGAAGGACCAGTCACCACCGTCCACCCGCAGCGGACGCAGGTCGCACTGCGCGAAGGTGCTGCCGACCAGCTTGCAGCCGGTGAACTCGGCCTCGAAGAAGTTGCACCGCTTGAAGACGCAGCGGGTGAAGGCCGAGTCGACGTGCCGGGAGGCGTTGAACCGCACGGTGCCGAACGTGCAGCCGGTGAAGACCGCACCGCGGCTCACCGCCTCGGTCAGGTCCACCTGGAAGAAATCGCAGCCCACGAAGTGGCGGTCGGCCAACTCCTCGCCGTACCAGTCCTCGTGGCGGAAGGTCACGTCCTCGGTCAGCTCCGGCATCCGGTCAGGCTAGTGCCGGCCACCGACGGCCGACGGGCGGGACGGGCCGGTGAAGGCCCCCTTCCGGTACCGCCGTACCGGCTAGTAGGTTCGGCGACGTGAGTGTCGCTCGGAGCAAGGACCCGGATCAGATCGGTTTCGACCCGGCGCGGTTGGCGCGGATCGACGAGCACTTCGGCCGGTACGTCGACGACGGCCGGCTGGCCGGCTGGCAGGTGGTGGTCACCCGGCGCGGCGAGGTGGCGCACTCCTCGACGTACGGGCTGCGGGACACCGAGTCGGGCGCTCCGGTCGAGGCCGACACGCTCTGGCGAATCTACTCGATGACCAAACCGGTCACCTCGGTCGCGGCCATGATGCTGTGGGAGGAGGGCCGGTTCGAGCTGACCGACGAGATCAGCCGCTGGCTGCCCGAGTTCGCCGACCTGCGGGTCTACTCCAAGGGGTCGACGCTCAAGCCGTACACGGTGCCGGCGGTCGAGCCGATCCGGGTCTGGCACCTGCTCACCCACACCGCCGGCCTCACGTACGGCTTCATGCAGACCTCGGTGGTCGACGGGCTGTACCGGGCCGCCGGTTACGACCTGTACCCGCCGGCGGACGTCGACCTGGCCGGCGCCTGCGCGGCCTTCGGCGAGCTGCCGCTGCTGTTCCAGCCCGGCACCGCCTGGGGCTACTCGGTCGCCACCGACGTGCTCGGCCGACTCGTCGAGGTGATCTCCGGGCAGAGCCTCGACGCGTTCTTCGCCGACCGGATCTTCGGCCCGCTCGGGATGACCGACACCCGCTGGTGGGTGGAGGGCGACGAGGCCGAGCGGCTGGCCGCGCTCTACGTACCGGACCCGCGCGGTGGCCGGGCGGTCCGCTACGACAGCGTCGGCGCGCTCGCGTACCGCAAGCCGTCCCTGCTCTCCGGTGGCGGCGGCCTGATCTCCAGCGCCGCCGACTACCACCGCTTCACGCAGATGCTGCTGCGCGGCGGCGAGGTCGACGGGGTCCGCCTGCTCGGGCCACGCACGGTGCGGTTCATGACCCGCAACCACCTGCCCGGGGGTCAGGACCTCGGCACCCTGTCCACCGGCGGCTTCGCCGAGACGACCCTGGACGGGATCGGCTTCGGTCTCGGCTTCGCGGTGGTCGACGACCCGATCCCCAGCCGGGTGCCGAGCAGCGTCGGCGAGTACTACTGGGGTGGGGTGGCCAGCACCGCGTTCTGGGTGGACCCGGCCGAGGAGATCACCGCGCTCCTGTTCACCCAGCTCATGCCGTCGAGCACGTACCCGTTGCGCTCCCAACTGCGCCAACTGGTCTACGCCGCCCTGGTCGACTGACCGGGATCGCCGTTCCACCACTGGGCGTCGCGTCCGGTCCCTAGCCTGGGGTGGTGAGCACCATCGTCGTGTTTGGCGCGGGCGGGACCGCGGGGTCGCGGGTCACCGCCGAGGCGGTCGACCGGGGGGCATCGGGTGATTGCCGCGGTTCGCCGACCGGAGGCCACCTCGTACCTTCCCGACGGGGTGCGGGTCGTCACCGGCGACGCCACCAGCGAGCGGAGCGTCCGGGAGCTGGCGCCGGACGCGGACGCGCTGGTGGTGGCCATCGGCGGTGGGGAGCGCGAGTTGTGGCGCAACGCGGCGGAGAACCTCGTGACCACGCTGCGCGGGATGCCGGCCGCGCCGCGGATCATCCACCTGGGTGGCGGGTCGACCCTGCTCACCCCGCGCGGTACGCGCATCCTGGACGAGCCGGACTTCCCGACGGAGTACCGGGAATCGGCGCTGGGCCAGGCTGACGCGCTGGACTACTACCGCACCGCCGCCGACGGGGTGACCTGGACGTACGTCTCCCCGCCGCCGCTGGAGTTCCACCCGGGCGAGCGCACCGGGCACTACCGCACCGGCGGCGACGAGCCGGTCACCGACGACCAGGGCCGCTCGGTGCTGACCTACGAGGACCTGGCCGTCGCGATCATCGACGAGATCGAGCAGCCTCGGCACCAGAACGCGCGCTTCACCGCCGCCTACTGAGTCGAGGCTGGTCAGTCGGCGAGGCGGGCGGGGAAGCCGCCGGTGGCGATCGGCCCCCAGGAGTCGATGGTGACCCGGATCAGCGACTTGCCCTGGCGCACCATGGCGGCCCGGTAGTCGTCCCAGTCCGGGTGCTCGCCGGAGATGCTGCGGAAGTACTCGACCAGCGGCTCCAGCGCCTCGGGCAGGTCCAGCACCTCGGCGGTCCCGTCGAGCTGCACCCAGGGGCCGTTCCAGTCGTCGCTGAGCACGCAGGCCGACACCCGGGGGTCACGGCGGATGTTCGTCACCTTGGCCCGCTCGGGGTACGTGGAGACGACCAGCCGACCCTGTCCGTCGACGCCGGCGGAGACCGGGGAGGACTGCGGGCGCCGTCGGCTCGCGTGGTCATCAGCACGACGCGGTGCCGCGGCCGGAGGAAGTCGAGCAGGGTGTCCCGGTCGACCCGGGTGTTCTTCGCGATGCTGCGCGCCATTCCCCGTTCCTACCAGGGTGACGGCGACGCGGCGGCGGCGGGTCAGCGGGGCCGGGTCGCGGTGCGGTGCACCGCCTGGGTGGGCACCCGGGGGCGGCCGGTCGGACGCCAGGCTCGGCCGTTGGCGTAGATCACCCGGAAGCCGAGGTACGACGCGAGCGGCGCCCAGTGGGCCGAGCCCATCCGCAGTTCGGCGGCATTGTGTCGTTGTCCGTTGGCCAGTACGTCGAGGAGCACGGTTTCGAAGGCCGCCGATTCAACCCAGTCCACTTCTCGGGTAAAACCGCAGATCAGAGCCGCTCCGGTGACTTCCAGGAACTCGCGCAGCACCGCGTCGGAAGCGCGCAGCACGGAACAGCTGCCGAAATAGAGCCGCCGCCCCTCGCACCGTCCGGCCATCAACTCGGCGACCTCGCTCAACTCCACCGACTGCCAGTCGGTGAGGCAGAGTCGGCTCGGCTCGCCGTGCATGGCGAAGAAGCCGACACGGTGGTCCGCGTACTGCTTGAGCAGCCAGCGGTCCAGGAAGTAGAACAGCTCGTCGCGGGTCGCCGCGTCCTTGTGGATGAAGCGGATCTTGCCGAGCCGCTCCAGCAGTTCGAGGGTGGGCAGCACGGAGCCCCGCTCGTTGAGGTCGCGGTGCCACTGACCCTCGACACAGAAGACGCCACCGCGTGCCACGTGCACCTCCGCCAGTCCACCGCCCGGGCTGACGTTACCGCCCGCGGAAGGCCGGGGAACATCACCCTCGGTGGGGTCGATTGCGACGTTCGTCGTGCTTGACCCCACCGAGGGGCGATCGGGAGCACATGGCTGTTTGGCAAATCAGCCGAATTCACAGCCAAGACCCAGCGCCGGCAGATCGTGAGGACAATTCTCGTTAATTGCCGCCAACCGCACCGATCAGTGCGAGGGTGGAAATCACGGGACGCGTCGGTCGATGTCCCGAAGCCACCCCATTCGCTCTCCTATCGGGAGGACTTCTGTGCGCGTAAACACCTGGAAGCGAGCCGCCGTCGCATTCGCCCTGGCGCTGCCCGGGGCAGCGATCGCCGCGGTCGTCGCCGCACCCGCGGCGCATGCGGACGGCTGCTACACGTGGAACCGCACCCTGACCCAGGGGCGCTCGGGCGACGACGTCCGCCAGTTGCAGATCCGGGTCGCCGGCTGGGCCGGCAACCGGGACATCGTGGAGAACGACGGCCGCTACGGACCCAAGACCGCCGCCGCGGTCAAACGGTTCCAGCAGGCGTACGGGCTGCGCGCCGACGGGATCGCCGGCCCACAGACCTACGCCAAGCTGTACCAGCTACAGGACAACGACTGCACGCCCGCGCACTTCAGCTACACCGAGCTGGACAACGGGTGCGGCGGGAGCGGGTGGAGCGGCGGCCCGCTGTCGGCCAACCAGACCAAGCAGAACGCGCTGCGCACCATGTGGAAGCTGGAGGCGCTGCGCAGGAGCCTCGGCGACAAGCCGCTCAGGGTGTCCAGCGGCTACCGCAGCCGCGCCTGCAACAACCAGGTCGGCGGCGCGTCGGACAGCCAGCACCTGTACGGCAACGCGGCCGACGTCACCTCGCGGACGTCGTCGCTGTGCCAGGTGGCCCGCAACGCCCGCAACAACGGCTTCAGCGGCATCTACGGACCCGGCTACCCCGACCACGACGACCACGTGCACGTCGACTCGCGGCGGGAGAACAACAGCGACCGCAGCTCGAACACGACGAGCTGGTCCGCGCCGGACTGCGGAATCGGAGCCGGCAACGACTGAGCAGACAGCCGGAGCGACGTCGCCCGACGCGGAGGGGGAATCTTCGCGGCGGGCCGACGTCGTGTGCCCCGGGTCGGGCGGGCGGAGGGGTGCCGCGCTCAGCTCGCCCGGGGCCAGCGCGGCGCGGTGACGGGGGGAGTCACCGGCCGGCCAGCAGCGGTGGGTCGCACCCTCGGCGGAACGACCCGCGCGGCCTGCTGCCGCGAGGGCCCGGTCGCCGTGAACGGGAAGGGTACGTGCACGAACGGGTTGCCGTGCCGGATCAACGCCTCGATCTGCCGCTCGTTGAGCCCGTGTGTCTCCAGCACCCGCCGTCCCCAACGGTGCAGGCGGCACGGGTAGGAGGCGCCGTCGTTGCGGCACAGCGGCCCGGTGGGCCACTCCTCGGCTGTGTGCACGACCACCGCCCGGACCGCGAGCCGGACATCCTCGGGGGTCAACGGCGCCGGCACTGGCACCTCACCCAGTACCTGGTCGATGGGATCCGTCGACTGCTCACCAACTCGCACGGCAGGCCTCCCGCAGTTCGGCAGCGGTACGGCGGACTAACCGCACCGACATCCTCGGCCATGGGTACGGCCGGCACCGGACGAAAGTTCAATTCCGGTAGCCGGTCGTCTGGACCGTCTTCGCTCAAACCAGGCCGGCGTCGTGGACGAGCAGCGCCACCTGGACCCGGTTGTTGAGGTCGAGCCGGGTCAGCAGCCGGGAGACGTACGCCTTCACCGTCGCCACGCTCATGAACAACTCCCCCGCGATCTCCGCGTTGGTGCGGCCCCGGCCCAACGCGACGGCCACCTGCCGCTCCCGCTCGCTGAGCCCGGTGAGCAGCCGCAGCGCACGCTCCTGGCGCGGGTCGGGACCGGTCGGGCCCGGTGCGGAGGTGACGTGGGCGATCAGCTTCCGGGTCACCGTCGGGGAGAGCGTCGCCTCACCGGCCGCGACCCGCCGTACCGCGTGCACGATCTCCGCCGGCGGGGTGTCCTTGAGCAGGAAACCGGCGGCCCCGGCGCGCAGCGCCCGCAACACCTGCTCGTCGGCGTCGAAGGTGGTCAGCACCAGCACCTCCGGCGGGTGCGGCTGGGCGCGCAGCGCCTCGGTGGCGGTCAACCCGTCCACCCGTGGCATCCGGATGTCCATCAGCACCACGTCCGGGGCGTACGCGGCGACCGCGGCGGGCACCTCGCCGCCGTCGGCCGCCTCACCCACCACGGTCAGGTCCGGCAGGCCGCCGAGAATCATCGACAGCCCGGCCCGGACCAGCGCGTCGTCGTCGACGATCAGCACCCGCACCGGCGCAGCGGCCGACCCGGTCCCGGTCACGCCGGCCACGGCAGCGAGGCGGCCAGCCGGAAGTCGCCCGCGTCGTCCCGGCCGTACGCCACCCGGCCGCCGGCGAGCGTGACCCGCTCGGTGATGCCCACCAGGCCGGTGCCGGCGCCCGGCAGTGTGCCGCCGGTCGGCGCGCCGACCGGCCACCGGTTGCAGATCGCCACGGTCAGCCCGGCGCCCGGACCGCCGGCCAGGTCCACGGTGACCGCCGCGCCGGCCGCGTGCTTGCGGGCGTTGGTCAACCCCTCCTGCACGATCCGGTACGCGGCCCGACCCAGCGCCGCCGGCACGTCCTCCGGCGTGACGACGCTGTCGGTCACGTTCACCCGCACCCCGGCCGCCCGCGACTCGCCGATGAGGGCCGGCAGGTCGGCGAGGGTGGGCTGCGGCGGCTCCGGGGCGTCGTCGCCGCCGTCGTCCTCGGCCCGGAGCACCCCGATGACCTCGCGCAGGTCCTGAAGGGCGGCGTGGGCGCTGCCCCGGATCACCCCGGCGGCTCGGGCCACCTCGTCGGCCGGCGCGTCCGGGCGGAACTCCAGCGCACCCGCGTGCAGGCTGAGCAGCGAGATCCGGTGGGCCAGCACGTCGTGCATCTCCCGCGCGATGCGGGTGCGTTCGAGATGGCGGGCCTGGGCGACGCGGAGCTGCTGCTCCGCCTCGGCCCGCTCGGCGCGCTCCCGCAGCGACACGATCAACTGCCGCCGGGCGCGGACGAACATCCCCCAGGCCAGCACGGCGAGGGTGATCACCACGCCCCACGACACCGTGGCCCAGTACGGCCAGTTCGGGTCCGGGCGCGTCCAACTGAAGACCAGGTTGGTGACGAGGCCGGCACCGGTGATCGCAATCGCGACGGCGGTGCGCCGATGCACCACCACGGTGAAGTAGAAGATCAGCAGCGGTACGGCCGCGGCCATCGAGAACAGGTTCAACGGCAGGGTGGCCACCGCCAGCCCAAGCGGCCACCGCCGCCGCACCCAGAGCAGCCCACAGCAGACCAGCCCGAGCAGCGCGTCCGCGCCGACCATCCAGTCGTGCGGCAGTGGAATTGCCGCCTCCGGGGCGGGCGACAGGGCGTCCAGGGTGGCGAACAGCACCCAGAGCAGGCCGATCAGGAAGGCCAGGCTGTCCACCACCCAGTCGCGGGTGGTGCGGCGCGGACGCGCCCGCTCGGGCTCCGCCCGCACGACCAGCTCCCCTGGCAGCAGCCAGGGGTGCTCCGGGACGGCGATGCTGGTCACGCCGCCATGCTAGGCAGCCGACGGGCACCCCGACCAGCTACCAAAGTCGAAACCCCGGAGTCGACCAAGGTCGGCCCGGCACCGACCGGTGGCCGCAGCGGATGGCCGGGCGGCGCGGGCAGGCTCGACCACATGATCACCGTGGAGAACCTCACCAAGCGATACGGACCACACCCGGCGGTGGACGACGTGTCGTTCCACTGCGAGCCGGGCACCGTCACCGGCTTCCTCGGCCCCAACGGCGCCGGCAAGTCCACCACCATGCGGATGATCTGCGGGCTCACCGCACCGACCGCCGGTCGGGCCACCGTCGCCGGGCGGCCGTACCGGGAGCTGCCCAACCCGGGACGGGAGGTCGGGGTGCTGCTGGACGCCTCCGCGCAGCACGCCGGGCGCACCGGCCGGGAGGCGTTGACGCTGTCCGCGTACACCATGGGGTTGGACCGCCGGGAGGTCGCCGCGAAGCTCGACCTGGTCGGGTTGAACGCGGTGGCGGCGAAGCGTCGGGTACGGGCGTACTCGCTGGGCATGCGGCAGCGGCTCGGACTGGCGCAGGCGTTGCTCGGCGACCCCCGGGTGCTCATCCTCGACGAGCCGGCGAACGGCCTGGACCCGGAGGGGATCTTCTGGATGCGCGGGCTGCTGCGCGACTTCGCCGACCGGGGCGGCACCGTGCTGCTCTCCTCCCACCTGCTGCGCGAGGTGGAGGCGGTCGCGGACCGGCTGGTGGTGATCGGGGGCGGCCGGATCGTGGCCCAGGGCGACAAGAGCGAGCTGCTGTCCGGTGGCGGCACCCTCGTGCGGGCCCGCGACGGCGCGGCGCTGCGCCGGGCGCTGGACGCGGCCGGTCTGAGTGCCGCCGACGGCAGCGACGGCGTGGTCGTGCAGGCCGACGCCGAGACGGTCGGCCAGGCCGCCGCGGACGCGGGGATCGCGCTGACCGAGTTGCGTCCCGCCGGCAGCGGCGGCCTCGAACAGCTCTTCCTCACCCTGACCGCCGGCGAATCCACCAAGGAGGCCGTCCGATGACCACCACCACCGCGCCCGCCGCCGGCGCCGTCGCGCCCCGGCAGCACGCCCCGGCACACCGACCGTCGCTGCTCCGGCTCACCGTCGTGGAGCTGCGCAAGCTCGTCGACACCCGGGCCGGTCGCTGGCTGCTGATCACCATCGGCCTGGTCGCCGCCGCGATCGTCACCCTGCAACTGATCTACGCGAAGGACGCCGAGCAGACGTTCGTCAACTTCTTCACACCCTCGCTGCTGCCGGTCGGGGTGCTGCTGCCGGTGCTCGGCATCCTGTCGATCACCAGCGAGTGGTCGCAACGCACGGCCCTCACCACGTACGCCCTGGTGCCCCGCCGGGACCGGGTCGTCATCGCGAAGCTGAACGCCGTGATGCTGACCGCGCTCGCCTCGGTGCTGGCCAGCCTCGTCGTCGCCGCCGCCGGCACGCTGGTGGCGTCCGCCACCGGCGGCGCGGGCACCTGGCGGATCGACGCGCTGCTGCTCCTGCACGCGGTGGTCCTCCAGGTCACGAGCGTGCTGATGGGCGCCGCCTTCGGTCTGCTGCTGCTCAACCCGCCGCTGGCCATCGTCGGCTACCTGTTACTGCCCACCCTGTGGGGGGTGCTCGGCGAGATGGTCCGGCCCCTGCGCGGCCCGGCCGGCTGGCTGGACACCAGCAGGACCATGGAACCGCTGTTCGCCAGCGACGTCCTCACCGGCGAGCAGTGGGGGCGGATCGCGGTGTCGCTGCTGGTCTGGATGGTCCTCCCGCTGGCCGCCGGTCTGATCCGGACGCTGCGCCGCGAGGTGTCCTGATCATGGACGTGGCCGGTTACCGACCACGCACCGTGGTCAGCGGCGGCCCGCTGGAGCTGGCGGTCATGTGGGGCGGCTTCCCGCTGCTCGGCGCGGGCGCCGGATGGCTCCTCGCCGCCGCGACGGGCTGGCTCGCCGGGCTGTCCTGGGTGCCGTTCCAGGACTTCATCGAGCTGCTGGACCGGCTGCCCGAGCCGCAGGCCACCATCGGCACGATCACCGTCGGCGTACTGGGCGGACTGGTCGTCGCCGGGATCGGCACCGCCGAACGGCTGATCGTCACCGTCGACGCGGCGCAGGTCCGGCTGCGTCGGTCCGGCACCGGCCGGGACGTCGCTCGGGCGGAAACCCGCGTGGTCTTCGTCGACGACGGGCACCTGGTGCTGCTCGACGCCGACGGCGCGGAGCTGGCCCGGGAACCGACCGACCTGCCGTCCGCCCCACTCGCGGCGGCGTTCCGGGCGCACGGCTGGGGCTGGGCGGACGGCGATCCGCACCGGTCGGCGTACCGGCTCTGGGTGCCCGACCTGCCCGGGTTGCCCGCCGGCGCGGACGCTCTGCTGCGGGCCCGCGAACGGGCGCTCGGGCGGAACCGCCGCGACGACGTGCGGGAGCTGCGCCGCGAACTCGGCCGGATCGGGGTGGTGGTACGCGACGAGGGCAAACGGCAGTACTGGCGCGCCGTCACCCCGGAGGCGGGCCGGCCGACTTCGGCCGAGCGGGAGCCGGGAGGGCGGTAGCGTCTGTCCCAGAAGACCCTGGGAGCCGCGCGATGACCGAACAGCAGCCGTACCGGGTGGTGTCCCGACACCCCGGCTTCGAGCTGCGCCGGTACCCGGCCCACCTGGTGGCCGAGATGCAGATCCAGGCGTCCTTCACCCGGGCGCCGATAGAGGCGTTCCGGCCGCTCGCCGGCTACCTCGGGGGTGCCAATCGGGCTCGGCACCCGATCGGTTCGGCCGCGCCGGCGATGTCGGCGGCCAGCGGCTCGGAGAAGATCGCCATGACCGCCCCGGTGGTCCAGATCGAGGGCGAGCGGCCGGGCGCGTACCTGATCCAGTTCGTCATGCCGGCCACCTTCACCACCGCCACCCTGCCCGAGCCGGTGGACCCCCGGGTACGGGTCCGGGCGATCCCGCAGCAGCTCGCGGCGGCGATGCGCTTCTCCGGGCGGTGGACGGAGCGGGCGTTCAGCCAGCGGGCCACCATGCTCGGCCGGTCGGTGACCGCGGCCGGGCTGCAACCCACCGGCGCCATCCGGTACGCGCGCTTCGACCCGCCGTGGAAACCGTGGTTTCTGCGCCGCAACGAGGTCGTGCTCCCGGTCGTCGAGTAGGGGTATTTACCTCCGTCGCTGCATGGGTGAGAGTGGCAGCAGCGGCCGCGCGGGGGCGCGGTGGGAAGGGGGACGACGATGACCTCCACGAGCACCGGCGGCGGCAGTGGGATGTTCCGCCGCAAGCCGGTCGACGAGATAGCCGACGAGACCGGGGAGGGGCTGTCCCGGTCGCTCGGCCTGTGGCAGCTCACCGCGATCGGCGTGGGCGGCATCATCGGCGCCGGCATCTTCGCGCTGGCGGGCGCGGTGGCCAACGAGACCGCCGGTCCGGCGGTGCTGGTGTCGTTCCTGATCGCCGGTCTGGCCAGCGCCGCCGCGGCACTGTCGTACGCCGAGTTCGCCGGCATGATCCCCAAGGCCGGCTCGGCCTACACCTACGGTTACGCGGTGCTCGGCGAGGCGGTCGGCTGGTTCATCGGCTGGGACCTGCTGCTGGAGTACACCGCGATCGTCGCGGTGGTGGCGATCGGCATCTCCGGCTACTTCGGCTTCCTCGTCGGTGAGCTGGGTGCGGAGTTGCCCGCCTGGATGCTCGGGGCGCCGGGCACCGGCGACGGGCACGTGGTGGACCTCTTCGCCGTGGTGCTCTGCCTGCTGATCGCGTTCCTGCTCAACCGGGGCATCAAGACCGCCGCCCGGTTCGAGACGGTCGTGGTCGGGCTGAAGGTGGCCGTCGTCCTGCTCGTGATCGTGGTCGGCTTCTTCCACGTGAAGACGTCCAACTACTCGCCCTTCTTTCCGTTCGGGCTGAGTGGGGCGTTCACCGGTGCGGCCACCGTCTTCTTCGCCGTCTTCGGTTACGACGCGATGAGCACCGCCGCCGAGGAGTCCCGCGACGCCCGCCGGCACATGCCCAAGGCGATCATCTGGTCGCTGGCCATCTCGATGGTGCTGTACGTGCTGGCCACCCTGGTGTTGACCGGGATGCAGAACTACCGCGACATCGACTCGGAGAGCGGCTTTTCCTCCGCGTTCGCCTCGGTCGGCCTGTCCGGGCTGGCCAGCGTGATCGCCGTGGGCGCGATCATCGGGATCCTGACCGTCATGTTCACCTTCATGCTGGGCGTGACGCGGGTCTGGTTCTCGATGAGTCGGGACGGCCTGCTGCCGGCGTGGTTCGGGAAGCTGCACCCGGTCCGTCGGGTGCCGACCCGGGTGACCTGGATCGTCGGGGTGGCCTCGGCGGTGATCGCCGGCTTCCTACCGATCCGGGAGGCGGCGGAACTCACCAACATCGGCATCCTGCTCGCCTTCGTGGTGGTCTGCGTCGCGGTGATCGTGCTGCGC
The DNA here is from genome assembly GCF_016802865.1 of Micromonospora parastrephiae. Taxonomy (GTDB): domain Bacteria; phylum Actinomycetota; class Actinomycetes; order Mycobacteriales; family Micromonosporaceae; genus Micromonospora; species Micromonospora parastrephiae. Next base: position 592 of record NZ_JAEVHM010000167.1, on the reverse strand, counting down.
TACCGCCGCCCGGACGCGCCGCGCACGTTCCGCCTGCCGGGCATGCCGGTCGTACCGGTGGTGGGCGCGCTCTTCTCGGTCTGGCTGATCACCTTCCTGGCACCGGAGACCTGGCTTCGCTTCGCCGTCTGGTTCGTGATCGGCGCGCTGATCTACGCCTTCTACGGTTACCGCCGCTCGGCACTCGCCGGCCGCCCGCCGGGCGCCGGTCCGGCCCGGACGAGACCGGGCCAGGGAGGTGACCGAGCGCGGGCGGCCCGGCCAGCAACAGCGCCATCCCGAGTCCGGCGAGCACCCCCGCCAGCGAGAGCAGCACGTCGGAGTCGGCGTCGTTGATCGGGCTGTTGCCGGCCAGCGCGGTGAACGTCGCGCCGACCGGCAGCAGTGCCATCATGGCGACGACCGCGGCCAGCACCATCGGCACCGGGCCCGCCAGCGCGGCGAGAGCCGCCAGCGCGTGGTGCCGCCAGGCCGGTCGGCCGCCCGGCCAGTCCCAGGCCAGCAGGGTGACCCCGGTGAGCACCACCGCGCCGAGGACGGCCATCGCCAGGACGCGCGGGCCGGGCGGGACCGCCCGGACCAGTGCGACACC
>NZ_JAEVHM010000166.1 GCF_016802865.1 Micromonospora parastrephiae | reverse complement strand
AGATCCCGTTCCAACACGGCCGCGAAGCGCTCCAGCGCGGCGTCGAGCAGCAGGACGTCGGCGCGGTCGGCGCCCTTCTGTGGGCCGAACACGTTGCTCGCGCCGTGCAGGCCGAGCAGCGGGTTGTCCACGTCGGTGGCGGCGACCAGCCGCGCGTCGCGCAGCCGGGGCGCGCCGTCGAGGGCGTCGACCAGGGCCAACGCCGCCCCGCCGTACGGCAGCGCGGCACCCGTGGCGTCGAGGGGGGTCACGCCCAGGGCGGCGAGCATGCCGGCGCCGGCGTCGTTGGTGCCCGAGCCGCCCAGCCCGATCACCACGTCCGGGCGCGCTCTCCACCGCGGCGGCCACGAGCAGGCCCAGCCCGTACGAGGTGGTGGTCTTCGGGTCGCGTTCGGCCGGGGCGAGCAGGTGCAGCCCACACGCCTGGGCGCTCTCCAGGTAGGCGGTCGTGCCGTCGGCGGTGAGCAGGATCTCACCGGCCGCCGGCCGGCCCAGCGGGTCGACCGTCGGCACCGGCACGCGCCGGCCGCCGAGGGCCTCGGCCAGCACCTCCACGAAGCCCGGCCCGCCGTCGGCGAGGGGCCGGATCAGCAGATCGTCACCGTCGGCGACGGAACGCCAACCGGCGGCCACCGCGGCGGCCACCTCCGGTGCGGGCAGGGTCCCGGCGAACTTGTCCGGGCAGAGCAGCACGCGCATGCCGAGCAGTGTGGCAGCCCACACCGACGGACGCGGTGCCGCGCTCCTGCTGTGGGACCATGGACGACGTGACTTCGACCTGGGTGGAACCCTCCAACACGGCGACGGCTCTGCTGCTGCTCGGCCGGGGCAGCGACCCCGACACCGAGCGCGGCGTCGAGTGTCCGGGCGACCTGCCGGCGCCCAGCGATCCGGATCTGGTGGCTCGCGCCACGGCGGCGAAGGCGAAGCTGGGCAGCAAGGTCTTCGTGCTGGGGCACCACTACCAGCGCGACGAGGTGATCCAGTTCGCGGACGTGACCGGTGACTCGTTCAAGCTGGCCCGGGAGGCGGCGGCCCGTCCGGACGCGGAGTACATCGTCTTCTGCGGCGTGCACTTCATGGCCGAGAGCGCCGACATCCTCACCACGGACTCCCAGCGGGTGATCCTGCCGGACCTGGCGGCCGGCTGTTCGATGGCGGACATGGCCGTGCTTGGTCAGGTCGAGGCCGCCTGGGACACGCTGGCCGAGCTGGGCATCGCCGGTGAGACCGTCCCGGTGACGTACATGAACTCCTCGGCCGACATCAAGGGCTTCGTCGGCCGCAACGGTGGCGTGGTCTGCACCTCGTCGAACGCCAAGCGCGCCCTGGACTGGGCGTTCGAGCAGGGGTCGAAGGTGCTCTTCCTGCCCGACCAGCACCTGGGCCGCAACACGGCGGTGCTGGAGATGGGCCTGTCGCTGGACGACTGTGTGCTCTACGACCCGCACAAGCCCGGTGGCGGGCTCACGCCGGAGCAGCTGCGCGACGCCAAGATGATCCTCTGGCGGGGGCACTGCTCGGTGCACGGCCGGTTCACCCTGGAGAGCGTCAACGACGTGCGGGAGCGGGTGCCCGGGGTCAACGTGCTGGTCCACCCGGAGTGCCGGCACGAGGTGGTCACCGCCGCCGACTACCTGGGCTCGACCGAGTACATCATCAAGACCATCGAGGCGGCGCCGGCCGGCTCGGCGTGGGCGCTCGGCACGGAGCTGAACCTGGTACGCCGGTTGGCGCTGGCCCACCCGGACAAGCAGGTCATGTTCCTGGACAAGGCCGTCTGCTACTGCTCGACGATGAACCGGATCGACCTGCCGCACCTGGTCTGGGCGCTCGAGGAGCTGGTCGCGGGTCGGGTGGTCAACCAGATCACGGTGGACTCCGACACCGCCCACCACGCCCGGGTGGCGCTGGACCAGATGCTCGCCCTGCCCGGCGCGGACACTCCGCCGCCGACCGCAGCCTGATCACGATCCGTAGCGCCCTTGGTACGCAAAAGTGCCGGATCACCGAATTAATGCCACACACGCCGGTCTGACCGAGTCCTTTTTCGTCACCGAGGGCTATGCTGCCGGAGCGACGACGCAAGCGGGCCGTTTCGATATGGCCGCATCCGGGGTAGCGAGAAGGTTCACGCTCCCCACCATCAACACAGCAGCACCGACGCGCTGGAGGTTGCGTTGACCGACGACGTCCTGGTCGTGCACGGAGGAACTCCGCTTGAAGGGCGGATCCGCGTGCGCGGCGCGAAGAACCTGGTTTCGAAGGCGATGGTCGCCGCGTTGCTCGGCGACAGCCCGAGCCGGCTGTTCGACGTGCCGAAGATCCGCGACGTCGAGGTGGTCCGGGGTCTGCTCGGTCTGCACGGCGTCAAGGTGACCGACGGCGCCGAGGACGGCGAGCTCGTCTTCGACCCCGCGAACGTGGAAAGCGCCAGCACCGACCAGATCAACGTGCACGCCGGCTCGAGCCGGATCCCGATCCTGTTCTGCGGCCCGCTGCTGCACCGGCTCGGGCACGCGTTCATCCCGGACCTGGGCGGCTGCCACATCGGCCCGCGGCCGATCGACTTCCACCTGCAGGCGCTGCGGGAGTTCGGCGCGACGGTCGACAAGCGGCCCGAGGGTCTGCACCTGTCCGCGCCGAACGGTCTGCACGGCACCAAGTTCGCCCTGCCGTACCCGAGTGTCGGCGCCACCGAGCAGGTGCTGCTGACCGCGGTGATGGCCGAGGGCGTCACCGAACTGCGCAACGCCGCGGTGGAGCCGGAGATCATCGACCTGATCTGCATCCTGCAGAAGATGGGCGCGATCATCAAGGTGCACACCGACCGGGTGATCGAGATCCAGGGCGTGCCGAAGCTGCACGGCTACACCCACCGGCCGATCCCGGACCGGATCGAGGCGGCGAGCTGGGCGGCCGCCGCCCTGGCCACCCGGGGTCACGTCGAGGTGCTCGGCGCGCAGCAGGCCGACATGATGACCTTCCTGAACATCTTCCGGTCGGTCGGCGGCGAGTACGAGGTCACCGACGCCCGTGCGCCGAAGCTGGGCGACCCGGGCCAGGAGGGCGGTATCCGCTTCTGGCACCCGGGTGGCGAGCTGAACGCGGTGGCGCTGGAGACCGACGTGCACCCCGGCTTCATGACCGACTGGCAGCAGCCCCTGGTCGTGGCGCTGACCCAGGCCCGCGGCCTGTCGATCGTCCACGAGACGGTCTACGAGCAGCGGCTGGGCTACACCGAGGCACTGAACTCGATGGGCGCCAACATCCAGGTCTACCGGGACTGCCTCGGTGGCACCCCGTGCCGCTTCGGTCGGCGCAACTTCAAGCACTCGGCGGTGATCGCCGGGCCGAGCAAGCTGCACGCCGCCGACCTGGTCATCCCCGACCTGCGGGCCGGCTTCAGCCATCTGATCGCGGCGCTCGCGGCCGAGGGCACCTCCCGGGTGTACGGCGTCGACCTGATCAACCGGGGCTACGAGGACTTCGAGGCGAAGCTCGCCGACCTGGGCGCGCACGCCGAGCGTCCGTAACCTCGACCACCTGCTGTTCGCGCTACGACGGCTCCAGCTCGCCGCGTCTACTGCCGCGCCGCGACCTGGAGCCGTCGCCGGTGCACCGCGATGTGCACCGGGCGCGGCCCGTTGGCTACCCTTGCCGCGTGCCGTCGCTCTTTCGCCGCAAGTCCACCGACCTCGTCGACGAGGCCGTCACCTCGGTGACCCCCGAGGAGACCGCCGAGCGGTCCCGGGGCTACACCCCGGCCAAGGGTCGGGAGACGCCGAAGCGGCCGACCGTCGGGCGTCGCCCGGCCGGCCCCAGCCGTCCTCTGACCAAGGAGGAGGAGCGGGAGCGCCGCCGCCAGTTGCGTGCCGAGGCCGCGTCGGAGTTCCGCCGTGAGGGTGGTCCCCGCGACCGGGGCCCGGAGCGGCTGTTGGCGCGCAACGTGGTCGACTCCCGGCGTACCGTCGGCACCTGGTTCTTCGGCGGGGCGCTGATCGTGCTGATCGGGTCGAACGCGGCGATGCCGCCGCTGGTCCGGCTGATCTCCAACGTGCTCTGGGGCGCGCTGGCGTTGGGCGTGGTCGTCGACTCGGTGCTGATCTGCCGCAAGATCGGCAAGCTGGTCCGCGAGCGTTTCCCGAGGACCGACCAGCGGATGGGCTCGCTCTACCTGTACGCGGTGATGCGGTCGATCACCTTCCGGCGGATGCGCGCTCCGGCTCCCCAGGTGAAGCTCGGCGACAAGGTCTGAGCCCCCACGCCGCGACGAGCGGCATCGGGCAAGCACGTCACGAAGCATCCGGGACCCGGTTGTTCGTTGTACCGTACGCGTAGTTCACCCTGGTGAACAGGTCGCCGCTGTCCGGTGCAACGAACACTGATCCCTGGAGCACAGCCATGCCTCCTGAGCCGGCCGGTCCGCTCGCCACCATCGCCGGTGCCCTGCGTCGGGAACGGGAACGGGTCGGCATCTCACTGACCGAGCTCGCTCGCCGGGCCGGGGTCGCCAAGTCCACCCTCTCCCAACTGGAATCGGCGACCGGCAACCCGAGCATGGAGACGCTGTGGGCGCTCAGTGTGGCGCTCGGCGTACCACTGAGTCGACTGGTGGAGCCGGCCGCGGACGACGTGCGGGTGATCCGGGCCGGCGAGGGGCCGCAGGTCCGCTCCGAGCAGGCCGACTTCACCGGCACCCTGCTCAGCGCCGGCGCGGCGCACCTGCGTCGGGACATCTACCTGATCAAGCTGGAGCCCGGCGCGATCCGGACCGCCGACGCGCACACCCCGCGCAGCGTCGAACACGTGGTGCTCGCCGCCGGACGGCTGCGGGTGGGCCCCGAGTCGGGCCCCGTCGAAATCAGCCCCGGCGACTACGCCGCGTTCCCCGGCGACGCGCCGCACCGCTACGAGGCGCTGCTTCCCGGCACCGTCGCCGTACTCGTCATGGAGCATCCCTGATCCTCGGGTGGCCGTACCGCCCGAGCCGCGGGCCGGGGGTTGGGGTATCGTCGGAAACCAGATTCGGTTATAGGACCAAATGTCCGAAACTATGGGATAACGTTTGCGCCGGTGGGCGGTGCCACAGTGGCGGTGAGAGAGCCCACGCCGTTACCCTCCATCCGCAGCCACGCCCTGCCGGGACGGGCGACGTGGACCGGCACGCGAGGTCCCAGCGCGACAATTTGCAACGAGGTGACATCGCCGTGAGCGAGCGGACGCGAGCCGGCCACCGAGGCGTGGCAGGCGGCGACCGGACGCCCGGCGGTCACCGGGGCACGGACGCGGACGGCCCCCCTCCGGCGGAGATCGGCCGAGCGGCCGGGTGTGGCGACGGGCTCGGCGGATGAGCGGCCGCTACACCGACCGGTGGCGGGACCCGAACGAACCGTCCTGGATGGTCGAACCGACCACCGAGTGGCATCCCCAGTTCCCCGGCCAGCGCTACCCCGGCGACATCGGGACGTCCCACCAACCGCCCCCGCCGCCACGCGGCCGGGCAACCGTGGTCGGCCGCACCGAGGTGCCACCACTGGCGCCCACCCGCCCCGACGGCACCTACCTCGGCCGGTCGTGGGCCGACGAAGCCCCGTCCGACCAGGACCCGTACGGTCCCTGGTCCGACGAGGAACAGGGCTACGGCCGCCCCCGTGGCGACGAGCGTCCCCGTCGAGGCGTCCGGCCACGGCCGCTCCGCCGACGCCCGCCCCTACGACCACGAGCCGTACCGGCGGCCACTGCCCGAGCCGCCCCGGCGCGACGACCGGCGCTCCGCCGAACCGGACCGACGGACCGCCTGGTCCGACCGGCGCCCCAGCGACGAGCGCGCACCGGCCCGCGAGGCCGCCTGGCACCGCGACCAGCCCGCGACCGAGCCGTACGACAGTCGCCGTCCCGCCACGAGCCAGCCGAGCGGGACCGGGGATACCCGGGCGCGCCACCGGTCTCCCCCGCACCCCGCACGGAACCCGGTTGGGTGCCGGAGCCCGACGAGCCGCCGCGCCGACGTGGCGCGCAGGGCGAGCAGGGCGTCGTCGTGGGCCACGGCGTACGACAGCCGCTCGTACGCGGGTGAGACGTCGTGGGCGTCGCGGCTGCCGAACTCCACGTACGCGTCGGCGGTTGTCATGGCCTGATCGTCGCAGCGCTTCGCCGACAATTCAGCCCCCCGTTCCCGTGCTCTGCCTCACCCACCTCGTAGAGTGCTGCGGCGGCCGGACCGTTGAGCAGCAGCTCAGCCGGCGGGAGCAACGGGAGGAAGTTGTCGTGCGGGGTGACGGTGTCCGGGTACTGATCGTCGGCGGTGGTGTGGCCGGGCTGGCGACGGTGGCCGCGCTGCGGAGTTGGGGCGCGACGATCGACGTGGTCGAGCGAGCACCGGCGGCGACCGACTCCGGCACCGGCATCTACCTCACCGGCAACGCCACGCGCATGCTCGACGCGCTCGGCCTGCGGGAGCCGGTCGCGGACGTCGCCGTGGAGATCACGCGGCAGCGCAGCGCCAACCAGCACGGGCGACGCCTCTTCGACATCGACGTGGCCGCCCTGTGGCAGGGCGTCGGGCCGTGCGTGTCGCTGCCCCGGGCGCAGCTGCACCGGGCGCTGCGCACCGGCGTCGGCGACGTCCCGATCCGCTGGGGTTGCCAGCCGGTCGCCGTCGTCCGGGAGGGTGACCTGGTCGCCGTCGGGTTCGGCGACGGCAGCACCGGACGGTACGACCTCGTGATCGGCGCCGACGGAGTGAACTCGACGGTCCGCCGGCTCGCCTTCGACGGCCGGCAGGCACGCGACCTCGGCCAGTACGCCTACCGGTGGGTCGCTCCCCGCATCGACGCCGAGCCGGTCTGGTCGGTGCAGGTGGGACGCGCCAAGCAGTTCCTGACGATCCCGATCAGCGCCGAGCAGACGTACTGCTACTACAACGACGGCCCGGTGGCCGACCGGCCCGCCTGGCGCGACGAGCTGGCGGCGACGTTCACCGAGCCGGCCGCCACCATGCTCAAGGCCCTCGACCACGACGACAGCACCCTGCACGCCGGACCGAACCAGCAGGTGGTGCTCGACTCCTGGTCGCGGGGACCGGTGCTGCTGATCGGCGACGCCGCTCACGCCACCTCCCCGAACATGGCCCAGGGCGCGGCGATGGCCCTGGAGGATGCCGTCGTGCTCGCTTCGGCGTTGGCCACCGCCGATTCTGTGGCCGACGCGTTGCGTGACTACGAAACGCGGCGCCGCCCGCGTACCGACTGGGTGCTCGGCCAGACCCACCGCCGGGACAAGGCCACCGGTCTCCCGCCGCTGCTGCGCGACACGGTGCTGCGCCGCTTCGGCGAGCAGATGTTTCGGTCGAACTACGGGCCGCTGTTCGCCCAGCCCTGACGGCCCTCCCGCGGGGCGGAGGCGACGGACAGAATGGTGACGGACAGAATGGTGACCAGCAGGGCGAGACCCGCGATGATGCTCAGGGTGTGCTGGAGGACGGCTACGACGGGATACTCGGCGGCCACGTAGCCCTCCGGCCGGATGATGGTCATCGGTAGCTTCCAGCCGCCCCAGGCGAACAACGACCCCGAGGCGGCGAACGCGAGCGTCATCGGAACCCATCGCGGCAGCCGAGCGGGGCGGCGACGGGCGAGCGTCCAGACGCTCCAGCCACCGATCAGCGCCCACAGCGCCGCGCTGCCGTTCAACAGGCGACCCCGCGTGCGGGACCACCCTCTCGGCGGCACCAGCGGACCTCGGCAGGGGCGAGGGCCGGCGGGCCTGACGAGGACCGGGGAAACAGCGCTGCCCCGACCTCCGATGAGGAAGGCCGGGGCAGCGCCGCGTTTCGCGTACGTCAGCTGCAACCGCTGGTGGAGCCGCAGCCCTCGCAGACGTAGCAGCTACCGGCCGGGCGCATCTTCGTACCGCAGGTGAAGCAGAGCGGTGCGTCGGCGGCCTTGCCGATCACGGCCTCCAGCAGTTCGGTGCTGGAGCCCACGTTCGGAGCCGGCTTGGCGGCGGCCACCTCGGCCATCTCCTGAGCCGGCTGGGCGACGGCCTCCGGCTTGGCCGGGGCCTCCACCGGTGCCGAGGACGCCATCGCGGTGAGTTCCGCGCCGGTGACCCCGGCGGCTTCCGCGTCGGCCTCGGCCCGCAGCTGGGCGGCCCGCTCGCTGGCGGTGAAGATGCCCAGCTCGGCGCGGCGCTCGTAGGGCAGGAAGTCCAGCGCCAGGCGACGGAAGATGTAGTCCATCACCGAGGCCGCCATGCGCACGTCCGGGTCGTCGGTCATGCCGGCCGGCTCGAAGCGCATGTTGGTGAACTTGCTGACGAACGTCTCCAGCGGCACGCCGTACTGCAGACCGATGCTGATGGCCACCGAGAAGGCGTCCATCACGCCGGCCAGGGTGGAGCCCTGCTTGGACATCTTGAGGAAGACCTCGCCGAGGCCGTCGTCCGGGTAGGACGACGCGGTGAGGTAGCCCTCGGCGCCACCGACGGAGAAGCTGACCGTCTCGGACGGACGCTTCTTCGGCAGGCGCTTGCGCACCGGCCGGTACTCGATGACCTTCTCCACCGCGGCGGGCGCGGCAGCTGCGGTCTCGACGGCGGCCGGCTCGGTGGCCTTGTTGGACTTCGCCACCGAGAGCGGCTGGCCGACCTTGCAGTTGTCCCGGTAGATCGCCAGCGCCTTCAGGCCGAGCTTCCAGCCCTCGAAGTAGATCTTCTCGACGTCCTCGACGGTGGCCGCCTCCGGCATGTTGACCGTCTTGGAGATGGCGCCGGAGACGAACGGCTGGATCGCCGCCATCATCCGCACGTGACCCATCGGGGCGATCGACCGCTCACCCATCGCGCAGTCGAAGACCGCGTAGTGCTCCGGCTTGAGGCCGGGGGCGTCCACCACGTGGCCGTGGTCGGCGATGTGCTCGACGATCGCCTCGACCTGCTCCTCGGGGTAGCCGAGGCTGCGCAGGGCGCGCGGCACCGTCTGGTTGACGATCTGCATCGAACCGCCGCCGACCAGCTTCTTGAACTTGACCAGCGCCAGGTCCGGCTCCACGCCGGTCGTGTCGCAGTCCATCATGAAACCGATGGTGCCGGTCGGCGCGAGGACGCTCGCCTGCGAGTTCCGCCAGCCGAACCTGTCACCGATCTTGTTGCCCTGGGTCCACTGCCTGGTCGCCTCGCGGACGATCGCGGTGGCCACCGGGCTGGTGGGCTTGATCTCGTCGTTCGCGGCGGCGTGCTTGCGCATGACCCGCTTGTGCGGCTCGGCGTTGCGGGCGTAGCCGTCGTACGGGCCGACGACGCCGGCCAGCTCGGCCGAACGGCGGTACGCGGTGCCGGTCATCAGGGACGTGATCGACGCGGCGACCGAGCGCCCCTGCTCCGAGTCGTACGGCTGGCCGGTGGCCATCAGCAGCGCGCCCAGGTTGGCGTAGCCGATGCCGAGCTGCCGGTAGGCGCGGGACGTCTCACCGATCTTCTCGGTCGGGAAGTCGGCGAAGCAGATCGAGATGTCCATCGCGGTGATGACCAGCTCGACGGACTTGACGAACTTCTCCACCTCGAAGCCACCGTCGGCGCGGAGGAACTTCATGAGGTTCAACGAGGCCAGGTTGCACGAGGAGTTGTCCAGGTGCAGGTACTCCGAGCACGGGTTCGACGCGGTGATCCGGCCGGTCTCCGGGCAGGTGTGCCAGTCGTTGATCGTGTCGTCGTACTGCAGGCCGGGGTCGGCGCACTCCCACGCGGCCTGGGAGATGGTGCGGAACAGCTTCTTGGCGTCGACCGTGTCGATCGTCGAGCCGTCCAGCCGGCTGCGCAGGTCGAACCCCCCGTCGTTCTCCACCGCCGACATGAACTCGTCGGAGACCCGGACCGAGTTGTTGGCGTTCTGGTACTGCACGCTGACGATGTCGGAGCCACCGAGGTCCATGTCGAACCCGGCGTCCCGCAGCGCGCGGATCTTGTCCTCCTCGCGCGCCTTCGTGACCACGAACTCCTCGACGTCCGGGTGGTCCACGTCGAGGATGACCATCTTGGCCGCGCGGCGGGTCGCGCCACCGGACTTGATGGTGCCGGCGGAGGCGTCCGCGCCACGCATGAAGCTGACCGGGCCGGAGGCGGTGCCACCGGAGGAGAGCAGCTCCTTCGACGAGCGGATCCGCGACAGGTTGACGCCGGAGCCGGAGCCGCCCTTGAAGATCAGCCCCTCCTCCTTGTACCAGTCGAGGATCGAGTCCATCGAGTCGTCCACGGCCAGGATGAAGCAGGCGCTGACCTGCTGCGGCGACGGCGTACCGACGTTGAACCAGACCGGCGAGTTGAAGCTGAACACCTGGTGCAGCAGCATCCAGGTCAGCTCGTGGGCGAAGACCTCGGCGTCCGCCGGGCTGGCGAAGTAGCCGTACTCCTCACCCGCGGTGCGGTAGGTGGTGACCACCCGGTCGATCAGCTGCTTGAGCGACCACTCCCGCTCCGGGGTCCCCACCGCCCCCCGGAAGTACTTCGTGGTCACGATGTTCGCCGCGTTGACGCTCCACGACTCCGGGAACTCCACACCGCGCTGCTCGAAGTTGATCGAGCCGTCCCGCCAGTTCGTCATCACGACGTCACGGCGCTCCCAGGTGACCTCGTCGTACGGGTGGACCCCCTCCGTCGTCCACACCCGCTCGATCTTCAGCCCCGCGCCTGCCTTGTTTCGTGAACGGCTAGTTGTCACGCCGTCGCCCCCCTCGTCTGCGCGGTCACCCACCGCGCGTCCCAATCGCTCGAAAAACTGTGCAGATTCAGTTGGTACGGCCGGCGGCCTCGACCGCGTCGGCCCGGCCCTGCTCCCGGGCGCGCGCCGCGGCCCGCAACGTCTCGATCTCGCGTTCGAAGTCGGCCAGCGAGTCGAAGGAGCGGTAGACGCTGGCGAACCGCAGGTAGGCGATCTCGTCCAGGTCACGCAGCGGGCCCAGGATCGCCAGGCCCACCTCGTGGCTGGGGATCTCGGCGGCCCCCTTGGCCCGGACCGTCTCCTCCACACGCTGCGCGAGCAGTGCGAGTGAGTCGTCGTCCACCGGGCGCCCCTGGCACGCCTTGCGCACCCCGCCGATGATCTTCGTACGGCTGAACGGCTCGGTCACCCCGCTGCGCTTGACGACAGCGAGGACCGCCTCCTCGACGGTCGTGAACCGCTTGCCGCACTCCGGGCAGGACCGTCGCCGTCGGATGAGCTGGCCGTCGTCGGCCTCCCGTGAGTCGACCACGCGGGAGTCAGCGTGCCGGCAGTACGGACACCGCATCGCCCACCTCCTAATCATGATCAACCACGCCGAACCGGACGCACCCGGGCACGGCTCGCCACGGCGGCACCACGTGCTCATGGCGCCCGCCGTGATCAACCTTACGGGAGTGCGGTCGGTAGTCGGACCCAACCTGTAGGCAACTTACGCCCGTGTCACTACTACATCTAGGGGTCGACCGTATGTCGCTCGGGAACCCGGGTCAAGTTGGCGGGCCTGTCCGGCGCGTCACGGACCATCCGGTCATCCGGGCGCAACCCGCCGCCGGAAGACCCAACGTCGGCACCCGGCCCGGGTTACCGGCCGACCGGCCGAAGCGAGTTGGAAAACGGTCCACGATCGAACACCCGTGCTATCCGACGTACCATTTATCAGAACATCCGTACGACCGGAGTGGTTTTTCACCCCGACACGCCGGTGAGAGGTCGTACAGATGTTTGAAAATGACCGATCTCACCTATACGGTCAGGAACAACGTGGCACCACCGCACGCACCACGAGCCGACGAGGCACCCAGCGCCGACCAGGGAGGACGGACGTGACCGAGGACCGGGCCAGCCGGCCGAAGAGCCCGCAGCACATCACCGAGGCGGGCCCCCCGGCCACCCGACGCCGCAGCGCCGCGCGCAGCCGGACGGGTCAGCCCGCCGTGCGCCCGGTCACCCCGGTGGTCAGCGCCTTCCCCGACCCGGCGACGGTCGACCTGACCGCCCGCCAGCGGCGCATCCTGGAGTTCATCCGCACCTGGGTGGAGCGGCACGGCTACCCGCCGAGCGTGCGGGAGATCGGCGAGGCGGTCGGTCTGGTGTCGCCGTCCAGCGTCGCCTACCAGCTCAAGGAGCTGGAGAAGAAGGGCTTCCTGCGCCGCGACCCCAACCGGCCGCGCGCGGTGGACGTCCGCGCCCCGAGCGAGGCCATCGACGACGAGTTGACCCGCGCGCAGCGGCCGACGCCGGCGTACGTGCCGATGCTCGGCCGGATCGCCGCCGGTGGGCCGATCCTCGCCGAGCAGGCCGTGGAGGACATCTTCCCGCTCCCCCGCGAACTGGTGGGCGAGGGCGAGGTCTTCATGCTCCAGGTCAAGGGCGACTCGATGCTCGACGCGGCGATCTGCGACGGCGACTGGGTGGTCGTCCGCCAGCAGCCGACCGCCGACTCCGGCGAGATCGTGGCCGCGATGCTCGACGGCGAGGCGACCGTCAAGACCTACCGGCACCGCGACGGGCACGTCTGGCTGATGCCACAGAACCCGGCCTTCGACCCGATCCCCGGTGACGACGCCACCATCATGGGCCGGGTCGTGGCCGTGCTGCGCCGGATCTGAGCCGTCCCCGGGTGGGTGCCCACGGCGCCCACCCGCGGCTGCCTCCGGGCCGTGCCGTCGGTTCTCGCAGCGTCAGTAGCGGTCGCCCCGGCGGCCGCGCCCCGGGTGCTGCCCGTACGGGTCGACGGGCGCATCCTCGTCACGCCGCCGGCCGGGCCGCTGGCCCCGGTAGTCAGGCTCCGGCCCACCACGCCGAGGCGGCTCCGCCCGGCCCCGCCGGGCTGAC
>NZ_JAEVHM010000165.1 GCF_016802865.1 Micromonospora parastrephiae | reverse complement strand
GCGGTCGGCGACGGCGGGCGCGGCTGCGCGCCGGGCTGGCCGCCGCCCAGGCGCACGAGGATGCGCTGCTGGAGCGGCTGCTCGCCGGGCTGGCGGAGCGGCCCGCCGTCACCGTCTACGGCTCGCCCGCCCGCCGCTGCCCGACGGTGTCGTTCCGGCTCGCCGGGATGTCGCCGGAGGCCACCCAGAAGGCGTTGGGCGCCGCCGGATTCTGCCTCTCGGCCGGCGACTACTACGCCTACGAGTACTTCCAGCTGATGGGTCTGCGCGACAGCGGCGGCGCGGTGCGGGCCAGCATCTACCACTACAACACCGCCGACGAGGTGGACCGGTTGCTCACCGAACTGGACGCGGTGGCCGACCGGGGAGGGAGGATGGTCCGGTGAGCACCCTGATCGAGGACAACCCCGCCAAGAACCGCTTCGAGATCCTGGTCGACGACGCGTTGGCCGGCTTCACCGCGTACGTGCCCCGTGGGGAGGTGCTGGTCTTCACCCACACCGAGGTGGACCCGGGCTTCCAGGGCAAGGGCGTGGCCAGCGCGCTGATCAAGGGCACCCTGGACGAGATCCGTACCCGTGGTGTCCGGCTGGTGCCGCAGTGCCCGTTCGTGGCCGCGTACATCGACAAGCACCCCGAGTACGCCGATCTGGTCGCCGAGCAGCCGTAGGGCAGGGCCGAGCAGCGGTGGACCGGCCGGTCAGCGCGTCCGGCCGGTCAGCGCCTCGGCGGCTGCCCGCCCGCTGGCCCGGGTGGCCCCGTGGGTGGCCAGGTGCGCCGCCCCGGTGACCAGCTCGGGTACGCCCAGCTCGACGACGACCGCGTCCGGGCGGGCGGCGAGGGCCCGCCGCACGGCGGCGCGCATCCAGTCGTGCCGGTGCAGGTCGCGGACCACCAGCACCAGTGGACGCTCACCAGCCTGGGCGCCCGGGTCGGCCGGCACGTCGGGTTCGGCGTAGCGGACCGTGCTGGTGCCGGGCAGCAGCTCGTCCAGCGGCTCCCCGATGCCCCACGGCGTCTCCGCGCCGATGGCGATGTTGCGGGGCGGCTCGAACTCGACCACGTACGCCGGGCGGGTCAGCGGCAGGACGGCCGGTCCGGGCCGCGCGGCGCTGATCCGGACGGCGCGTCGGGCGGCGACGGAGCCCGACGTCGGTGGCGTCGCGCGCGGCGGTCGACCGGGCGGTGCGGGTGGCCACCGTCCAGGCGGCGAGCCGACCGACCCGCTTGGCGGCCTCGGTGAGGCGTTCCTCGGGCAGCTCACCGGAGATCACGGCGGCCACGATGGCGTCGCGCAGCTCGAGGGCGTCCTGCTCGTCGGCGCGTTCGCCTCCGATGCAGATCGCGTCGCGCCGGCGGCGAGCGCGCGGACAGCCGCTCCGGTGAAGCCGTACCGGTCGGCGACGGCGCGCATCTCCACCGCGTCGGTCACCACCACGCCGGAGAAGCCCAGCTCGTCGCGGAGCAGGCCACCCAGGATGCGCTGGCTCAGTGTGGCTGGCAGCTGCGGATCGAGGGCGGGGACCAGCAGGTGGCCGGTCATCACCGCCTGCACCCCGGCTGCCACGGCGGCCCGGAACGGCGCCAGCTCGCAGGCGTCGAGCCGGTCCCGGTCGGCCGTGATGCGGGGCAGGTCGTGGTGGGAGTCGACCCGGGTGTCGCCGTGGCCGGGGAAGTGTTTGGCGCAGGCGGCGACGCCGCCGGCCTGGAGTCCGCGTACCCAGGCGGCGGTGTGCCGGGCGACCAGTGCCGGGTCGGCCCCGAAGGAACGGACGCCGATCACCGGGTTGGCCGGGTTGGAGTTGACGTCGGCGTCCGGGGCGTAGTTCAGGGTGACCCCGGCGGCGGCCAGCTCGGTGCCGAGGTCGTGGGCGACCGCCTCGGTCAGCGCCGGGTCGTCGACCGCGCCGAGCGCGAAGTTGCCGGGCCGGGAACTGCCGCGGCCGGACTCGATCCGGGTGACGTCGCCGGCCTCCTCGTCGATGGCCACGATGACGTCCGGCCGTTCGGCGCGCAGCGTGGCCGTGAGGGCCGCCACCTGGGCGGGGTCGACGATGTTGCGGGCGAAGAGGACCACCGAGCCGAGCCCCTCGCCGAGCCAGCGACACACCCACGGTGGCGGGGTGGTGCCGACGAACCCGGGTTGCAGGACGGCGGCGGCGAGCGCCGGCAGGTGCCCGGCGGGCGCGGTCACGCGACCCCCTCGCGGTGCTGGGCGTCCGTTGCCGGCGTCGACGCGTCCACGCCGACCCGCTGGTTGCGCTCGCTCATGCGGCCCCCGTACCCCATCTCTCGCGCGCCCTCGGCGCACCGCCCGGGCAGGCGGTGCTGCCATGGTCACACCGAGCGATTGAATAGTCAATAAACCTTACAGTTGCCCGGCGGCGCGGTCCCGGGGAGAGTTCGGGGATGGATCCCGCCCTGCTGGCCGACGCGACGAGCCCGGCCGACATCCCCGGCGTACGCCTGCTCGGCCTGGTCGTCGGCGCCCTGCTGCTGCTCGCCGCGATCCGGGCGATGTTCGGCCGACGCTGAGCACCGCCCGTTGGTCCGCACCACGACACGACGGGTGTGGCCGACCGTGGCCGGGGTACGGCTTTCCCCCGTCAGCAGGTACGCGCGCCGAAGGGGAAGCTATGAAGATCGGTTACTTTCTGTCCAGTGAGGAGTACACGCCGGACGAGCTGCTGGAGCAGGCGCGCGGCGCGGAACAGGCCGGCTTCGAGGCGCTGTGGATCTCCGACCACTACCACCCGTGGGTGGACGCCCAGGGGCAGAGCGCGTTCGTCTGGTCGATGATCGGCGCGCTCAGCCAGGTCTGTTCGCTGCCGGTGACCACCGCGGTCACCTGCCCGACCGTGCGAATCCACCCGGCGGTGATCGCACAGGCGGCGGCGACCAGCGCGGTGCTGCACGGCGGCCGTTTCGTGCTCGGCGTCGGCACCGGCGAGGCGCTCAACGAACACATCTTCGGCGACGCCTGGCCGCAGGCCGACGTCCGGCTGGAGATGCTCGAGGAGGCCGTCGAGGTGCTGCGCGAGCTGTGGAAGGGCGGCTTCGTCAACCACCACGGCAAGCACTACACCGTCGAGCACGCCCGCATCTACACGCTGCCCGACACGCCCCCGCCGATCTACGTCTCCGGCTTCGGCCCCAAGGCCATCGACCTGGCCGCCCGCATCGGCGACGGGTACGTGAGCACCATGCCGGACGGCGAGATGGTCCGCCGCTTCCGGGAGAACGGCGGCGGCGACAAGCCGTGTCAGGGCGGCTTCAAGGCGGCGTACGCGGACAGCGAGGACGAGGGCACGCGGATCGCGTACGAGCGGTGGCCCAACGCCGGGGTGCCGGGCGAGCTGTCCCAGGTGCTCCCCTCGCCGCGACACTTCGAGCAGGCCGCCGAGCTGGTCAAGCCGGAGATGATCAAGGAGGCGTTCGTCTGCGGCAACAGCGCCGACGCGCACCTGGAGATGATCGACCAGTACGCCAAGGCCGGCTTCGACGAGGTGTACGTGGCCAACACCGGCCCGCACCACCAGGGCCTGTTCGACCTCTACCAGCGCGAGGTCCTGCCCCGCCTGCGCTGAGGTGGCAATCCGACGAGCCCATGATCGTCCGAACGTGTTTCGGCGGTCATGGGCTCGGGTACCTCCGGCCCTCGATGAAACTGTCCACGCATTCGATGTCGTTGCGCCGCGCGGCGCGCAGCCTGTTCGGCTGGAACGCGCTGCGGCCCAACCAGCTGGCCGCCATGCGCGCGGTCATGAAGCGACGCGACGCCCTGGTGGTGCTGCCCACCGGCGCCGGCAAGTCGGCGATCTACCAGATCCCGGCGAGCCTGATCCCCGGTCCCACCGTGGTGATCTCCCCGCTGCTGGCCCTGCAACAGGACCAGATCGCGGCGCTCAACGAACGGCAACGCCCCGAGCTGCGGGCCGTGCGGATCAGCTCGAACGAGTCGCCCACCCAGCAGGCCCAGGCGATCACCGAGGTCCGCGAGGGTCGGGCGGAGTTCCTGTTCATCACCCCGGAGCAGCTGAGCAACCCCGACCGGATGGCCGAGGTCGCCGCGCTGAAGCCCGCACTGGTGGCGATCGACGAGGCGCACTGCATCTCGGCCTGGGGGCACGACTTCCGCCCCGACTACCTGGCGCTCGGGCACCTCATCGAGGGCATCGGCCGACCGCCGGTGGTCGCGCTGACCGCCACCGCCTCCCCGCCGGTCCGCGACGACATCATCGCCCGGCTGCGCCTGCGCGACCCGGAGCTGGTGGTGTCCGGTCTGGACCGGCCCAACCTCTTCCTCGAGGTGGCGCACTGCCCCACCGAGGACTACCGCTGGCGGCGTCTGATGACCCTGCTGCGCGACGAGGGACGGCCGGGGATCATCTACGTGCCGACCCGCCGCGCGGCCGAGGAACTGGCCACCCGGCTGACCGACGCCGGTTTCCCGGCGCAGTTCTACCACGGCGGAATGGCGGCCGGCCCCCGCGCCGAGCTGCACGAGGCGTTCCTCGCCGACCAGGTGCCGATCATGGTGGCCACCTCGGCGTTCGGCATGGGCATCGACAAGCCGAAC
Source organism: Micromonospora parastrephiae (assembly GCF_016802865.1). Classification (GTDB taxonomy): domain Bacteria; phylum Actinomycetota; class Actinomycetes; order Mycobacteriales; family Micromonosporaceae; genus Micromonospora; species Micromonospora parastrephiae. The sequence goes on along the minus strand of NZ_JAEVHM010000165.1, from coordinate 8,261 downwards.
ATCGCCTGGGTGGTGCACATGGCGCTGCCCGACTCGCCGGACAGCTACTTCCAGGAGATCGGCCGGGCCGGCCGCGACGGCGAGCCGGCCCGGGTGTTGCTGCTCTGGCAGGCCGAGGACGTGGGCCTGCAACGCTTCTTCAGCGGCGGCCTGCCCGACGAGAACGAACTGCGCGACCTCGCCGCGCTGCTGCGCCGCAAGCCGGCCACCAAGACCGAGCTGCGCGAGACCACCGGGCTCGGGCCGCGCAAGCTGGGCCAGTACCTCTCGTTGCTGGAGCAGGTCGGCGCCGCCGAGCCGCGCGCCCGGCAGCGCATCGGCGCACCCCGCTACTCCCCCACTCCGGCCGATGCCGCCGCCGCGGCGCTGGCCGAGGCGGAACGGCAGCAGACGGTGACCCGCTCCCGCACCGACATGATGCGGTCCTTCGCCGAGACCACCGCCTGCCGGGGGCAGACCCTGCTGGCCTACTTCGGCGAGCAGATGACCAAGGTCTGCGCGCACTGCGACAACTGCCACAACGGCACCAGCGTCGCGGACCAGGGAGCGGTCGGGCCGTTCCCGGTGCACAGCCAGGTCCGCCACCCGGAATGGGGGCACGGCATGGTGCTCGGCTACGAGGACGACAAGATGACGGTTCTGTTCGATGAGGTCGGGTACAAGACGTTGTCCGTGCGCGTGGTGTCCGAACAGGGCCTGCTGACGCTGGACTAGCCTGACCCGGGCACCGATTGACCACGAGAGCAGGGCGGAAGGGGCGTTGCCGTGATCGAGCAGCCGGCGTACACCGGTTTTGGTTTCTCCGACGGGGAGTGGGGGCTGCTCGTCGGCCTGCCGCAGTCGGTGCTGACCGCCGCGAGCGCCGCCGAGTCCGACGGCACCCGCCGGACCATGGCGGAGACCGCGGCCGGGCTGGAGACCATCGCCGCCGGACGGGAGTCGGCCAGTCCCCTGGTCGCCGCCGTGGCCGGCGAGATCGTGACCCGGGTCGGCGACCCGGAGACCGGCGAGGAGTTGCCGGTCATCGCGCCCGCCGACCGCGCGCCATGATCGACGACGTGCTGCTGCGCGCCGGCGAGGCCGCCGCGCTGCTGGCCGCCCGGGTCGACGAGGGCGAGGCCGGCGCGTACAAGCACTGGCTAATCAAGATCGCCGAGCAGGTGGTGGGCGCCGCGTCCAGCGGTGGGCTGCTCGGTCTCGGCGGTGAGACGGTCAGCGACTCCGAGCGGCGCTTCCGCGACCGGCTGGCGCACGTGCTCAACGACTGACGGACGACATCGGCGTACCGGTCGGCTCGGCGGTCACCGCCGCGGGGTCGGCCGGCCGGACGCCGCGCAGCGCCACCAGCGCGGTAGCCGCGCCCAGCAGCATCGCCGCCATGGCGGCGTACGCGGCGAGGTGCAGCCCGTCGGTGAACGCGTACCGGGCGGCGTGCAGCACCCCGTCACCCAGTTCCGCCGGCAGCCCCTTCGCCACCGCGAGGGCACCACCCAACGTCTCCTGCGCCGTGTTCCGAGCGTCCAGCGGCAGTTCGGCGGGCAGGCCGTCGAGGACCTCGCGGTGGTAGACGGCCGCACCCACGCTGCCCAGGATCGCCATCCCGAGCGCGCCGCCAAGCTCACTGCTGGACTCGGTCAACGCGGAGGCGACACCGGCCTGCTCCGGCGGCGCCGCGCCGAGGACCAGCTCGGTGACGAGTGACATCACCACCACCAGGCCGCCCGCGTAGACGCTGGCGCCGGTCAGCATCAGCCACAGTGGCGAGTCCGGGGTGACCTGGGTCAGCACCAGGAAGCCGAGCACGGCGATTCCGAAGCCCGCGCCGATCAGGTACGCCCGCTCGACGCGCTGGGCGAGCGCGGCGGCGGCCGGGGCCACGCCACCCACCGCGAGCGACGGCACGAGGCTCCACAGTGCCGCCCGCAGCGGGCTCATCCCCAGCACCAGCTGAAGGTGCTGGGTGGTGAAGATGGCGAAGCCGACCAGCGCGAACATCGCCAGCAGATTGACCGCCAGCGACCCGGCGAAGCCGCGTCGGCGAAACAGCGCCAGGTCGATCATCGGGTACGCCCGGGTCCGCTGCCGGTGCAGGAACAGCGCTCCGACCAGCAGGCCGGCGACGACGGCCAGCGCCCGCCCCGCGTCGACGCCGTCGCGGGCCATCTCCTTGATGCCGTAGATCACCGGCAGCAGCGCGCCCAGCGACAGCACCGCGCTCACCAGGTCGAACCGCCCGGCGGTCCGGTTGCGGAACTCGGGCACCAGGGCCGGCGCGAGCAGGAGCAGCATCAGCATCGCCGGGATATTGATGAGGAAGATGGAGCCCCACCAGAAGTGCTCCAGCAGGACGCCGCTGAGCACCGGGCCGATGGCGATGCCGCCGGTGAGCGTGGCGGTCCAGATGCCGATCGCGGTGCCGCGCTGTCGGGCGTCGTGGAACATGTTGCGCACCAGGGCGAGAGTCGACGGCATCAGGGTGGCCCCGCCCACGCCGAGCACGGCACGCGCGGCGATCAGTGTCGCGGCGCTGTCGGCGTACGCGGCCAGCAGGGATGCCGCGCCGAACGCGGTGGCGCCGAGCAGCAGCAGCCGGCGCCGGCCGATCCGGTCGCCCAGAGCGCCCATCGTGATCAGCAGGCCGGCCAGCACGAAGCCGTAGATGTCGAAGATCCAGAGCTGTTGGGTGGCGCTGGGGCGCAGTTCCTCGCTGATGAACGGGACGGCGAAGTAGAGCACCGACACGTCCATCGAGACCAGGAGCAGCGGCAGCATCAGCACCGTGAACCCGATCCACTCCCGCCGGCCCGCCCTCGGTGCCGGTGTGGTCGTCGCCGTCATGATCGAAACCCTTCTGCGTATGTCGTACGCTGTAATGCGTAGACCATACGCAGAACTAGGATGGCGAGGCAAGGAGGACATGTGGCGGCGAAGAATGACGACAGCGGGCCGGCGATCCCCCCGGCCATCGAGAGCGCCTGGGGGCTGCGCGAACGGCCACCCAAGGGGCCCCGGCCCGGGCTGACCGTGCCCGGCATCGTGGACGCCGCCGTACGGGTGGCCGACGCCGACGGGCTGACGGCCGTCTCGATGAGCCGGGTGGCCAAGGAACTGGGCGCCGCCACCATGGCCCTCTACCGCCACGTCGGCTCGAAGGACGAGCTGCTGATGCTCATGGTGGACGCCGGATACGGCCCGTCGCCCGGCCCGCCCCCGCCGCAGGACGACTGGCGCGCCGGCGTGACCCGATGGGCCTGGGCCGAGCGCGAGGTGCTGCGGCGACGGTCCTGGCTGCTGCACGTCCCGATCACCGGCCCGCCGATCACCCCGCAGCAGCTCGGCTGGCTGGAGGACGGGCTGCGCTGCCTCGACGGCACCGCGCTCGCCGAGGGCGAGAAGATGTCGGTGCTTCTGTTGATCACCGGGTACGTCCGCAACGAGGCCACCCTCACGTCGCAGATCGCGGAGGGCAGCAGGGCGGCCGGCGTCGAGCCGAGCGAGATGATGCCGGCGTACGGCCGCACGGTGGCCCGGCTCATCGACCCGGCCCGCTTCCCGGCGTTGCACCGGGTGCTGGCCGCCGGCGTGCTCAACCAGGACGACGACCCCGACGACGAGTTCACCTTCGGTCTGGACCGGATCCTCGACGGCGTCGAGGCCCTGGTCCGACGGCGAGCGGCCTGAGGGGCGCGGATGTTGCACAGGGACACCGTCGACACGACCGTCCTGCCGCCCGGTGAACGATTCGGGATGTGGCTGGACCTGGTCGCACGCACCTCGGCGCCGCTGCGGATCCAGTCCGCGCACACCGGCGACTTCGCCGCCCGGGCCGACTTCCTCGACCTCGGCCCGATCCAGCTGGTCGAATACCGGTACCCGTCACTGGACGCCACCCGCACCCGCAAGCTGGTCCGCCAGTCGGACCCGGAGCTGTACGTGCTCGCCCTCACCACCGGCGGCGTCGGCACGTCCAGTCAGGACGGCCGCCGCAGCGAGATCCAGGCGGGCGAGTTCACCTTCTACGACGCCTCCCGGCCGCACGACGTCTGCCACCACGCGACCGAGCCGGGACGGACCCAGGCGAGCTCGATCATCACGCTGATCCCGCACGCGGCGCTGCCGCTGCCGCCGCAGCGGATGGCCGCGCTCTACGGCGGCCGGATGTCCGGCTCCGAGGGCGTCGGGGCACTGCTGGCGCAGTTCCTGCTCCAGGTGAGCGGGCATCCCGAGCAGTACCACGCCGCCGATGCCGGCCGCCTCGGCGCGGTGGGACTGGACCTGGCCACCACCATGCTCGGCCGGCATTTGGTCGCCGAGGACGCGGTGCCGACCGAGGTCCGCCACCGGGCGCTGGTCAGCCAGGTGCAGGCGTACGTCCACCGCCACGTCGGCGATCCGGCGCTCAGCCCGCGGGTCGTCGCGGACGCCCACCACATCTCGCTGCGCTCGCTGCACCGGCTGTTCGAGGCCGAGGAGACCACGGTGGCGTCGTACATCCGCGACATGCGGTTGACCCGGTGCCGGCGCGACCTGAGCGACCCGGCCCTGCGCACCCAGCCCGTGCAGGCCATCGCCGCGCGGTGGGGTTTCCCCGACAAGGCGCACTTCAGCCGGGCGTTCCGGGCGGCGTACGGGATCAGCCCGCAGGCGTACCGGGAATCCACCGCGAATCCGGCACGCATCGTCAACCGTCCGGCGTCCATGGTCAACGTCTCGCGGGCAGACTGACACCAACGCGGCCGACCGCCGCCCGCATCGCGGGCCGTGCGAGGCCGCCAACGGGGGCCGTGGCGAGGCGCCCGCCGCCACCCGCGGCGGGCGGCCGCCCGGTGTCAGCCCCGACCGGCCGAGACCCCCGGTCCCGCCACTCTCCCCCCAGGATCGTTGGCGGGGCCGGTCAGGCCTTCTCCAGCAACGCCAACACGACCCGCTCGGCCTCCTCGCGCGGCGCGTCCGGGTCGACCGGCACCACCACCCCGTCGTGGTAGAGGTCGACGACCCGAGGGTCCACGTACGACGTCCGGGCCACCGTGGGGGTGTTGCCCAGCAGTTCGGCAACCTCGCGCATCACCGCCGCCACCGCCCTGCGCCGTGCCGTCACCGAGCGGGCCAGGCCGACGGTCGCCAACTCGGTCGCGGCGAGCACGGTGGCATGCCAGGTACGGAAGTCCTTGGCGGTCATCTCCCCGCCGCTGGCGTCGCGCAGGTAGCCGTTGACCTCGTCGCTGCGCACGTCGCGCCACTCCCGGCCGTCCCAGTAGCCGAACAACCGGTCCGCCCGCCGGCGGCGACGCCGCAGATTGACCAGCACCTGGCACAGCTCCGGATCCTCGATGCGGCGCACCTGCTCGATGCCGCCCTTGGCGGGAAACTCGAAGACCACGCACCCACCCCGTGACCGGGCGTGCTCGGGACGCAGGGTGGACACCCCGAACGTCGGGTCGTCGCCGGCCGCGTACTGGTCACTGCCGACCCGGAACATCCCCATGTCCAGCAGCCGGGCCACCGTGGCCAGCACCCGGTCGCGGCCCAACCCGCGACCGTCCAGGTCCCGGTCCACCCGCTCACGCAGCGCCGGCAGCCGCCGCGCCACCTCCAGCATGTGGTCGAACTTCGCCTCGTCCTGCTTCTCTCTCCACAGTGGGTGATAGAGGTACTGCCTACGGCCGGCCGCGTCGACGCCGATCGCCTGGATGTGCCCGGTGGGGTACGGGCAGATCCAGACGTCCCGCCAGGCCGGCGGGATGACCAGCTCACGCAGCCGGGTCAGGACGTCGGCGTCCCGGACCGGAGCGCCGGTCGGGTCGAGAAAGAGCCAACCCCTGCCGCGCCGGCGACGCCGGTATCCCGGCGGCCCGGATCGCTACGCCGCAAACGCACCGGAGACCCGCACCACCCGTTCCACCTCAGCCACGGCAGCCAGCACCTCGTCCAGGCGCAGGGCCGCCAACGTCGGATGGCTTCCTACCCCGTCCCAGTTGGGCCAATCCCCCTCGCCGGCCCAGAGCACGCGGTGCCGGGGACGGTCCGGCGGTGGCCCCCAGCGCGCCGGCGGCACCGGCCCGAACAGCACCACCGACGGTGTGCCGTACCCGGTGGCGAGGTGGGCCACGCCGGTGTCCCCGCTGACCACCAGCCGGGCGTCGGCCACCAACGCGGCGAGCGCGCCGAGGTCGGTCCGGCCGGCCAGCACGGCATCGGACGGCAGTCCGGCGTCGTGCGCGACCCGCACGGCCAGTGCCCGTTCGTCGGCCGAGCCGGTGAGCAGCACCCGGTGACCCTGGTCGGTGAGCGCACGGGCCAGCGCCGCGAACCGCTCGGCGGCCAGCGCTTCGCGGGGATCTTGCTGCCCGGGTGCAGCAGGGTGGCCCCCGTGGGCAGGTTGGTCGGCTCGGGCCGGCGCAGGCGGAGATCGGCCCGGTCGGCCCGAATGTCGTACCAGGACAGCAGCCGGCACCACCGGTCCACCTCGTGCTCCTGCTCGACCCACCGCGGGCCGGCGGAGAAGCCGACGTCGCGGTTGGCGAAGGCGAACAGCCGCGCGGGTCGGGTGGCGGCCAGCAGCCGGTGCGACCGCGGGCCGCGCCCGTGCAGGTTGACGGCGACCTCCGGAGACGACCCGGCCCGCACCGGCCGCTCCAGCCCGGTGGTGTCCACCAGCCGGTCCACGCCGCCGACCAGGCCGACCAGCGGAGCCAGCCAGGCCGGCGCGGCGAGCGCCAGCTCCCGACCGGGGTACGCGGCCCGCAGCGCCCGCAGCGCGGGCACGGCGGTGACCAGGTCACCGACGCCGAGGGCCCGCAGGACCAGGATCACGGGTACGAGGTCTCCTGCTCGGCGCAGACCACCAGTTCACGCACCGCGCACCCGGCCGGCTGGTTGAGCGCGAACATGATCGCGGCGGCGGTGTCGACGGGGTCGTTGAGGATGGCGTCCGGTCCCGGCTTGTACTGCGGGTCACGCTCGTCGAAGAACGCGGTCCGCATCCCGCCGGGAATGAGCAGGGTCACGCCGACCTGGCCGGCGAGTTCCGCGGCCAGGGCGCGGGTGAAGCCCACCACGCCGAACTTCGCCGCGCAGTACGCGGTGGCGTCGCTGACCGCCTTGACGCCCAGGGTGGAGGCGACCGTGACGACGCGGCCCCGGGAGGTCAGCAGGAACGGCAGCGCGGCCCGGATCACGGCGGCGGTCGCGAGCAGGTCCACGGCCACGATCCGGTCCCAGGTCTCCCCCGGCACGTCGGCGAGCCGCCCCGGCACGTCCATGCCGGCGGCGGTGACCACCGCGTCCAGGCCGCCGGCCTGCTCGGCGAGGTGCCTGGTGGCGACCTCGGCGGCCCGGGTGTCGGCGAGGTCGCACTCGGTCCAGGACACCCCGTCGACCGGCGGCTGCCGGTCCAGCACGAGCGGCCGGCCGCCGGAGGCGGCCACCGCGGCGACCACCGCCGCACCGAGCCCGCTGGAGCCGCCGGTGACCAGGACTCTCGGGCCCATGGCGGTCATCGGACCCGCTCCCGCGTCGACGACGGCGCGACGGAACGGGCGATCATGTCGCTGGTCGACCGACCGTCCAGGTAGGGCACCACCACCGTGTTCCCGCCCCAGCGGCGCAGGACCTCCGCCTCGGGCAGACTCGCGGCGTCCCCACCGCCGGTGGCGTAGTCCCCGCCCTTGACCCAGATGTCCGGCCGCAGCCAGGACAACGCCCCGTCCGGGGTCGGCTCGTCGAAGATCATGACCGCGTCGACGCAGCTCAGCGCGGCGAGCAGCCGAGCACGGTCGCCCTCGGACATCACCGGTCGGTCCGGCCCCTTCAGACCGGCCACGCTGGCGTCGGAGTTGAGGCAGACGATCAGGCAGTCGCCGAGCTGCCGGGCGGCCTGCAGGGTGGCCACGTGTCCGGCGTGCAGCAGGTCGAAGCAGCCCCCGGTCGCCACCACCGTGCCGCCCGCGGCACGTACCTCGGCGAGCAGCGCGGCGACCGGGGCGATGCCCACCCGGTCACCGCCGGGGCCGGCCACGCCGGCACGTACCGGTCGGCTGCGGGTGTCCGCCGGTGGCGGCAGGGCCCGGGCCACTCCCCCGCCGGCCACGTACGCGGTCGCCTCGGCGACCGCCGCCTGCACCGCCTCGGAGACCAGCGCACCCTGGGCCAGCGCGAGGCTGGCCGGCCGCCGCGAACCGGTCGCCGGCGCCGCAGGTCGTCCCCCTCGGCGCTGCCCCGGGGTGGGCACCACCAGCGGCGTCGATCCGGCGTGGCAGAGC
>NZ_JAEVHM010000164.1 GCF_016802865.1 Micromonospora parastrephiae | reverse complement strand
CCCTATCCGCCCCTTTTGTGGGGCACCACAACTCCATGATCGACGCGGGTGGAGGTCGCCGGCAACCTCGCGGGCGTCACCGGGCGAGTTCGTCGGCCCGGTCGAGCAGCGCGCGGCTCGCGCCGCGTCGAGCAGGACCAACCCGACGGCCGGCCCGTACGCGTACCCGTGCGCGACCACGCGGTTGAGCGCGATCACCGGCGAGGGCCGGAGGTCGGCCAGCGCGTCGTAGGCCCGCGCGATCGTCGCCAGTCGGTGGCCTCGACAGAGGCGGCGGTGGCGTGGCAGGCGGCGATCCGGGCCTGCCACGCGTACGGCCCGTCGTGGCGTACCCGATCGAGGGCGGCCAGGCCCTCGACGATGGCGGCGCGGTCCCACCGAGCCCGGTCCTGCCGTTGCAGCGAGAGGAGGTTGCCGGCGGCGTCGCGGCGGGCATCGGCCCGGGAGTGCTGAAGCAGGAACAGCGCCAGCAGGGCGGCCACCTCGGACTGCTCCGGCATCAGCTCATCGAGCAGCCGGGCCAGCCGGACCGCCTCGTCGGCGAAGGCCGGCTCGCCGTCGGCGACGTAGCCCCGGGTGAACAGCAGGTACAGCACGGCGAGGACGCCGGGCAGCCGCTCGGCCAGCGCCGGCCCGCTCGGCACCCGGTACGGGATGCCGGCCTGGGCGATGCGGGTGCGGGCCCGGGTCAACCGGCGGGTCATCGTCGATTCGCTGACCAGCAGGAGCCGGGCGATGTCGGCGGTCGGCACACCGCAGACGGTGCGCAGCGTCAACGCGACCCGCGCCTCGATCGCGAGCGCCGGATGGCAGCAGGTGAAGATCAGCCGCAGTCGGTCGTCCACCACGTCCGGCCCCACCTCCGGCTCGGGCTGCGCGTCGGCCGGCGTGAGCAGCGCCAGGTCGTGCAGCTTGCGGCGCTCGACGGTGGCACGGCGCAGCACGTCGATCGCCCGGTTGCGGGCCACCGTCATGAGCCAGCCGCCCGGGTTTGTCGGCACACCGTCGGTGGGCCAGCGCTCCAGGGCGACGGTCAACGACTCCTGGGCGCAGTCCTCGGCCACCGCCCAGTCCCCGGTCAGCCGGATCAGGGTCGCGACAATCCGGGGGTACGCCTCGACGCCGGCGGCCGCGACGGCTTGCGCCGCCGTGGCCGGTTCCGCGCCGGCGACCCGGCCGGCGCCTGCGTGCGCGCCGGCCGGTGCTTCGGTGCGGGCCATCCGGTCAGGCGGGCAGGGCCGCTAACGGGCGCAGTTCCAGTCGCCCGTGGCGGGCCATCGGGTGGGCGCGTGCCACCTCGATCGCCTCGTCCAGGTCGGCGCAGTCGAGCAGGTCGAAACCCACGATCACCTCCGTGGTCTCCGCGAACGGCCCCTCGGAGACGAGCAGTTCACCACCACGAACCCGGACCGTGGTGGCCGCGTTGGTCGGCGCCAGCGCGTCGCCGGTGAGGCGGCGGCCACGGGCGTCGTTCTCCGCCACCCAGGTGTGGATGTCGGGAAGGTCGGACGGGTCGGTGTCCGGCTCGGTGTCGCTGCAAACGAACATCATGTACTTCATCTGGCGCTCCCTGGTCTCTCGGGGTATCGCCAGCATGACGATCGGCCGGGAGCGTTCCGGACACCCTCCCCGGAAAAATGTTCGGTCAGTCCGTGCCGGCGGCGCGGCGGCGGGCCTCCCGGGTCTTCATCGCGTGCTCCATCAGCGTGACGAGCACCTCCTTGCTGGACTCGCGCTGCCGGGCGTCGCAGAGCAGCACCGGCACACCCGGGTCCAGGTTCAACGCGGCCTGCACCTCGTCCAGCCGGTACGCGCGGGCACCCTCGAAGCAGTTCACGGCGACCACGAACGGGGTGCCTCGACCCTCGAAGTAGTCGATGGACGGGAAGCAGTCGGCCAGCCGCCGGGTGTCGGCCAGCACGACCGCGCCGATCGCACCGAGCGCCAGTTCGTCCCAGACGAACCAGAACCGGTCCTGTCCGGGCGTGCCGAACAGGTAGAGCACCAGGTCGTCGCTGATGGTGATCCGGCCGAAGTCCATCGCCACGGTGGTGGTGGTCTTGCCCTCCACCCCGGACAGGTCGTCGATGCCGACACCGGACTCGGTCAGCACCTCCTCCGTGCGCAACGGCCGGGTCTCGCTCACCGCGCCGACCATCGTGGTCTTGCCCACGCCGAACCCACCGGCGACCAGGATCTTGATCGCGGTGGGCAGTGGGGTCGCTCCCGCCGGCCGGTCAGAGTGCCCGTAGTCCATTGATTACCGCCTCGAAGATGCTGTTGTCGGGAAGACCGGCCGTGGTCTGCGGCTCGCGGACCTGCACCAGGCTGCGGGCCGCCAGGTCGCCGAGGAGCACCCGGATGGTGCCCACCGGCAGGTCGAGATGGGCGGCGATCTCTGCGACGGACTGTATGCGTTGACACAGCCCGACGATCGCCAGGTGTTCCGGGCCGAGGCCGACTTCCGGCGTGACCTCGGCTCGGGTCGCGGTGACCAGGGAGATCAGGTCGAACGTGCCGGTGACCGGGCGTGCCCGGCCGCGCGTCACCGCGTACGGGCGCACCACCGGGCCCGCATGGTCATCCACCCACTGATGGTCCGCGGATTCTCCCTGCACCGTCATGGCCGCTACTTCTCGCCGGCCGGCTGGTCGGCGCCACGGGACGGGGAGGCCACGTACTTGCCGACCCTGGTGACCAGCATCGCCATCTCGTAGGCGATCAGGCCGACGTCGGCGTCCTCGCTGGCCAGGACCGCCAGGCAGGCGTTGCGGCCGGCAGCTGTGACGAACAGGAACGACGACTGCATCTCGATGATGGTCTGCTGCACCTGCCCACCGCCGAAGCGCTTCCCCGCGCCCCGGGCCAGGCTCTGAATGCCGGCAGCCATCGCCGCGAGGTGCTCGCCGTCGTCCCGGCTCAGCCCCTGGGAGGAGGCCATCAACAGCCCGTCGGTGGAGAGCGCGACCGCGTGCTCGGCCTGCTTCACCCGGCCCACCAGATCATCCAGCAACCACGTCAGGTCGGCACTCGAAGCCGTCTTCTGCGCCACTTCGTCGTCCTCTTCTCGCCCGGCTGTTGCGCCGTATTCGTCTGGGGCTGACCGTCACACCGTGCGGAGACCCGCATCCTCGGCGGCCGGTCAGGTAGCTTGCGGGTCCTCGTCGCTCGGCTCGGGCGTCGCGCTCGGCGGGGCGTTGGACGCGCCGCCGAGCAGTCGCGCCGCGTCTGTCCGACCGCGACGGGTGCCGGTCTGGTACGAGCTCATCATTCGGCGCACCTGCTCCGGGGGGCGCGCCACGTCATCGTCGTCGGTGTCTGTCGCGGCCGGGTCGTCGCGCAGCTCGGGCACGATGTTCGCCTGCCGGACCCGGACCGGCAGGCCCGAGTCGGTCCGGTCCGCCTCGGCGCGGGTCGGCAGCCGCCGGCCGTCGAGAGCCGGCTGGTTGGCGCTGTCCGTCGGGCGGGAGGGGTCGACCGCGGGCAGACCGGTGGGCACCGTGGGAGCCTCCAGGGCGGGCTGGCCCAGAATGCGTCGGGCCCGGGTGGGCAGGTCCGGCGTCCCGGTGGCCTGCTGTGTGCGCTGGCGGGTGGGCAGGGCGGCGTCCACGTCGGTGTCGTCGACTGTCGCGGTGGTGGCGTCGGGCACCAGCGGCCCGGCCGGGGCGACGGGTTCCGGCACGTCCGGAGCCGTCGTTCCCGGCGCCGTCGGTTCGGCCGCCAACGCGACCGGCGCGAGGGCGGCCGGCCGGCCGTTGTCGGCGTTGCTGGTCGCGCCCGAGGGCAGGGCGATGGCCGGCGATCCGGTCCGCATCGCGCCGGAGTCCTCCGGGGACGGGCCGTTCTCGGTGATCAGCTCCAGCGGGATCAGCACCACGGCGGTGGTGCCGCCGTACGCGGACTCCTTGAGCCGCACCCGCACGCCGTGCCGCTCGGTCAGTCGGCTCACCACGTAGAGCCCGAGTCGGGCGGCGTTGGCGAGGTTCAGCTCGGACTGGTCGACGATGCGGTGGTTCGCCGCGGCCAGGTCCTCCTCGCTCATGCCGAGGCCCCGGTCCTCGATCTCGATGGCGAACCCGTTGGCCACCAGCTGACCGCGAACCTCCACGGTGGTGTGTGGTGGCGAGAACGACAGCCCGTTCTCGATCAGCTCGGCGAGCAGGTGGATGATGTCGCCGACCGCGCGGCCGGCGAGGGAGACCGGCCCGAGCGGCAGGACGTTGACCCGGGTGTAGTCCTCGACCTCGGCCACCGCGCCACGGACCACGTCGACCATCGGCACGTTGCGCCGCCACGCCCGGCCCGGGGTGGAGCCGGAGAGCACGATCAGGTTTTCCGCGTTACGCCGCATCCGGGTGGCCAGGTGGTCGACCCGGAAAAGGTCCTCCAGCTCCTCCGCGTCGTGCTCGCGCCGTTCCATCGCGTCCAGCAGGGTGAGCTGGCGGTGCACCAGCGCCTGGGTGCGTCGGGCCAGGCTGAGGAAGACGTCGCGGACGTTGCGGCGCAGCTCGGCCTGTTCGACGGCGGTGCGCAGGGCGGTCTCCTGCACGGCGTTGAACGCCTTGCCGACCTGACCGATCTCGTCGGTGCCGAACTCCAGCGGGGGCGCCTCGGTCGCGACGTCGACCTCCTCACCGCGGCCGAGTCGCTCCACCACCCGCGGCAGCCGTTCGTCGGCGAGCTGCCAGGCGGCCTGGCGGAGTCGGTCGAGCTGGCGCAGCAGTGTCCGGGCCGTGGAGATCGAGACGACGACGGAGGCGATGACGGCGAGCAGACCCAGACCGGTGGCGAGCACCAGCCGGATGACGACCATCACGGCGACGCCGGTGGCTCGACCCACGATGCCCTCACCGCCGTCGGCCACCACGTCGTTCACCCCGGCCAGAGCCGGTTCCACCGTGCCGCGCCACTGCTCGCCGCTGACCGGCAACTGCGTCACCGGACGGCCCTCGCGGATGATGCTGTCCTGCACGGCGCGCAGCCGGGTGAACGCCTCCCCCTCGACGAGCTGCTGGTAGCGGCGCTCGTCGGCGTCGGCGAGCCGGGCCCGGGTCTCCTCGCCGAGGAACCGCTCGGCACCGACCAGGCTGACGTAGCGGGCGTACTCCGACCCGCTCATCCGGCCGTTGCCGAAGAGGCCGCTGAGCAGCGCGTCCTGCTGGGAGATCAGCTCCTTCATCCGGTTGAGCTGGATCAGGGCGGCCGCGTCGGCCGCGATCGCCTTGTCGTCCAGGCTGCCGGTGACGTCGTAGATCTGGAAGATCGACTCGATGGCGTCGGTGTACGCGTCGGCGGCGGCGATCCGGTCGACGGAACGGCCGAGCACCTGCTCACGGGTCTGCTCCAGCGCGTTGATCCGCGTGATCGACGCGTCCAGCTGAGCGTCGAGCGCCGAACTGCCGGCCACGTCGACCTGCCAGTTGCGGACCGAACCGGCGAAGTCACCCGCCAGCTTCGTGGTCTCGCGCTGCTTGGCCTCCAGCGCCGCCCGCTGCTCGGCGTCGGGATTGCTCAGGTACGACTGGGTCAGCCGCCGCTCCAGCTGGAGCTCCTGCAACAGAGGCTCACTGGGCGCGTAGACCTTGCTGTTGAGCAACTGGACACCGAGCAGGTTGAAGCCGTCGCGCAGGGTCACCCACGCCGCGAACATCCAGAGCGCGACCAGGGAGAGCAGCAGGGCAACAACCTTGGTGCGGATACTCGTACCGCGAGAACGCATTGAACCGTCCCAGGCCGGGCGTTGACTCAGCTCATCAACGGGTGATCATGAAGGGCGACGTTGTCCCGCCACAGCGGGGCATACGGGGCTGAGGCTCTGCGTACGCTAGCAGTGTCCACACAACCCCTCAAGTTGTTGTTTTTCTTGCCTGGTAACCGCAATCCACCACCGAACGGTCGACGTCGCCGAAACGGCTCGCCGCCGAACGGCAGGCGGCGAGCACGGCCGCCTCAACGATGGCAGTCGGACAGTACAGCTCCTTGCCGTACCACAGTGGAGGGTGCTCCCGTGTGGATGATTCGTGCAGGTAGGCATGTCCGCGCGTCACCGCGTCGGCGAGCCCCGGCAGCACCCTCGACGCCGCCAGCAGAATCCGCAGGGCGTACGCGGTCTCCTCGGCGGTGCCGGCCCAGCGGCCCCACGATCCGTCGGCGCGCTGGCCGTCCAGGACCCAGCGGACGGCCCGGTCCACGGCCTGGGCCGCCGCCGCGCCCCGGCCGAACTCCCCCAACGCCAGCACGCAGCAGGCGGTGGCGTAGTACGGCGACGCGTGCCAGCGGTCCTGCCAGGACCCGTCGGCGCACTGGTGGCCGGGCAGCACGACGCTGAGCCGGTCGACGGCCCGGCGGTACCGCACGTCGGCGTCCGGGTGCGCGGTGAGGTGCAGGCCGAAGGCGTCCAGCACGTGCGCGTTGGTGGTGACCGAGAAGCCGTCCTCACCCGGCCAGGTGCAGAAGCCGTCCGCCGTCTCGTACGCCCAGAGGCTGCCCGGGTCGGCCGGTCGACCGAGCCGCGCCAACGCGTCCAGCGCGACGGAGGTGGTGTCGGCGTCGGTCGGCAGGCCGTCGCCGGTGGCGACGCCCTCGGCGCCGCTGGCACCGGCCAGGGTCTGCAGCACGGCGGTCGGCGGGTTGACCGCGACGCCGGCGCGGCCCAGACCGCTGAGCACCCAGGCACGTTCGAACACGGTGATCGGCGCCGGGCAGGGCACCGGCCCGCCGCCGTCGCGGATCAGCTCCCGCAGGAAGGCGTGCGCGGCGGGGCCGGCGTCCGCGCCGGCCACGGTCAGCCAGGCAGCTGTCGCGGCGGGCGACGCGCCCACGGCGGTCAGGTCGGGTCCGACGTCGGTCGGGACCACGCCGAGCACCTCGTAGAAGTGGGCCAGTTTCGGCGGCAGCGCGGCGCCGGCGGCCACCGCCGAGCGCACCTTGCGCAGCCGGTCCGGGCCGAGCCCGACGGGCAGCGCGAGAGGTGGACGGGGCAGCCGCTCGGCGGTCGCCCGGTCCAGGCCGGCCAACCGCTCGTTGATCGAGTCGACCAGTGCCGGGACGAGGAGGTCCAGTGCGGGGGTGTCCGGCAGTGTCCGCGCGTCGGTGGCGAGCAGCGTGCCGGCGAGGGCGCCCAGCCCGTCGGCCACCGGGGCGATCAGGTCGGTGGCGGCTTCGCCGTCGGCCAACGCGGACAGCAGCGCGTCGGTGGCGCTCAGCGTGGGCACGAGGGCGTACCCCTCGGGTGGGCCCCACGCGCCGTCGGCGCGTTGGCCGCGCAGCAGGAACGCGATCCGCTGCTGGTGCCCGGTCAGCCAGGGAGCGTCGGCGACCAGCCGGCCGGTCTCGTACACCGATGCGGCGACCTGACCCCACGGCCGCAGCGCCAGGCCGGCGATCAGCTCGCGTGCGGCGTCGGCGGCCGGGTCGCCGCCGGCGGCGGGGTCGGCCAGCACCCGGTACGGGCCGTCACTCATCGCGCGTCCCCCAGAAGTCCGACAGCTGGTAGAACCCGCCGGTGAAGGAGATCTGCCGGTGCAGGTAGTCCGCCTGGCGGGGGCAACGTTCGGCGAGGGCGGCCAGGTCCCGCCGGGACCGGCTGGTCAGCTCGGCCAGCCGGGCGTGCACCTGCTCCGGCGCGGCGACCAGCTGCAACGCGTTCAGGTCGCCCCACTCGGCGTCGCGGCCGTGGGTGGCCAGGTCGTTGACCAGCCGTAGTACGCGCTGCACGCCGCGCCCGGCGTCCAGCAGGTCGGTCAGTTGGGCGAGGGTCCGGTCGTCGCCGGTGGCGATCCAGTGGGTGACGTTGACGAAGGAGCAGGCGAGATTGTCGGCGTTGTCCAGGTAGCGGTCGAGGTCCGGCAGACGCCGACCGGTGGACGGGTCGGTCGGCAGGTTCTTCCAGTCCCACTCCCGGGACACGGCGGCGAGCATCCGCGCCAACTCCTCGCGCCAGATCGGGCGCAGCCGGGCGAACGCCGGCACCTCGGCCAGCTCGTCGCGCAGGTCGGCCAGCAGCCGCGCCAGATGGCGCCCCGGCGGCGGGGCGGCGCCGTCGGCCACCGCCAGGCAGTCGGTCACCACCTGCCGCACGTCGTCGGCGGACCGGGCGAGGTAGTCGACCTGCCAGTCGGCCGCGAAGACCCAGAGCAGGGTACGGGTGGTGATGCGCAGCTCGGCGGCGGTGTGCCAGGGCGCGGTGAAGGCGATCGCGGTGGCCACCGAGCTGAGCAGCGCCGCGTCGAACGGCGCGGCGTCGAACAGCTCCGGGTGGGCGGCGGTGACGTCCTGGAGGTCGCGTACGCCGCGCACGGCGAGCGCGCACACCCGGCCCTGCTCGGCGACGGCGTCCGGACCGGTCTGCACCGGCCACGGCGCCCCCGTCACGGCCCGACCGGCCGTTCGACCGGGGTGATGATCAGCTCGGCTCGCTGCTTGGGTTGCAGCGAGGCGCCGAGCCGGGGTGTCAGGTCGACGGGTTCGCGCAGCCGGAAGCGGTAGCGGCTCAGCACGGTGCTGACGATGAGCTGCGCCTCAAGGAGGAAGAGGTACTGCCCGAGGCACTGGTGCGGTCCGCCACCGAACGGGAAGTAGGAGTAGCGGTAGCGCCGCCGGGGCAGCTCCGGCGCGAAGCGCTCCGGGTCGAACAGCGTCGGGTCGGTCCAGAACGTCGACATCCGCTGGGTGACGTACGGGCTGACCAGCACGGTGCCACCGGCCTTGATCCGCACTCCGCCCAGCACGTCGTCGCCGACCGCGGTGCGTGGGATCATCCAGCCGGCCGGGTAGAGCCGCAGCATCTCGTCGAGCACCATCCGGCCGTAGCGCAGCTGGGGCAGGTGCTCGCGGCCGACCCGGTCGCGCCGACCACCCGCTCGATCTCGTCGGTCATCCGCTCGGCCACGTCGGGGCGGGAGGACAGCACCGGCCAGAGCCAGGAGAGCAGGGCGATGGTGGTCTCGGTCGCGGTGGAGAACATGGCGACCACGTCGCCGCGGATGGCGTACTCGTCGGGCTCCTGGCCGTCGGCGCGGGGCCGGCAGAGGGTGGAGATGATGTCGTCGCCGTCGGTGGGCCGGGCGCGCGCCTCCCGGATGATCGGCAGCACCACCTCGTCGATGGTCCGCACCGCCTCGTTGAAGGCACGGTCACCGGGCATCGGCACGGCGTACGGCACGAAGGGCACCAGCAGGCGCGGGAGCATCGCGGTGGTGACCGTGTCCAGCGCGGCGCTGATGCGCAGCGCGTCCGGGACCGAGATCCGGTCGGCGAAGAGCACCCGCATGGTGGTGCGCAGGACGATCCGGGTCAGCTCGGCGCCGCCGTCGATGGGGCGGCCCTCGCGGGCCGGCTCCAGCCACTCGTCCACGGCCTCGTTGATCGCCTCGGCCATCCTGTCGACCAGCGTCTCGGCCCGTTTGGCGGTGAACAGCGGTTGCAGCGCGCCTCGGCTGGACTCCCAGACCTCGCCCTCGGCGACCAGGATGGCGTCGCCGACGATGCGTCGGACCGGCCGCCAGAGAAGTCCGTCTCCGTCGCGGGTGTAGTTGGCAACGTTGTCGCGCAACACTCGTTGCAGATGCTCGGGATGACTCACCAGGTACGGACGGAACGTGCCGAGGTTCAGTCGGACGACCTCGCCGGCGGCGTCGTCCGCGAAGGCGACCAGAGCGCCGAGCGGGTCGCGGACCAGCGCGGGCAGGGCGCGGTGCAGCGGGATCGTCCGGGGCTCGGTGTTGAGGGGGGCGGGGCCGGCATCGGACACCTGCGACATCACACCACGTCTCCTCGTCCTCCCACCGCGCGCAATTGTCCATTTCGCATGGTCGGGACTGTGGGAATTTCACCTTCTGGGCGTCGGAAGCATCTCACCAAACGCGAGCCACCTCCAGACCTTCGAAGAGTGAGATTCCACTGCCGCGGCCCGGTCCCTGAGCACGGCAGCCACCCGGCGGACTCCGGAATGGACACTCAGGATGGGTCGCGCCGCAGGTCGGAACCCGTCGATGCCGACGCCGAACGACCGGAGGACGCGATCACGCCGCCCCGGCCGCCGGGGCCCGGATCGGCGGCGACGTCGGACGGCGCCGCAGGGCACGGTCGACGGTCCGCGGACGTGAGCGAGGACGCACCGGTACCCCCGAATCCGGGCGACACCGGGCACCCTGTGCCAGGCTCTCAGGCATGGACGACAAGACCATCCTGAACCGGATCTCCGAGCTGGTCGACGAGGAACACAAGCTGCGCGCGCAGGCCCAGGCCACCGAGTCGGGCACCGAGGGCGAGGCCAGCGCGCGACTGCGCGACCTGGAGGAGTCCCTTGACCAGTGCTGGGACCTGCTGCGCCGCCGGCGGGCCGCCCGGGAAACCCACGGCGACCCGGACGCCCAGGGCGAACGCCCCAAGCCTGAGGTGGAGCGCTACCTGCAGTGACCGCCGCGGGTGGGTCGGACGGCCGGCTGCGCCGTCCGACCCGCCCCGGGTCACCGGATGCCCGCCTCGCGCAGCAGCTCCCCGGTCAGCGCGACCGGGTCGGCCTGCTCGGCGGACAGCCCCCGGGCCACGAACCAGGCGCTCACCACCCGCACGTCACGGGCCAGGAAGTCGGGCCCCTGCGGGTTCGCCACGACGTCGACCACCTGCGGCAGGTCGATCACGACGAGCCGGCCCCGATGAACGAGCAGGTTGTACGGCGACAGGTCGCCGTGCGCGTAACCGGCCCGGGCCAGCACCCGCAGCGCCTCCACCAGTTGCGCCCACAGGTCGCGCAGCTCGGCCGGGCCGGGTCGCAGCTGGGCCAGCCGGGGCGCGGCCAGCCCCGACTCGGCGTCGCCGACGAACTCCAGCATCAGCTCGGTGCCGCGTAGCTGCACCGGGTACGGCACGGCGATCCGGTCGTGCCCGGCGCCGATCTCCCACAGCCGGGCCAGGGCGGCGAACTCGGCCGCGGCCCACTGCCCGGCGATCATTTGCCGACCGAAGGCCGTCCGGCCGGCCATCGCCCGGTTCTCCCGGGACCGGCGGACCCGGCGGCCCTCCAGGTAACCGGCGTCGCGGTGGAACAGCCGGTGCTCGGCGTCGCGGTACCGCTTGACCGCCAGCAGGCAGGACCGGTCGGTGTCCGGCACCGCGCGGCGGACCAGGTGGACGTCCGCCTCCTTGCCGGTCTTCAGCACACCCAGTTCGGTGTCCTTGGCGGCCAGCTCGGTGACCAGCCAGTCCGGGTACGGCTGCGGCCCGTGCACCGCGTCGTCCCAGGACGACCAGTGCTCGCCGGTGTCCGGGTCAGGCTCGGCGTCGGGGTCGGCGGGCGGCTCGACGTGCCGCCCGCGCTTCAGGAATTGTGGTTCGTCGTCGTCGAAGCGGCTCTTGCCGCGGCTGCGGCGCTCCAGCGCCGGCAGGTCATGATCGCGCACTGTGGTGAGGTTCCCTTGGTCGAGGCTGAGATAGGCGGCTGGAAGCGACCTGCGAAGACGGCCATGACCGACCCCCTCTCCTCGACCGGGCGCACGCCCGGGATTGCACGATGTGCCGACCATGCTCGCCGCAGCCCGGCCGACCGGTCAACCGAATTACCGCCGGACCACCCGACCGGTGACGCCCGTCAGCTCGCGAGCACGGTGGCGACCGCGGCGATCAGCCCGTCCGCGGTGCGACTGGGCGCGAACCGCACGTCCGACCAGGTACGCCCGCGATGCAGCCAGACGCTGGGCAGCCCGACCGCGGCGGCGCCGCCGATGTCCGCCTCGGGACTGTCGCCGACCACCCAGGCGCCGCGCAGTGGCATCCGGACCCGCTGCGCGGCGAGCGCGAAGATCCGCGGGTTGGGCTTGCTGACCCCGGCCTCCTCGGAGATCACCCAGTCCGCGACGTAGCGGTCCAGGCCGGTCCGGCGGATCTTGGCGTCCTCCACGCGTACCGTGCCGTTGCAGACCACCACCGGCACCCAACCCGCGTCGTCGGCGATCCGCAGCGCGCAGGCGGTCAGCGGGTCGAGCCGGGTCTGCGCCACCACCCCGTCGTGCAGCTCCTCCACCAGGTCGATCGAGGGGATACGCAGCTCGTAGCGGTCCCGGATGGCGTCGGCCAGGTCCCAACGGTCGGTCAACCCGTCCGCGTCGATCGAAAGCAGCCAGTCGATGTCGCTGGGGGGCGCGCCGATGCCGTCCAGGAAGCGCTCACCCCAGCGGCGGAACGGCCCGGCCCGATCCAGCAGGGTGTTGTCCAGGTCCAGCAGGAGCAGTGGCACTCGGGCACCCTACGGGACCGATGTGTCCGCCAACAGGTGCAACCGGCATCGACCTGACTATGGGCTCAACCGGACATTGACACCCGGGGATCACCCTGGTGCGGCAGCCGGTCGGCGAGCATCGAGTGCGCCGCCCGGGTGGCCGCGAGTTCGGCCGGGTCCAGTGTCGCCACCAGCACCGCCGTGCCCTCGTCGGCGCCCCGGGCCAGCACCCGCCCCTGCGGGTCGTAGATGGCCGCGCCGCCGTTGAACCGCCACGGGTCGACTCCCCCGACCGCGTTGGCGAAGACCACGAACATGGTGTTGTCCAGGGCCCGCGCGGCGTAGTACAGGTCCCGGCGGTGTTCCGAGCCGGTCAGGTATCCGCTGGGGCACAGGTAGCCGTGCGCGCCGTCGAGCGCGGCGGCCCGCGCGTGCTCGGGGAAGCAGCCGTCGTAGCAGATGCCCAGCCCGAGCCGCCAGTCGTCGACGAGCAGCGTGGCACCCCGTCCGCCGGCGTCGAACAGCTCGCGTTCGTCGCCCCACAACTGCTGCTTGTCGTACCCGACGCGGACCGCGCCGGCCCGGTCGACCACCAGCGCGGCGATGGTCCGCCGGCCGTCCGGGTGGCGGGC
>NZ_JAEVHM010000163.1 GCF_016802865.1 Micromonospora parastrephiae | reverse complement strand
GGGGAGGGGGTGGGTGACTTTTTCTGTGGTCAGGCGGGTGGTGAGGCGGGCTGGGTCCAGGTTGGCGCAGAGGACGACGGTGGCGGCCCGGGTGAGCGGGGCCAGCAGCCAGTCCACCGGGTCCGGGTAGCGGGCGGCGTCGACCAGGATCCGGGCACCGGGCTCGATGCCCAACTCCACGGCGCGTGCCTCGGCGCGGGCCAGCAGGTGCGCGTCGGCGGGGCCCGGCCCGGGCTGCGGGGTGAAGTGGTCGCCGTGCCGGCGTACCTCGACCACGTAGTCGGCGAACCCGGGTGGCACCTGCCGTAGCGGGGCGGCGAGCGGGGACAGCCCGAGGGCGTACCGCTCGTCGGCCGGCCAGGACTGCGCCTCGTCGAACCGGTCGGCGGCGGCGAACAGCACGTCCACGTCGCCCGGCGTGTCGGTGACGCTCAACTTGGCCGACCAGCAGCCCAGCAGCACCGCCGCGGTCTGCCAGTGCGGCGGCAGCAGCACCCCGGCCGGTGTGCCCGGCGCGAGACCGACCTCGTCGACGAGGAGGTTGGCGCTCTTCGCCACCCAGTTCGCCAGCGTGGCGCCGGACAGTTCGGTGCGGTCGCCGCTGGCGTCGTCGTACCAGGTCAGCAGCGGTCGGGTCGGGTCGGTCGTGATCGCGTCGGCGAAGACCCGGGCAATGTTGTCGGCCATCGGCGCGAACGATACGCCCCCGGGAGCCGTACTCGAAGACGATGACAAGTCGGCGTACCGTCGGGTCGCAGTCAGCGTCGGCCCCGTACTCCGGCGTAGGCTTTACCCCCGGAGTGTTGTTCCCCACAGACCCGCCAGTGCAAGGAGTCGCCCCGTGACCGCCGGTCGCCCGCCCCGCGTGCTCATCGACGCCACGAGTGTCCCCGCCGACCGTGGTGGTGTCGGTCGATACGTCGACGGTCTGCTCGGTGCCCTCGGCAAGGTCTGCGGGTCGGGGGTGGAGCTGGCCGTGGTCAGCCTCCGCACCGACCTGGAGCGGTACACCCGGATGCTGCCCGGCGCGGAGATCATCCCGGCGCCGGCCGCCGTGGCGCACCGGCCGGCGCGGCTCGCCTGGGAGCAGACCGGCCTGCCGCTGCTCGCCCAGCAGGTGGGCGCGCACGTGCTGCACTCGCCCTTCTACACCTGCCCGCTGCGCGCCGGGTGCCCGGTCACGGTCACCGTGCACGACGCGACGTTCTTCACCGAGCCGGAGCACTACGACAAGTCGCGCCGGACGTTCTTCCGCAGCGCCATCAAGACCTCGCTGCGCCGGGCGGACCGGGTGATCGTGCCCAGCAAGGCGACCCGGGACGAGCTGATCCGGCTGCTCGACGCCGATCCGACCCGCATCGACGTGGCCTACCACGGTGTCGACCATGCCGCCTTCCACGCGCCCAGCGAGGAGGAGAAGGCCCGGGTGCGCGCCCGGCTGGGGCTCGGCAACAGCAGCTACGTCGCCTTCCTCGGTGCCAAGGAGCCGCGCAAGAACGTGCCCAACCTGATCCGTGGTTGGGCCCGCGCGGTTGCCGACCGGGACGACCCGCCGGCCCTGGTGATCGCCGGCGGGCAGGGCCACGACGAGGACATCGACCGGGCGGTGGCCGAGGTCCCGTCGCACCTGCGACTGCTGCGCCCCGGTTACCTGCGCTACGCCGACCTGCCCGGCTTCCTCGGTGGCGCGCTGGTCGCCGCCTACCCGTCCTACGGGGAGGGGTTCGGCCTGCCGATCCTGGAGGCGATGGCGTGCGCCGCGCCGGTGCTGACCACGCCCCGACTGTCGCTGCCCGAGGTGGGCGGCGACGCGGTCGCGTACACCTCGGAGGACGCGGAGCAGATCGGCACCGACCTGGCCGCCCTGCTGGACGATGAGCAGCGCCGGTTGTCGCTGGCCAAAGCCGGTTTCGACCGGGCCAAGGAGTTCACCTGGGAGTCCAGCGCCGAGGTGCACATCGCCGCGTGGAGTCGCGCCCGCTCCTGATCGGTGGCGTATTACGACGGTGATGGTGTCCGACTCAGGTGGTTCAGGCATGATGTGGCGATGTTCTACGCCGTGATCCCGGCCGGTGGCAGTGGCACCCGTCTGTGGCCGCTGTCCCGCGCGGACCGTCCGAAGTTCCTCTTGGCGCTGACCGGCACGTCCGAGTCCCTGCTCCAGGCCACGGTCAGCCGGGTGGCGCCGTTGGCTGGCCCGGACCGCACCTTTGTGGTGACCGGGGTCGCGCACGCTGCGGCGGTGGCCCGCCAGGTCCCGCGCCTGCCGGATGACAACATCGTCGTGGAGCCGTCCCGGCGGGAGTCGTGTGCGGCCATCGGCCTAGCGGCGGCGATCATCGCGCGGCGTGAGCCGACCGCCGTCATGGGAGCCTTCTCCGCTGACCACGTCGTTGGCGATGACGATCGTTTCGTCGAGATCCTCCGCGCGGCGATCGCCGCTGCCGAGGACGGCCAGATGGTGGCGGTGGGAATCACCCCGACCTATCCGGAGACCGGGTACGGCTACCTTGAGGCGGGTGAGCCGGTCGGTTCGGGTCCGGCTCGCCGGGTGCTGCGCTTCAAGGAGAAGCCCGAGTACGACCTCGCCGTGAAGTATGTGGAGTCCGGCCGCTTCTACTGGAACGCGTCGATGTTCGTCTGGCGGGTCGACGTGTTCCTCGACGAGCTCGCCCGCCAGCAGCCCGCCCTGTTCGCCGGGCTGACCGAGATCGCCGCTGCCTGGGACACCGAGGAGCGGGCCGCGGTGCTCGACAGGGTGTGGCCCAGCCTGAAGAAGATTTCGGTGGACTTCGCCGTCATGGAGGGCGCGGCCGAGAAGGGCCTGGTGTCCACCGTTCCCGCCGACTTCCCCTGGAACGACGTCGGCGACTTCAGCTCCCTGGGCGACGCCCTCAGCCGCTCGGCCACGGACAACGTCATCATCGGGGCGGACGAGTCGGTGGAGCAGGGGCGGGTGATGGCCCGGGACACCACCGGGTCGGTGCTGGTGACCCGGACGGGCCGGCTGATGGTGACACTCGGCCTGCGCGATGTGGTCGTCGTCGACACCGCGGACGCGCTCTTCGTCTGCGACCGGTCGCGGGCGCAGGAGGTCAAGGAAGTAGTTGCCGATCTGGAGGCCGAGTCGGCTCAGCAGTACCTGTAGTCAGCCGTTGTCGTGTGCGGCCCGCTGAACTGGTGGCGGGCCGTACCGGTCCTGGTCGGTCACAGGGCGGCTGTCCTGCCATGCCCGTTCGAACGCGCTGAGGAAGAAGCTGAACCACTCGCCGTCGGTGGTCCGTTCCAGTTGGACGAACGGCGTCATGTCCACCGGCATCTTGTACATATGGAAATGTGCCGCCAGGCTTCCGGAGCGCAGCGTCGGATCAATGATCACGTAGCTACAGAAGATCATCTTCTCGGCCAGTCGGATCTCGACCCGGCCGTCGCCCCCGGCCTCGAGTGACCGGTGCAGGATCCGGTAATTGTTGCGCAGGTGGTCGATCGCCAACCGGAACTCTCCGTCATCCGGGGACACCCAGTTGTCGAAGACCATGTGGTCGGCGTACCGCTG
Source organism: Micromonospora parastrephiae (assembly GCF_016802865.1). Taxonomy (GTDB): domain Bacteria; phylum Actinomycetota; class Actinomycetes; order Mycobacteriales; family Micromonosporaceae; genus Micromonospora; species Micromonospora parastrephiae. The sequence goes on along the minus strand of NZ_JAEVHM010000163.1, from coordinate 9,341 downwards.
CACGCTCTCCCGGTTCGGCGCGCTGAGCATGATTTTGATCCGGACGCCGGCGCGGGCCACCTCCTCCAGCCGTCCGGCCATGCCGACGACGGTGTCGAGGCTCGGCCCGACGAGGATCACCTCACGCCGCGCGGCTTCCACGACGTCGGCGAGGCGGGGGACCTGGTTGCGTCGGGTCATCACGACGTGGTGGTCGCCCTGGCGGGGAATCCGTCGGGACAGGTCGTTGAGTTTGTTGAGGACGTTGTTCAGGATTCCGGTTCGCTCGGCGAGATTGTCGATCGCGAGCAAACCGAGCAGGGCGAGGATGATCTCCTGCTCCGAGTAGTCCAGCCCGGCGATCTTCACCTTGGCCAGAGCCAGGATGGCGAGCAGTACGCAGAGCAGTGCGATTCCGTACCGTCGGATCCACCCGAGCATGACGCCTCCCTCGGCGATCTGCACCGAGCCTAGGAGGGAGATCGTCAGCCGGCAATCGGCCGTTCACTTTCTGGCGTCGTCTCGGCGAGCCAGGCCAGTGTGCGGTATGCCGCCGCCACCGACGACTGCGTACGGACAGTGCCCGTGGCGAGGAGTTCTGCAAGGCCCTGGAGTGGCACCTCCACCACCTCCAGGCCGCCGGCCGCCTCGTGGGGGTCGAGCTGCTGGGCACCTGCGGGGTAGGCGTCCCGGGACACCAGGCAGTAGACGCGGTTGGTGTTCCTCGTGGAGTCGTCGTGGAAGCTGCCGATGCAGGTCAGTGTCGGGGCGACCCAGCCGGTCTCCTCACGCAGTTCGCGTCGGCCCGCGTCCTCCGGACTCTCGCCACTCTGGATCATCCCCGCCGGTAGTTCGAGTGTGATCTCCCGGATGCCGTGCTTGTACTGGCGGACGAGGGGCAACCGATCACCCTGGAGCGCGACGACGATGGCGATGTCCGGGCGTACGCAGACGTAGTAGTCGTCGACGACCACACCGTCCGGCAGCCGGACCTGATCACGTCGCACCTGGAACTGTGGCGTCTTCAGCGCGGTTGAGGAGGCCAACGCCTCCCACGGCCGTGGTTTCACGTCTGGGCTCGCTCTCCGTACGCACTCCGACGTCCGAGATTCGCACCCTGTGTACCACCCAACCCGTCGAGGCGAGTCGCTGGCGCGCGGCATCGGTGGACATCAGCAGGAGCCAGGCCGACCCTCGTCCGGCACCGCCCAGTGGCTTGCCGACGACGGCACCCTCTCGTACCAGCGTCCATACCGGTGTCTCCTCGATGCCGGCGCGGATCACCGGGTGCAACCGCCGTTGCCGATCCAGCACGGCCAGCAGCAGAGCGGCGAGATCCGATCGTCCGGGTTGGGAGGTGGCGAGCAGGTCGCTGATCTGGTCGCCCAGCGCGGCGAGGTCGGCCAGGGCCTCGACGGTGTCGGCCTCTCCCGCGCGGTACCGGTCGGCGACCAGTTGCACCAGCCGGTCCGAGCCGACCCGACGGTCCGCGGGTGGCGGAACCGCCAGGACCGCGTCCCGCAGGACGCTGCCGGCGTGGTCCAGGCGGCGTACGTCGACACCCTGGTCGTGGAACGAGTAGGAGGTGAGACCCCCGAAGGTGGCGGCGAACTGGTCCTGGAGACCGCCGTGGTGGCCGCACAGGCGTTCGACGGCGGCGGCCACGTGCGGCACCGACGGGATGGAGATGCCCGCGTCGTCGAGCGCGAGCAGTGCGGCGGTGGCCGCGGTCAACACGGTGCCGGAGCTTCCGGTGCCGGAGCCCATGGGTAGCGGGATCGTCGCGTCGAGGTGGGCCGGAATCTCCAGCAGTAGGAGCAGCTTGCCGAAAAGGCGTTCGAGCCCGGGACGTCCCCGCCCAGGTTCGAACCGCGGTGCGTCGACCACCGGCCCTCGCGGGTCGACGATCCGGATCGAGTAGCGGCCCTGAGATCGCGTCGCCCGTACGGTGACCCGATGGTCGAGCGCGGCGCTCACCATGCGCGCCGGCCGGGCCCGCAGGAAGGGCTCGCAGTCGGTGAAGCCGCCGGTCAGATCCGCGCGAAGAGGTGCCGTGGCGACGGTGACCGCCTCCGGTTGATGGTCGTCGGACCGGATCACGCGATGTCCAGCAGGCGGCCGATGGACAGCTTGGCCGATGCCTGAAGCGCGAAGAACTCCTCCATGACCTCGGTGAGGCCGTACTCCTCGACGAGGTCTCCGGAGAAATGGGTGTCCGTCGGCCGCGCCCCGGGCCGGTTGTAGGCCCAGACATTGATCACGAAGTCGTCGGCCGGCAACGAGCGGCAGAGGTTGAGGGTGCGCAGCGCCGCGTTCGTCGGGTCGGGCACGGGGCCACCCAGGAGGACGTAGACGGTGAGGTTGAGCCCCTGGTCGTGAACACGGTCGCAGGCCGTGCGGATCTGCTGGGCGTGCTGGTGCTTGCCCATCACTCGGAGCGCGGAGTCGTCGGCCGATTCGATCCCGATCTTCACCTCCTGGACGCCGAAGGTTGCGAGCTCGGCCAGGCGGCCGGGCGTCACCTGGTCGACGGAGAGTTCGATCGAGAGCCCGGGCCGTCGACCGGCGCGGTCCAGTCCTTCGGTGAGGGCAGCCAGCCGGGCACCCCGGGCCAGGAAGATCGCGTCGCCGATATCGAGCCGCGCCGGGTCGGCGCGCTGCTCGACGTCGGCCGCGAACACCGCAGGGGGCACCGCCCGATAGGGCTGCGCCGCGGCGTCGCAGAACGAGCAGGCCCGTACGCAGCCGAAGGACGTCATGATCACGTCCCACGTCGAGCCGGTGACGTCAGCTCCCAACAGCGGTGGCGCGGGGGTCCACGGCCGCGTCGACCGGGCGGCCAGCACGGTGGAGACCTCCTCCGCGCCGAACACGTCGTCGACCACCGCGTCGAAGGCGGCGCGGGCCTGCGGTGCCGTGCCGAAGCGGCTCCCGATTCCTACGCACCGGATGCCCTGCCGTCGCAGAAGCTCGGCCAGCCGTGCCGCGAAGAACGCGTTGCCGAGGTCCACCCAGGGTGTGAGGGCGTCGCCGGCGGACAGGACCACCACGTCCGGTGCGAGCCCCAGGATGCGTTCGGCGGATTCGTAGAGCAGAGGCGACGGGCCGTCCAACGCCGCGCGGAGCAGCGCGGACCGGGCGAACAGATTGCGCCAGGTGCAGTGGGCGGTCGCGTCCGTCCGATCGAGGTTGAGGATCGTGCACGCCGCGCCCTGGTCGTCGAGCCTGCGGGCCAGGTAGGCGAGCTCCAGCGGGCCACGGTTGTTGTGCGAGCCGAAGATGCGAAAGAACGGGGGCTGCGCGAGGACGATCCTGGTGCGGGACGACATCGCCACCTCGTGGAGGCCGGGAGTGGCCATGATGCCAGCTCAGCTACGTACCAGCAACTGAGCGTGAACGTTTCGGGTGGGTGGTCAGCGGCGAAGAGGGCTACGTCTGAGGGCCGCGAGGGCCGGCGCGACGAGTTGTACGGTCCCGCCGGCCAGCGGCTCGGGCAGCGCGTCCGGCGGGAACCACCCCAGCGCCTCGGCTTCGTCGCTGACCTGTTCTACCGCGCCGGGGGGCGCGAGGACGGCGAACCGGACGTCGTAGTGCAGGGAGCCGCCCTGGCAGGCGACCTGGTGCACGTCGACGTCGATCGGCGTCGGGTCGATGCGTAGGCCGGCGATCCCGGACTCCTCGGTGGCCTCCCGTAGCGCGGCGGCGACGAGGGTTTCGTCGGTCCGCTCGCAGTGCCCGCCGAGCTGCACCCAGAGTCCGAATTTGCCGTGCAGGCAGAGCAGCACCCGTGAGCCGGTCGAGTCCAGCACCAGCGCGCTGGCGGTGAGATGCCCGGGACGGTGCTGCCGGCTCATCGCGACCGGGCCGGCGGCGAGCAGTGCGAGCGTCTTCTCGCGGGCGGCGGCGGCGTGCGGACTGGTGGGCTGCCAGCCGCCGAGGAGCGCGGTGGCGTCGGCGTGCAGCGCGGCGTACGTCTCGGAATCTGTCGGGTGGGCGGCGGGTCCGGTGAGCACGGTGTCGGGCACCCTGTCACTGTACGAGCGCGTGCTCCGTACCCTGGCGCGGTGACTCTGCGACTCGTCGAATTCGTGGTGGCCGGCAACGAGGCCAGCGACCTGCTGCCGGTGCGTTCGGCGGCGCTGCTGCGCGCGTACGGCGCCCGGCGGGGTTTCTGGACGGTGCTGGACGAGGGGCCGGTGGAGCGCTGTCTGGCCCTGCTGCTGGAGCTGGACGACGGCGAGTGGACGGCCCGGCACGTGGTGGCGGACGCCGGGGCGGAGAACGACCGCACCGAGGACGGCGAGGCGCTCGCCCACCACGACGGCTGGGTGTACGTCTTCGGCTCCCACTTCGGGTCCAAGGCCGGCCCGCTGCGCCCCCGGCGTGCCTTCGTGGCCCGGTTCCGGGAGGACGACGCGGCGACCGGGCCGCTGCCGGTGCAGGTGGTGCGCAACCGGTTCCGCCTGCATCGGGCGGTCAACGACGCCCTCGCCGCGGCACCGCTGAGCCTGTTGCCGCCGGGGGAGCGGGTGCGGAACCGGTTCATCGTGGAGACCCTGGCACGGGGGACCGCCCGGGCGAAGAGCTGGGTGAGCCGGCTGGCCCCGGACGACCTGCCCCTGAACGTGGAGGCGGCGGCCTTCACTCCGGCGGGGACGGCGCTGCTGGGGCTGCGTTTCCCGGTGAGCGGGGCCGGTGAGCCGATCGTGGTGGAGGTGGCCGACGTGCCGGGCATGTTCGCGGCGGAGCCGGCGTGGCCGCGGGCGCTGAGGGCGTACGCGGTGACCGGGGTGACCCCGCCGGGTGCGTTGACCGGGTTCCGGGCGATCGCCTCGAACTCCGATGGAGGGTACGACGCCGTGATCGGATCGATCGACGCGTCGGGCAAGGGCTCGGTGCTGCTCGACGACCATCCGGGCGGGGGTGACGTCACGTCGCGGCACGTCCGGTTCCGGCTGCCCGCGGGTGACCCGGGCGGTGCGGAGCCGGACGCGTACCGGCTCGGTGCGGAGGTGGTGGCGGACCTGGCGCCGTTCCACCACGTCGAGGGGCTGGCCACGATGGACGGGCAAGTCTTCTACGTCACCGACGAGGACCACCGGGTCGCGCTGTGGGTGGGTTGAGCGGGGCGACGATGCGGCGGCGAAATGATCGGACGGCACCCCTGCGGAACAAGGGCCGCAGACCCTCGTGGTGCCGCCCGATCACCGGTCCTCCCCAGTCCCGGTGCCCAGGTGCCGGATGCGTCCGTGACGTACCGGTGCCGTGCTCGGGCACTGGAAGCATGCCGAACCGGCCCCGGAGGCGTCGAGGTTTTTCATCCCAGGCTTAAAGATGGAGATAACTGCCGGCCAGGTAGAGTCGAACGGTCACCCGGCATCCCCCTGCTGGCGACACGGGAGCGCCCCATGCTGAAGATCCACTTTTCTGGCGAGGACATCCTCCGGACCCGGGTGGCTCCGGCGGCGGACCCGGTCTGGGAATTGGTCCTCAGCCTGCACGCGTTGCAGGGCCGCAACCGCGACCCGCTGACGTCGACCTGGCGGCGCACGGTGAGCCGGGAGCTGCGCCAGAACGTCGCCTCCGAGCAGCTCAGACTGCTCTTCGCGCTGAACCCGCCGCGTGGATACTTCCCCGACTTCCTCACCCCGTACGCCAGCGTCGACGGTTTCGAGGCCGGGCTGGACGCGGTCCGCAGCACCCCCATCGAACTGCTGCAACGAGATCTGGGTGTGCTGGCTGCCGAGACTCCGCTGCCGTCCTCGGCCGCCGGGCTGGCCCGGGGCGACGTGGCGGCGCTGCACCACCTCGCCGAGTCGATGGAGCAGTACCGGTCGCTGGCGATCGGACCGTACTGGAACCGGATCCAGGCGGCGGTGGCGGCGGACCGGTCCCGCCGGGCGCGGGCGCTGCTCGACGGCGGTGTGGAGGGGCTGCTGACCAGCCTTCGGCCGGCGATGCGCTGGGAGGGTGGGGTCCTCGAAGTTCGCGACTACCCGCACCGCCGGGAGCTGCACCTGGACGGCCGAGGGCTGCTGCTGGTGCCGTCGTTCTTCTGCGCGAGCACCCCGGTCGCCCTGCTCGATCCGGCGCTGCCGCCGGTGCTCGTCTATCCGGTGGACCGGCTGGGCGGGCTGGCCCCCACCGAGGGCGCCGGGCCGGCCGCGTCCGGTGTCGGCCGGGACTCGCTCGCCGCGCTGCTCGGGCGGACCAGGGCGGCGGTGTTGCAGGCCAGCGACGAAGGCTGCACCACCGGCGAGGTGGCCCGCCAGCTCAACATCTCACCGGCGGCGGCGAGCCAGCACGCCACCGTGCTGCGCAACGCCGGGCTGCTCGTCAGTCACCGCGACCGCAACAGGGTGCTGCACACGTTGACCCCGCTCGGCCGGGCCATGCTGGATACCTGACCCGGCTCGGCCGGGCCGCCGCGGTGCGTGACCCGGCCGGCTGGGTCACAGGGCGAGCGCGGCGCTCGCCGTGCTGCCGGAGGGCGGAGGGAGCAGGGTCGATCCGATGCCCTCGGCGGCCAGGGCGACGCGCAGCCGGTGCAGGTCGGCGCCGAAGCGGACCAGATCCATCGGGTCGACCGGGGCCGGCGGCGAGCCGAGCACCAGGGCGGTGGCGCCGTCCGGCCACCCGGGCACCTCGGCGATCAGCCCGGCGCGTACCTCCGATTCGTCGACCAGGGTGAAGACCGTGCCGGGCGCGGCGACGCCGGCGACCGCCTCGATCGCCCGTCGCGTGGCCTCCGGATCGGCCGGCGTCGGGCCGGGACCGTCGGCCAACGTGACGGCGTCGGTCAGGCCGACCGCCCGGGCCTCGGCGGTGCCGAGTGAGAACAGGTCCTGCGCGGCGTCACGGACCAGCACCCGCGCGCCACCGCCGTCGTCCGGGCCGGCGGCGGAGAGGTAACCCCGGACCACCGCGACCGGGACCTGGTCACACTTGCCCTTGATCAGTTCGCCGGCGGCGGCCAACTCGTCCACCACGGCCATCTGGGTCAGTTGCAGCTCGTTGCCGTACGGATCGACCTCGCCCCGGTGGTCGCGGATGGCCGACATCCCGGCCACCCCGAGCGCCACGTCGGTGAGCCCGTTGCGCCAGGGCCGCCCCATGGTGTCGGTGATGATCACGGCGACGTCCAGGCCGTAGTGCTCCCTCAGCGCGGCGCGCAGCGCGCGGGCCGACGCGTCCGGGTCCGTCGGAAGCAGCACCAGCCGGGTCTTGTCCACGTTCGAGGCGTCGATGCCCGCGGAGGCCATCACGAAGCCGTGGTGGGTCTGCACGATCCGGGTGGGTCCCCGGCTCGCGACCACCCGCGCGGTCTCCGCCGCCAGCACCTCGTCCCGCGCGGCGAGCCGCTCGGGTCCGTCCGCCGGAACGTCTACCAGCCGCCCCTCGGCCTTCGAGACGATCTTGCTGGTGACCACCAGCACATCGCCGTCGCGCAGCCATGGCGCGGCGGTCGCGATCAACGCCGCCAGGTCGTCGCCCTCGGTCACATGGCCGATGCCCAGCACCGGCAGAATTTCCAGCCTCACGTCAACTCCACCGCGGCGCGGACCATCGCCGCCGTCGCCGCCTCGTCGGTCATCCGCAACGGCACCGCGCGGACCGTCACCTCCGGCACCACCGCTCCCGCGTCCTCCTCGGCGACCAGCCAGCCGTCCAGCAGGCCACCGGCCGGCCGGCCGCCGTAGAGCCGACCCACCCCCGCCGCGCTGCACTCGACACCGAGCACGGCCAGGCAACGGTCGGCCATCCCGCGGACCGGCGCGCCACCGATGATCGGCGACACACCCACCACCGGCGCCGGCCCACCGGCCACCGCCTCGCGCAGCCCCGGTACGGCCAGCACCGGCGCGACGCTCACCACCGGGTTGCTCGGTGCGATCAGCACCAGGTCGGCCGCGCCGATGGCGTCCAGCACCCCGGGTGCCGGCTTCGCCGTCTCCGCGCCGACGAAGACGAAACGGTGCGTCGGTATGTCGGCCCGGTACCGTACCCACCACTCCTGGAAGTGGATCGCCCGCTGGCCCTGGTCGTCCTCAACGGCGCTGGCGCTGCTCGCGGCTGCGGGGCCCGCAAGCTCGGTCCCCCCGCTCACGATGGCATGGGTCTCCAGCCGGTCATCGGTCGCCGGCAGCAGGCGTACGCCCGGCTCCCAGCGGGTCGCCAGCGCCTCGGTGACCGCGCTGAGCGGATAACCGGCGTTGAGCATGGTGCTGCGGACCAGGTGGGTGGCGATGTCCTTGTCGCCGAGGCCGAACCAGGTCGGCTCCGCCCCGTACGCGGCCAGCTCCGTCTTGACCGTCCAGCTCTCCCCGACCCGGCCCCAGCCCCGCTCGGGGTCGCGCCGCCGCCGAGGGTGTACATGACGCTGTCCAGGTCGGGACAGATCTTCAACCCGTGCAGCCACAGGTCGTCGCCGACGTTGACCACGGCGGTCACCTCGGCGCCGACCTCGCGGGCGTACGCCCGGACGCCGAGCAGGAACCGGGCACCACCGATGCCGCCGGCCAGAACCACGATGCGCATGTCGACCATCCTCGCGCACGTGACGCCTCCGGTCCGCCGGTGGCTCGGGAGACTAGGCTCACGTGCGCCCTGTCCGTCCACGCCCCGAGGGGGAGCTCGTGACCAGCCCCGCCGAGCCCGCGTCCACCGACGCGACGCAGGCCCGCCAGCTGACCAAGCCGCTACGCGAACTGGGTGCGCTCGCCCTGCTCGGCGCCAACGCCGTGTTCCTCTTCGTGGGCCTGCTCCGGCTGATCGCGCCGAACGACTACAGCGACTTCACCGACCGGTCGGGCAGTGCCTTCTTCGCGTTCATCGGGGTGGAGGCGGTGGTCCTGCCGCTGCTGGCCGTACTGCTCGCCACCCACGTCTCGCCGGTGCTGCCGAAGGCCAAGCTGATCACGCAGGTGGCCCTCGGCGAGTACGCGGTCAGCGCGCTGTTCGGCACGCTGACCATGCTGATCTGGACGGTGGGGCGGCTGGCCGAGGGTGAGGTGCTCGACGCGCTGCTCGGTGTGCTCACCCGGTTCGCCTGGGTGGTGATCTTCGCGGTCGCCGCCTGGGTGGTCTTCACCGTCTGGCGCGCCCTCTACTACGTGCCCCGTCCCAAGCAGCAGCCGGGCGTCTACGGCCAGCCTCAGCCGGGGTGGCCGCAGCAGCAGGGTGGTTGGCCGGCTCCGGGGCAGCCCGGTGGCCAGCCGCAGGGCGGTTGGCCCGCTCCCGGCCAGCCGGGCGGATATCCGGCGGGGCGTCTACGGCCAGCCTCAGCCGGGGTGGCCGCAGCAGCAGGGTGGTTGGCCGGCTCCGGGGCAGCCCGGTGGCCAGCCGCAGGGCGGTTGGCCCGC
>NZ_JAEVHM010000162.1 GCF_016802865.1 Micromonospora parastrephiae | reverse complement strand
GAGGGGCCGGCGGGGGTGCCCTCGGTGCCGGTGCAGCGGGGTGACGACGAGGCCGAGCCGGCGAACGGCGAGCCGCCGGGCGAGCAGAGCGACCCGGCCCGCCCCGCTCCGGGCGCCCGGCCCGCGCGGGCGATCGGGCTCACCGAGCGGGAGCTTCAGGTGCTGCTGGGGATGGCCGAGGGCAAGAGCAACGCGGAGATCGGCCGGGAGCTGTTCGTGTCGGAGGACACCGTCAAGACCCACGCCCGCAGGCTGTTCCGCAAGCTCGGCGCCCGGGACCGGGCACACGCGGTGGCCGCCGGGTTCCGCGCCGGCCTGGTCGCCTGACGGCCCTGCGGGCCCCGCGCGGCATGATCGCGCTCGATCCGGGATGTGGTGGTTTCCCCAATCGGGGAGGCCACTGTTTCCCTGTCGCAGCGCGATCTTGAGCCGCAGGCGGAGGCTCAGTCCGTCGCGGGGGTGGTGCCCGGTTCGTCCTCGGTGCCCTCGGTCAGCGTGTCGTGCACCCCGTCGGCGTACCCGCGGGCGTAGTCCCACGTGACGTAGTGGTCCGGGTCCGGGTCGTACGCGGGCTCGTGCACGCGGGGCCGCCCCGAGTTGAGCAGGTGGCGCAGGTTGCCCCGGAGCAGGTCCCAGTCGAAGTAGTGCGGCTCCCGGCAGTCCTCGCATTCGATCACGAGCCCGCGGACACCGATCGGCGCGAGCAGGGCCTGGTAGATCTCCAGGTCGGCGAGGTCTTCCAACACGTCCTGCCGCTCGACGTCGGTCAGCGGATCCGGCGTCGCGTCGTCGCCCGGGTCGTCCAGCCCCGCAGTCGGGTCGGCCGGGTCGCCGTTGAACGGGTCGATGGGCTCGTCGTGCACCCCCTCACCGTAGACCCAACGCGGCGGGGACGTCCGCCCCCGGGCGCGCGACGGGCCGGCCCGCCACCCGAGGAGCCGCCCAGCTCACTGGGTACGATGGCACGACGTGCCGGCACCGTGGCGCGCTCCGGTGCCCGACCGTGCCACCTCGCTGAAGCCCATCCGAGCAGCTCAGGGGAGCAATCGTGGAAAATTCGCCCAGCACCGATCTTCCGGCCGGCGCCGAGTACGCCGACCTGGGCGGCCACCTGCCCGAGTTGCCGACCGGCTCGGCCCGGGTGGTTCCGCTCGGTCTCACCTTCGATGACGTGCTGCTTCAGCCGGGCGAGTCGGACGTGGCCCCCAGCGAGGTGGACACCCGCACGCGGCTGACCCGGGAGATCGAGATCGCGATCCCGTTGGTCTCCAGCGCGATGGACACGGTGACCGAGGCGCGGATGGCGATCGCGATGGCGCGCAACGGCGGCATCGGGGTCCTGCACCGCAACCTCTCGATGGAGGACCAGGCCCAGCAGGTCGACCTGGTGAAGCGCTCGGAGTCCGGCATGATCACCAACCCGGTGACCTGCTCGCCCGAGGACACGGTGCGCGACGTCGACCGGCTCTGCGCGAAGTTCCGGATCTCCGGGCTGCCGGTGACCGATGCCGACGGCGCCCTGGTGGGAATCATCACCAACCGCGACATGCGGTTCGTCTCCGACCCGGCCACACCGGTGCACGAGATCATGACCAAGCTTCCGCTGATCACCGCGCCGGTCGGGGTGAGTAAGGCAGACGCGCTCGACCTTCTGCGCAAGCACAAGGTCGAGAAGCTGCCGCTGGTCGACGCGGGCGGTCGGCTGCGCGGTCTGATCACCGTCAAGGACTTCACCAAGAGCGAGCAGTTCCCGCTGGCGACGAAGGACTCGTCGGGCCGGCTGCGGGTCGCCGCCGCGATCGGCTTCGGCGAGGAGTCGTACAAGCGGGCCCGGACCCTGGTCGACGCCGGGGTGGACGTGATCGTGGTGGACGTGGCGCACGGCCACAGCCGGGCCATCGTCGAGATGATCCAGAGCCTGAAGCGGGAGACCGACGTCCAGGTGATCGGGGGCAACTCGGCCACCTACGCCGGGGCCCGCGCGCTGGCCGAGGCCGGCGCGGACGCCGTCAAGGTCGGGGTCGGCCCCGGGTCGATCTGCACGACCCGGGTCGTCGCCGGCGTCGGCGTACCGCAGATCACCGCGATCATGGAGGCGGTCCGGGCCTGCCGGCCGCTGGGCGTACCGGTGATCGGTGACGGCGGGATGCAGTACTCCGGCGACATCGCCAAGGCCCTCGTCGCCGGCGCCGACTCGGTGATGCTGGGCAGCCTCCTCGCGGGCTGCGAGGAAAGCCCCGGCGAACTGATCTTCATGAACGGCAAGCAGTTCAAGTCCTACCGGGGGATGGGATCGCTCGGCGCCATGCAGAGCCGGGGTGTGCAGAAGTCGTACTCCAAGGACCGCTACTTCCAGGACGACGTGGTCGCCGACGAGAAGCTGATCCCGGAGGGGATCGAGGGGCAGGTCCCGTACCGTGGCCCGCTCGCCACCGTCGCCCACCAGCTTGTCGGCGGCCTGCGGCAGGGCATGTTCTACAGTGGCGCCGCGACCATCCCTGAGCTGCACAAGCGTGGCCAGCTGATCCGGATCACCGCGGCCGGGCTCAAGGAGAGCCACCCCCACGACGTGCAGATGACCGTCGAGGCGCCCAACTACCACTCCCGCTGACCATCCCCCAACAACCTGGAGTCCCCCATGCGTGACGTGGTCGAGATCGGGCTGGGCAAGACCGCGCAGCGCGGCTACCACCTGGACGACATCGCCATCGTGCCGAGCCGTCGGACCCGGGACGTCGACGACGTCTCGACCGCCTGGCAGCTCGACGCCTACCCGTTCGGCATCCCGTGCGTCGGGCACCCCTCCGACGCCACCATGAGCCCGTCGTCCGCGGTGCGGCTCGGTCAGCTCGGCGGCCTCGGCGTGCTCAACGTCGAGGGGCTGTGGACCCGCTACGAGAACCCGACCAAGGTGCTGGACGAGCTGGCCGGCCTCGACGAGGACGCCCGCGCCACCAAGCGGCTCCAGGAGGTGTACGCGGAGCCGATCCGCCCCGACCTGATCGCCGAGCGGGTGCGTGAGCTGCGCGCCGGTGGGGGCACGGTGGCGGTGCGGGTCTCCCCGCAGCACACCCTCGCGCTGGCCCCGGTGATCCTGGACGCCGGGGTGGACATCCTGGTCATCCAGGGCACCATCGTGTCGGCCGAGCACGTGTCGACCACCGACGAGCCGCTGAACCTCAAGGAGTTCATCGCCGACCTCGACCTGCCGGTGATCGTGGGCGGCTGCACCGACTACAAGACGGCGCTGCACCTGATGCGTACCGGCGCGGCCGGCGTGATCGTGGGCATCGGTGGCGACGAGTGGTCGACGACCGAGTCGGTGCTGGGGATCCGGGTGCCGATGGCCACCGCGATCGCCGACGCGGCGGCGGCCCGCCGTGACTACCTCGACGAGACCGGCGGGCGGTACGTGCACCTGATCGCCGACGGTGACATCCAGACCTCCGGTGACATCGCCAAGCGCTCGGCTGCGGCGCGGACGCGGTGATGCTCGGTGAGCCGTTGTCGCTCTGCGACGAGGCGCCCGCCGGTGGTGCCTGGTGGCACTCGGCGGCCAGCCACCCGTCGCTGCCGCGGGGCGCGTTCGAGGTGGCCGGTGAGCCGCTCGGGTCGATGGAGGAGTTGCTCTTCGGCCCGGCCGACGAGGCCGACGGTCAGCTCAACCTGTTCGGCGGGCTGCGTCGGGCGATGGCCAAGTGCGGCTACCGCGACCTCAAGGAGTTCCAGAAGGTCGGCCTGGTCCTCGACCGCTGACACCCGTTCGATCAGACGCCGGAAGAGGCCGCCCCGCCGTGGTGCGGGGCCGGCCTTTCCGCTACTTCCTGAGGTAGATGGTCAGGTCGGCCATGTTGCGGTAGCTGAGCGCCGCGAAGTCCATCGACTGGGCCTGGTTGGCGGCGCCGCCGGGGGCGGTGTCCATCTCCCAGTTGGCGTGGTGGAAGTCCCGCTCGCCGATGGTCTGGAAGAACTGCTGGAAGTTGATGTCGCCCTCGCCGAGCGGGGTCATCTGGTGGCCGTTGGGCACGCTGGTGTCCCGGTCGCCGTCCTTGGCGTGGAAGAGCGGGAACCGGGTGGTCCGGTCGGCCACGTTGAGGATCGGGTCGAACAGGCCGGTCTTCTCGCGGCCGGCCGGGTCGACGTACTTCTGGTGCTTGTAGCGGGCGACGTAACCCCAGTAGATGTCGAACTCGAAGAAGACGTACCGGGGGTCGGTCTTTCCGAAGAAGTACTCCAGCCGCCGGATGCCCGACGAGCGGGTGGGGCGGCCCTGCTCGTCGAGCGGCCCGGAGTCGAGCAGGAAGCTGTACGCGACGTCGTGGTTGTGGGTGTAGAGCCGCAGTCCCCGGGCCCGGGCCTGCCGGCCCAGCTCGTTCCAGGTGTCGGCGGCGGCGTCCCAGTCGGCCTTGTACGGGCTGTTGGTCGGGTCGCTGCCGGTGCCGATGTTCTTCATGCCGAGTTCCTCGGCGATGTCCAACTGCTGTTGGAAGGTGGCCGCCTCGATCGAGGCGTGGGTGCCGTTGGCGACGAGGCCGTTGTCGTCGAGGATCTTGCGGATCTCGCGCGGGGTGATCTGCCGGCCCAGGATCTCGGTGCTCTGGGTGTAGCCGGCGAACTCGATCTCCTTGTAGCCGATTTCGGCGAGCCGGGCGAGAACCCGCTCGAAGCCGTACGGCACGCCGCTGTCGTCGGGCGCGGCGGTGATCCGGTCCCGGACGCTGTAGAGGATGATGCCGCGGTTCTTCGACGGGATCAGCGGCTCGACCCGCAGCTTGCTCCGGCCCTTGTCCTTGGGGTCGGCGAGTGCGGGGGTGCCGGTGGCGAGGACCGGCAGGCCGGCCGCGCCGAGCGCGGCGGCGGCGCCGGCGGAGGCGGCGAGCAGGGACCGGCGGCTGAGCCGGCCGGCAGTGGAGGCGTTGGGTGCGGTCTGGTCTGGCATCGTTCCACCTTTCGCGACGGCGGTTGCCGTCGATGACGATCAGCAGAGGTGCGACGAGAGTCCGGTCGCGGGGCGCCGCCGAGCGCCCGTTCCGCGTCTGATTGTTCCGAACGCGTTACATCTTGGAGTCAGACACTAACGACGGTCGAAGCGGAAAGAAAGTATTGATCAGAGCCAACTTTTGTGTGATTCGACGAAAGTAACTGATGATCGTCGATATAGGCCGCGCGCCCGGCGGTGCTGACTACGCTCGTCCTGACCATGGTTTGCCGCAGGAGGAATGTGCATGGTCCGGACCGGACGGACACCCACCGGCAGCCGCCTGGCCGCCACCGCAGCCGCGCTGGCCTGCGCTGTCGTACTGATCGCGTCCGGCTGCACCGGCGCGGACACCGACGGGTTCCGGCCCGGGGCCGCCGACGCCGGTGACCTGTACGTGCCCGGGCGCGGCAACGGCGGCTACGACGTCACGCACTACGGCCTCGACGTCCGCTACGACCCGACGAGCGACCGGCTCACCGGCCGTGCCGTCATCACGGCCACGGCCACCCAGGACCTGTCCCGGTTCAACCTGGACCTGCACGGTCTGGCCGTCGGCTCGGTCAGCATCGGGGACGCGCGGGCCGAGCACCGCCGCGACGGCGACGAACTCGTGGTGACCCCACGCGACGGACTGCCCCGCGGTCGGCAGTTCACGGCGACGGTCGACTACGCGGGCGTACCCGCCCCTGCCGTCGACGGTGAACTGGGCGCCGGTGGCTTTCTGCACACCGCCGACGGCGCGGTCGCGCTCGGTCAACCCGACTCCGCCGCCACCTGGTTCCCGGTCAACGACCACCCGTCGGACAAGGCCAGCTACGACATCGCGGTGACCGTCCCGGAGGGGCTGTCCGCGCTGAGCAACGGGGTGCCCGGCCCGCAGAGCAGCGCCGACGGCTGGACCACCTGGCGCTGGTCGGAGCGTGCCCCGATGGCCAGTTACCTGAGCACCCTGGTGATCGGAAACTACCGGGTGGTGAGTGGCACCCACGCCGGTCGGCCGATGGTCACCGCCGTGGCGACGAGCCTGCCGGCGAACGGCGGCGCGGCCAGCTCGGTGGCCCGCACCGGGGAGATCGTCGACTTCCTGGCCAGCCGCTTCGGCCCGTACCCCTTCGACTCGTACGGCGGGATCGTCGTCGCCGACGACCGGATCGGCTACGCCCTGGAGACCCAGTCCCGACCGGTCTACGGCCCCGCCTTCTTTCTCGGTGACCGGCCGAACCCGGGAGTCGTCGCGCACGAGCTGGCCCACCAGTGGTTCGGCGACAGCGTGTCCCTGAGCCGCTGGGGCGACATCTGGCTGAACGAGGGCTTCGCCAGCTACGCCGAGTGGCTGTGGGAGGAGCACGACGGCGGTCGTAGCGCGCAGCGCAACTTCGAACTCCAGTACGCGGCGACCGACTGGACACAGCCGTCGGTCGAGCCGGGCCGGGAGCGCATGTTCGGCACCGCCGTCTACAAGCGCGGGGCGCTCACCGTGCACGCGCTGCGCCGCACCGTCGGCGACGACATGTTCTTCCGGATCCTGCGTACCTGGACCGCCGAGCGGGCGGCCGGTAACGCGACCACGTCGGACTTCGTCGCGCTCGCCGAGCGGGTGTCGAGCCGGCAGCTGCGACCGCTCCTCGACGCCTGGTTGGTGGGCGGTTCCGCCCCCACCCTGCCGTGACGGGGCCGTGATCGTCGGTCGATAGGCTGCCGCCTGCGATCGGCGGAGGACGCCCGTCGCGCGGGGCGGCGCGGCCGCCACCGCATCCGTACCGGAAGGGCTCGTGATGAGGGTGACGCGGCGCAGGCTGCGGGTGGGTGCCGGACTGCTGGTGACCGGCGCGCTCGTACTGTCCGGATGCGACTCGACCGCCCCGGAGGCGGCGCCGTCGCCGAGCACGTCCCCCACACCGGCGCGAGCGTTCGCCGCCGGCGCCGCGGGGGCCGGCGACGACTACTTCCCGAGCTACGGCAACGGCGGCTACGACGTCGGGCGGTACACCGTCAAGGTGCGCTACGACCCGGCGAAGGACCGGCTGACCGGCACCGCCACGGTGCAGGCCACCGCGACGGCCGACCTGTCGACGTTCAACCTGGATCTCGCCGGCCTGACCGTCGAGAGGGTCACCGTGGACGGCGCCCCGGCCACCCACACCAGGGACAAGAACGAGCTGGTGGTCAAGCCGGCGGCGGGCCTGATCAACGGCAACGGGTTCGTCGCCGAGATCACCTACGCGGGGGTGCCGAAGCCGCTGAAGAACGAGGTGCTCGGCGACGGCGGGTTCCTGCACACCTCCGACGGTGCGATCGCGCTGGGACAGCCCGAGTCGGCGAGCACCTGGTTCCCGGTCAACGACCACCCGTCCGACAAGGCGTCCTACGACCTGGAGATCACCGTCCCGGACGGGCTCACCGCGGTCAGCAACGGCGTGCCCGGCGGCAAGACCAGCAAGGACGGCTGGACCACCTGGAAGTGGTCGGAGAAGTCGCCGATGGCCAGCTACCTGAGCACGCTGGTGATCGGCAAGTTCCGGGTCACCACCGGCGAGCACAAGGGCCGGCCGGTGTACAGCGCGGTCACCACCAAGCTGGCCAAGGGCCCCGCGGACACGTCGATCGCGCAGACCGTCAAGGTCGCCGACTACCTCGAGAGCGTGTTCGGGCCGTACCCGTTCGACGCGTACGGCGGCGTGGTCGTGTCCGACAGCCGCATCGGGTACGCGCTGGAGACGCAGAGCCGCCCGGTGTACTCCGGCGGGTTCTTCCGGCAGGGCGAGAACACCGGGGTGGTCGCACACGAGCTGGCCCATCAGTGGTTCGGCGACAGCGTGGCGCTGGCCAAGTGGGAGGACATCTGGCTCAACGAGGGCTTCGCGACGTACGCGGAGTGGCTCTGGGCCGAGCACACCAAGGAGTCCACGGCCAAGGAGGCGTTCGACATCCGGTACGCCCGGGTGCCCGCCGCGGTGTGGAAGACGCCACCGGGCAAGCCGGGGGTGAAGGAGCTGTTCAGCGAGTCCGTCTACCAGCGCGGCGGGATGACCCTGCACGCGTTGCGGGTGGCCGTCGGCGACAAGGCGTTCTTCGAGATCGTCAAGACCTGGGCCGCGGACAAGCGCAACGGCGTCGCCACGACCCCCGAGTTCGTGGCCCTGGCCGAGCGCATCTCCGGCAAGCAACTCGATGCGCTCTTCGACGCCTGGCTGTACGGCACCAAGAAGCCCGCCCCGCCGAAGCGACTCTGACCAGGGTCAGTTCTTGACCACCAGGGTGGGGTGGGCGGACAGGTAGGCGTCGGCACGGCCGGCGCGCAGCTCGGTGATGAACTTCCGGCCCTCGCTGGTGAGCTGTTCGCCGCGGTAGGCGCTGCCCTTTCCGACTCCGGAGCCGGGCAGCCCGACCAGCACGAAGCGGTCCTCCGGCACCCCGCTCAGCGCGTACGCCAGGTCGACGATCCGATTGCCGCCCACGTACACGAGGGTGTCGCCGAGCGCGGCGACCACCTGGTCCACCCGCTCCGGTTGCCGGGCCAGACCCTCGTCCAGGATCTTGCGGGTCAGCGCGCGGATCAGCTGCTGCTGGTGGCGTTGCCGGGCGTAGTCGCCGCCGGTGATGTAGCGCTGCCGCGCGTAGTCCAACGCCTGCCAGCCGTTGAGATGCCGGTTGCCCTTCTCGTACACCTGCTGCGGCCCGGTGTACCCGCCGGGGGCGCTCTGCCGGTACTTGCCGTCCGGCCGGCGGTGCAGCGAGGCGACCCGCTGGTCGACGTAGATGTCCACCCCGCCGAGGGCGTTCACGAGCCGGTCGAACCCGTTGAAGGTGAGCACCGCGCCCGCGTCGATGCGCAGGCCGGTGTAGCCGCTGACCGTGCTGCGCAGCAGCTCGTACCCCTGGGGGGTGCTCGGCTGCTTGGGCTTGCCCGGCACCCGGCTGCCGAAGCTCATGGCGTGGGTGAGCTTGGTCTTGCCGCCCTTGTAGTCGGCCTTCGGGAACGCCGGGATGTCCACCAGCAGGTCGCGGGGGAGCGAGAAGAGGTACGCCCGGCCCAGCCCTTTGGGCACGTGCAGCACCAGCACGGCGTCGGCGTGCGGCTCCCAGCCGGGCACGCTGACCCGGGTGTCCACACCGACCAGCAGCAGCGTCAGCGGGCCGGTGATGTTCGCGCCCGGCGGCGGACCACTGGGGCTGGGGGTGGGGGTGACGACCGGCGACGGGGTCGGCGAACCGGCCACCGGGGCACCGCCGGGCTTGTCGTCGCCGGTTAACCGGGTGACGACCACCGCCCCGGCGGCGATCAACGCGACGGCGGCGAGGGCCACCAGGCCCAGCAGCAGCCACCGCCGGCGCGGTGCCATCGACCCGAGGATCATCGTCAATTCCTTCCACCCGTCTGGAGAACAACGCTCCGACAGGTACTCCGGGTTGCGGCCAGAAGGTGCCGGGTCGGGCGGCCGCTGCATGATCGCGCGAAAACTGCCGCTGGCGCGAGCGCTACTGACGAGTAATGATGCGTCCATGCGGTACGACGTGGTCGTCATCGGGTCCGGCTTCGGCGGCAGCGTCACCGCGCTCCGGCTGGCGGAGAAGGGCTACTCGGTCGGCGTCCTGGAGGCCGGCCGGCGCTTCGCCGACGACGAGTTCCCGCAGACGTCGTGGCGCGCCCGGCGGTTCCTGTGGGCGCCGAAGCTGGGTTGCTACGGCATCCAGCGGCTCACCCTGCTCCGCCCCGCCGACCGGCGATCCGGCGGTGGCGTGCTCGTGCTCTCCGGGGCGGGGGTGGGCGGCGGCTCGCTGGTCTACGCGAACACCCTCTACGAACCGCTGCCGGCCTTCTACGCCGACCCGCAGTGGCGGGACATCACCGACTGGCGCGACGAGCTGGCCCGCCACTACGACCAGGCGAAGCGGATGCTCGGCGTCACCACGTACCCGATGGACACCGGCGCGGACCGCGCCATGCGCGCGGTGGCCGAGCGGATGGGGGTGGGCCACACCTTCCACGCCACCCCGGTCGGCGTGCACATCGGCCGCCCCGGTCAACGGGTCGCCGACCCGTACTTCGGCGGCGCCGGCCCGGAGCGCACCGGCTGCCTGCACTGCGGCTCGTGCATGACCGGCTGCCGGCACGGGGCCAAGAACACGCTGGTCAAGAACTATCTGTGGCTCGCCGAGCGGCAGGGCGCCACCGTGCACCCGTTGACCACGGTGACCGCCGTCCGACCCGCCTCCGGCGGGTACGAGGTGCACACCGTCCGCACCGGCGCGTGGCTGCGGGGCGGGCGGCAGGTGATCCAGGCCGACCAGGTGGTCTTCGCCGCCGGCGCGCTCGGCACCCAACGACTGCTGCACGCCATGAAGGCCGACGGCGCCTTGCCGGCGCTCTCGCCGCGCCTGGGCGAGCTGACCCGGACCAACTCGGAGGCCATCCTGGGCGCCTCGGTACCGCGCCGGCGGGCCCGGGCCGAGGGACTGGACTTCAGCGTCGGGGCGGCCATCACCAGCTCCTTCCACCCCGACGCGCAGACCCACATCGAGCCGGTCCGCTACGGGCGCGGTTCCAACGCGATGGGGCTGCTCCAGTCGCTGCTGGTCGACGGCGGTCCGCACCGGGTACGGCGCTGGCTGGCCAGCATCGTGCGGCAACCGGGGCTGGCCGCCCGGATGCTGTCGGTCCGGGGCTGGTCGGAGCGGACGGTGATCGCCCTGGTGATGCAGTCGGTGGACAACTCCCTGACCACCCGGTGGCGGCGCGGCGCCTTCGGTCGTCGGCTGGTCACCGGCCCGGGCCACGGCACCCCGAGCCCGACCTGGATCCCGGCCGGCAACACCGCGGCCCGACTGCTCGCCGAGGAGATCGGCGGCACCCCCGGCGGCTCGCTCACCGAACCGTTCGACATTCCGATGACCGCGCACATCCTGGGCGGGGCGGTGATCGGCGCCAACCCGGCCGACGGGGTGATCGACCCCTGGCACCGGGTGTACGGCCATCCGGGGTTGCACGTGGTGGACGGCGCGGCGGTCTCGGCCAACCTGGGGGTCAACCCGTCGCTGACGATCACCGCGCAGGCGGAGCGGGCGATGTCCTTCTGGCCCAACCGGGGCGAGGAGGATCCCCGCCCGCCCCTGGGTGCGCCGTACCGCCGGCTGGCGGCCGTACCCCCGGCCCATCCGTCTGTCCCGGCCCACGCCCCGGGCGCGCTGCGCGCCTGACCCACGCTGGCGCGAGGGGCGAGCCGGTGCCGGGAGCGGGCGTGACTGTCGGTAGGCTTTGTGCACATGAGCCTGCCTCGCCCCGTCCTCGTGGTGGACTTCGGAGCCCAGTACGCCCAGCTCATCGCACGCCGGGTCCGCGAGGCGAAGGTCTACTCCGAGATCGTGCCGCACTCGATGCCGGTCGCCGAGATGCTGGCGAAGAACCCGGCCGCGATCATCCTCTCCGGCGGTCCGGCCAGCGTCTACGCGCCGGACGCCCCGCAGATCGACGCCGGCGTGTTCACGGCCGACGTGCCTGTCTTCGGCATCTGCTACGGCTTCCAGGCGATGGCCCAGGCGCTCGGCGGCACCGTCGCGCGGACGGGCAACCGCGAGTACGGCGGTACGCCACTGCGCCCCCGCCTCCTCGACCCCGGTGTGCTGCTCCGCGACCTGCCGGCCGACCTGCCGGTCTGGATGAGCCACGGCGACTGCGTCACCGAGGCCCCCGAGGGCTTCACGGTGACCGCCGAGTCGGCGGGCGCGCCGGTGGCGGCCTTCGAGGACGTGGCCGGGCGTCGGGCCGGCGTGCAGTTCCACCCGGAGGTCGGGCACACCGCGCACGGCCAGGAGATGTTGAAGCGCTTCCTGTACGACATCGCCGGCATCGAGCCGACCTGGACTCCCGAGAACATCATCGACGAGCAGGTGGCCCGGATCCGCGCCCAGGTCGGCGACAAGGAGGTCATCTGCGGCCTGTCCGGCGGGGTGGACTCGGCGGTCGCCGCCGCGCTGGTGCACAAGGCCGTCGGTGACCAGCTCACCTGCGTCTTCGTCGACCACGGTCTGCTGCGCGCCGGCGAGGCCGAGCAGGTGGAGAAGGACTACGTAGCGGCCACCGGCATCAAACTGAAGGTGGTCGACGCCCAGGACCGGTTCCTCGGCGCGCTGGCCGGGGTGACCGACCCCGAGCAGAAGCGCAAGATCATTGGCCGGGAGTTCATCCGGGTCTTCGAGGCCGCCGCCCGCGAGATCGCCTCGCACGCCGACGTGGAGTTCCTGGTCCAGGGCACCCTCTACCCGGACGTGGTCGAGTCCGGCGGCGGCACCGGCACCGCCAACATCAAGAGCCACCACAACGTCGGCGGCCTGCCGGAGGACCTGAAGTTCGCGCTGGTCGAGCCGCTGCGCACGTTGTTCAAGGACGAGGTCCGCGCGCTCGGCCTGGAGCTGGGCCTGCCCGAGGCCATGGTCTGGCGGCACCCGTTCCCCGGCCCCGGCCTGGCCATCCGGATCATCGGCGCCGTCGATCAGGAACGGCTCGACCTGCTGCGCCAGGCCGACCTGATTGCGCGCGAGGAGCTGACCGCCGCCGGTCTGGACCGGGGTGTCTGGCAGTTCCCGGTGGTGCTGCTGGCCGACGTGCGCAGCGTCGGCGTGCAGGGTGACGGGCGCAGCTACGGGCATCCCGTGGTGCTGCGCCCGGTCTCCAGCGAGGACGCGATGACCGCCGACTGGTCCCGGCTGCCCTACGACGTGGTGGCCCGGATCTCCACCCGGATCACCAACGAGGTCGCCGAGGTCAACCGGGTGGTGCTGGACGTCACCAGCAAGCCGCCGGGCACCATCGAGTGGGAGTGAGCGCGCCTCACCCGAGGGGCGGCGTGCTGGACGGGGTCGTCGGCGGGTAGGGCGGCGTCGGCGCCGCACCTTCGCCGCCGGCCCGGAACCCGCATCCCTCCTGCATCAACCCGTCCTTCCCCACCCGCGACCGCCCA
>NZ_JAEVHM010000161.1 GCF_016802865.1 Micromonospora parastrephiae | reverse complement strand
ATCGCGACGAGCGTGCTGCTGCGGCCCGGCGAGGCCGTGCCGGACCGCGGCTGGCCGGCGGCGTCACCCACGGGGTACGGCTGGCTGCCGCTGCTCGCCGGTGTCGCGCTGGTCGAGGCGGTGGAACGGCTGGCCGAGCTGGAAGCCACCCTGAAGTGGCCCAACGATCTGCTGATCGGCGACGCGAAGTGCGCCGGGGTGCTCGCCGAGGCGGTGCCCGGCCGATCGCCGGCCCAGCCGCCGGCCATCGTGCTCGGCGTCGGGCTCAACGTGACGCTGCGCGCCGACGAGTTGCCGGTGAACCCGACCGGGTTGCCCGCCACCTCGCTGCAACTGGCCGGCGCGGCGGCCACCGACCGCGATCCGCTGCTGCGGGCGTTGTTGCGCTCGGTCGCCGACTGGTACGACCGCTGGCGCGCCGCCGGTGGGGACGCGGTGACCAGCGGCCTGCGCGACGCCTACCTGGCGGCCTGCGCCACCGTCGGCCGTGAGGTGCGCGTCCTGCTCCCCAACGGTGAGGCCCTGACCGGCACCGCCACCGGGGTGGACCCGGACGGCCAACTGATGGTCACCACCCCCGCCGGCGACCGCACCCTGGCCGCCGGCGACGTCCTCCACCTGCGCTGACCTCCTCCGACACGTGGGGGCCGCGTGGCGGATGTCGTGGTGGGGCTTGGGGGGTTTACCGTCTGCGCGTCGAGAAAATGGCGTTGGAGGTTGTCGTGGCGTTTCCCGAAGACGTGCTCACCAAGGACGAGCACGTCGTGCTGCACCTGCACCCGCACTGGAAGGCGCTGATCCGGCCGATCGTGGTGCTGGTGCTGGCCATCGCCGCGGTGGTGGTCGGCGTGCTCCTGCTGCCCGAGAGTGGCGGCGGTTCGATCGCGCTCGCCGTGATCGGGGTGATCGCCCTGGTCGCGGTGCTCTGGCTCGGTCTGTGGCCGTTCCTGGTCTGGCGTACCACCCACTACCTGTTCACCAACGAGCGCGTGCTGTTGCAGCAGGGTGTCTTCTCCCGCGACCGGCGGGACCTCCCGCTCACCCGGATCAACGACCACTCGATGAACCAGCACTTCTTCGAGCGGCTGCTCGGCTGCGGCACGCTCACCATCGAGTCGGCCGGCGAGCGCGGCCAGTCGGTGCTCGCCGACGTGCCGGGGGTCAGCCGGGTGCAGACCACCCTGTATGAGCTGGTGGAGGCGCAACACGACAAGCACTCGTTGGGTGACGGGGAGATGCGCGACATCCTCGCCGACATGCGCGAGGGCAAGCCGCTGCGCGACACCACGACCTGATCCCGAACGGCTGAGATCGTTCCGGCGTACGCGCCGGGGTGGTCTCAGTCGGTCGGTTCGGGCCCGGAAGGGCCGTTTGCGGGGGACTGCTGCGCGGGAGGGTGGTTCGCGGCGGGCTGGGCCGGCCCGGCGGGGCCGGTCGAGTCGGCCGGTTCGGATGGCGCGGGGGCGGTCGGCTCCGGCTCGGTCGGGCGGAGGGCGAACCAGCCTCGGAATCGGGTCCGGAGCACCTCCTGCTCGGGCCGACCGTCGGGGCCGATGCGCAGCATGGTGCCGGTGAGGGTGGCCGTACCGAGCCCGGGGCGGGCGGTCGACGGTCGCGCGCCCATCACGTCGACCCGGACGGCGAGCCGGTCCCCGGCGCGCACCGGGGCGAGCCAGCGCAGCTCCTCCAGGCCGGGGGAGGCGTCCGCCGCCGCCCGGGACAGCAGGTGGTCGACGTACGCCCGCATGAAGAGGCTGACCGTGTAGAAGCCACTGGCGATCACGCCGCCGTGCCGGCTGGCGCCGGCCAGCTCCGGGTCGACGTGGTACCACTGCGGGTCGAACCGGCGGGCGAAGGCGATCATCTCGTCGCCGTCGACGGTGACCACGCCGAGGTCGACGGTGAGCCCCGGGACGAGGTCCTCGAAGAACAGCTCGGCGGGAGCCCCGGTGCCGGAGCGGGCTGGGGTCGTCACCGGCGGGGCGAGCGGCGGGTGCCGGCGTGCAGTTCGGCGGCGAGTTCCGCGTCCAGGTCGGCCGTGAGGCCGGCGGTCAGCGGCGTGGGGCGGCCCTGGACGGGTGCGCCGGCGGGACCGGGTGCGGCATTCGGGTCCGGACGGTCGCTGGCCTGCGCTTCCTCCAGCTCGGTGACGGTCTCGGCGAGTTCGGCCACCGGGTCCATACCGGCCATGGTGTCCCACTCGTCGCGCGGGATGTCGTGCCAGGTGGGCTCCGCCTTCGTCTCCTCTTCGGCCGGTACGACGGGCTGGAAGACGAACGTCCGGTAGGACCAGAACCGGAACAGCGTGGCCAGCAGGACACCGGCGGTCTTCGCCACGTTCAGTGCGAGGAGGCCGTGCACACCGAGCCCGTACTTGGCCGCTGCCACGGCGCCGAGCTCGATGAGCAGGCCGGCTCCGTTGAACAGGAAGAACAGGACGTACTCCCGGCGAAGCGCCGATTTCGGGCGATCCCGGTACGTCCAGTGGCGATTCATCAGGTACGACGTGATCGTGGCGACGATGGTCGCGATCACGGTCGCCTTCAACTGACCGTTGACGAAAACGGTAAGTGCAAGGACATTGAACACCGCGTAATTGATGACGGTGTTGATGCCGCCGACGATGCCGAACTTGAGCGCCTCGTGGATGAACTTCTGCCAGCGCTCAGGCAGCAGACGGACAAGACGCATGCGAAACACCTTAGGGCAGTCGGAGAGGCCGGCGATCACCGGCTGGACGAGGTGGGCGGCAGGTCACGCCCCGTGGTCACGGTCGTGCTTCACCTGCGGAACGGTCCGGGTTCCCGCTTCGACGAAGACGAACCGCCGGTAGGACCAGAATCGGAACAGCGTGCCGAGGCCCGTGCCGACGACGAAGCTGGCGACGTTGTCGGCCAGTTGTGTCTGGAACACGGACGGCCAGATGCTGCCCAGCCCGTACCGGCTGATCGCGAGGCAGGCCACCGCGATGCCGAGACCGACTGCGTTGAAGAAGAAGAACAGCGCGTACTCCCGGGCGGGGTTGTTGCGCTGGCGGTGCCGCCAGGTCCAGAACCGGTTTCCGACGAAGGCGACGGTGGCCGCGATCACGGTGGAGATCGTCTTCGCGGTCACCTGCTCGACTCCGCGCACGGTGGTCAGGTAGTTGAACAGCGCGAAGTCGAGGAGGAAGGCGATCCCGCCCACGGTGGCGAACTTGCTCAACTCGCGGAAGAGGTGACCGAAGCGGTCGAGCAGCACGCGGACCGGACCCCGTCGGGTCTGCCGGGGACCCGGTTGCTCCCCGGTCATTGTGGCGGCCACGGGCCGAGCCTACCGGCTGGTGACCAGTCAGCGGGGGAGCAACGACGAGCGGGCGTCGACGCTCGTGCCGGCCCATCAGCGGGTGCGCCGCCACTGCACACACAGTAACCAATCGGGAGGACTGACGCGCCTCCGAACGGGAATCCACGGACCGGTCGGCGGGACAGGTCCACGGCCCGACCGCCACTCACGTCGGCCGGGGTGCACAACAAGATTTGCGTGAAACTGCGCGGGAAAGCGGGTATCAGATCGTGATGCCGCAGCGTGGCCGTACCTTGTGCAGTTCTTCACAACCAGTCCCACTGACTCGGAAGGCTGCCCGGTTTACGCTGAGCCCAATCCCAGGTTTCCACGAAGCGACGCATCGCGCCGCTGAGACTCGTGCATCCCATAGATCGGTCAGCGTCGACCACAAGGAGATGTGTCATGGTTGCTCCGGCTGTTGTGCGGGGTATTGATCAGGCCCCGACGTCCCATCCGAAACTGCTTGCCTGGGTCCGTGAGGTCGCGGAACTGACCACCCCCGAGCGGGTCGTCTGGGTGGACGGGTCCGACGAGGAGTGGCGCCGCCTCACCGATGAGCTGGTCGAGGCCGGCACGCTGATCCGGCTGAACCCGGAGAAGAAGCCCAACTCGTTCTACGCGCGCACCGACCCGACGGACGTCGCCCGGGTCGAGGAGCGCACCTTCATCTGCTCCGTCGACGAGGCGGACGCCGGCCCCACCAACAACTGGATGGCGCCGGCCGAGATGAAGCGGACGATGACCGAGTTGTACCGCGGCTCGATGCGCGGTCGCACCATGTACGTCATCCCGTTCGTCATGGGCCCGGTCGAGGCCGAGAGCCCGATGTTCGGCGTCGAGATCACCGACAGCCCGTACGTGGTCGCGTCGATGCGCATCATGACCCGGATGGGTGCCCGGGTCCTCGAGGCGATGGGTGACGACGCGGACTTCGTGCACGCGTTGCACTCCATCGGCGCCCCGCTCGCCCCGGGCCAGCAGGACGTGTCGTGGCCGTGCAACGAGACGAAGTACATCTCGCACTTCCCGGAGACCCGCGAGATCTGGTCGTTCGGCTCCGGTTACGGCGGCAACTCGCTGCTCGGCAAGAAGTGCTACTCGCTGCGGATCGCCAGCGTGATGGGCCGGGACGAGGGCTGGCTCGCCGAGCACATGCTGATCCTCAAGATCACCTCGCCGGAGGGCAAGGTCCACCACATCGCGGGTGCTTTCCCGTCGGCTTGCGGCAAGACCAACCTGGCCATGGTGGAGCCCACCATTCCGGGCTGGAAGGTGGAGACCATCGGCGACGACATCGCCTGGATGCGGTTCGGCCCGGACGGCCGGCTCTACGCGGTCAACCCGGAGTACGGGCTGTTCGGCGTCGCGCCCGGCACCGACTGGAAGACCAACGCCAACGCCATGCGCACGCTGGACCGCGGCAACTCGATCTTCACGAACGTGGGCCTCACCGACGATGGCGACGTCTGGTGGGAGGGCATGGGCGAGCCGCCGGCGCACCTGATCGACTGGAAGGGCAACGACTGGACGCCGGAGAGTGAGGGCCTCTCCTCGCACGCGAACAGCCGGTTCTGCACCCCGATCACCCAGTGCCCGATCCTCGCCGACGAGTACTTCGACCCCAACGGCGTGCCGATCGACGCGATCCTCTTCGGTGGTCGCCGTAAGGACACCATCCCGTTGGTGACCGAGGCCCGCGACTGGGTGCACGGCGTCTACATGGGTGCGACGCTCTCGTCGGAGACGACGGCCGCCGCGTCCGGCGCGGTCGGCGTGGTCCGCCGGGACCCGATGGCGATGCTGCCGTTCATCGGCTACCACGCGGGCGACTACTTCCGGCACTGGATCGAGATGGGCAAGGGCGCCGACGGCGACGAGGCGAAGCTGCCGAAGATCTACTACGTCAACTGGTTCCGCAAGGACCCGGACGGCTCGTTCCTCTGGCCGGGCTTCGGGGAAAACTCGCGGGTGCTCAAGTGGGTCGTCGAGCGGATCGAGGGCACGGCCGACGCGGTCGAGACGCCGGTGGGCATGGTTCCGACACCTGACTCGCTGGACGTCGAGGGCCTCGACATGACTCCGGAGGACGTCCGGATCGCGCTCAAGGTCGACCCGGACGAGTGGCGCAACGAGCTGCCGATGATCACCGAGTGGTTCGAGAAGTTCGGTGACAAGCTGCCCGGCGTGCTCTGGGCCGAGTTGGATGCGCTGCGCGCCCGCCTGGACGCCGCGCAGCCGCAGCGGTAGGTGTGAACGAGGCCCGACGCGGGCACCATCGGATTCCATGAGGACGGCCGCCGAGACCGAGGTCCGGCGGCCGTCCGCCGTCCGGGCGCTCACCTTCCTGCTCGCGACGACCGCGGCGGCCACCGTCGTGGTCGAGCTGCTCAATTGGTGGTACGCCCCGGAGCAGGGCTTCGGGCTGGCGGTGCGGACCGGCTGGGCGATGCTGCGCTCGTTCGGCTTCCTGCTGCTGATCGGGCACGTCCGGCGGGGTCGGACGGTGGCCCGCCCGTTCGGGCTGATCCTCGCGGTCACCACGATCTTCGCCGTCGGCCGGCTGATCGTGCCCCGGCAGGGGGTGCCGCCCCTGCCCGGTCTGCTCGGCTTCGGCGTACTCACCGCGCTCTGCGTGGCGGTGGTCTGGCTGCTCTACCGCTCGTCGGCGCTGGCCGGGCATCTGGTCCGGCATCGGCCCCGGCTGGTCATCGACCGGGACGGCATCTCCTGGCGGGAGACCCCGCCACGCCGGCCGCAGGCCAGCGCCTGGCTGCTGACCAGCCGGGTGGCTGCGTTCACCTACAGCCCGCTGATGCTGGTGCCGGCGATGGTGGCCGGCGGCTCCATCCTGGACGGTCGGCTCACCGCCGTGCCGGCCGTGCTGTTCTGGTTCGGCGCCGGCATCGCCGCCAGCTACGCGGTGTTGTTCTGCACCGCGTTCCTGATGCGCGGCAAGGACTGGGCACGGGGACTGCTGCTCGTCGTCACCCTGCTGGTGCTCGCCGTGGACCTACCGCTGTGCTGGTGGCTGCTGGGCGTGGACGGCCTGGTGCGCGACGGCGGCCCGCTGCTCGCCGCCGCCGCACTGGCCCTGTACGGCCTACACCGAGCCCCCCGCCTGGCTGCGTGGCTTCCTCGCCAACCACAAGGGCGGCCTGATCGTGATCTCCCACGACGGCGCGCTGCTGGAGTCGGTGGTCAACAAGGTCTGGTTCCTCGACGCCACCCGATCCGTCGTCGACGTGTACAACCTGGGCTGGAAGGCGTACCTGGAGGCGCGCGAGACCGACGAGCGGCGTCGCCGCCGGGAGCGGGCCAACGCGGAGAAGAAGGCCGGCGCCCTGATGGCGCAGGCGGACAAGATGCGGGCCAAGGCCACCAAGACCGTGGCCGCGCAGAACATGGCCCGCCGTGCCGAGAAGCTGATCTCCGGTCTGGAGGAGGTGCGGGTCGCCGACCGGGTCGCCAAGGTGCGCTTCCCCAGCCCCGCGCCGTGCGGCAAGACCCCGCTCACGGCGACCGGCCTGTCCAAGTCGTACGGCTCGCTGGAGATCTTCGCCGACGTCAACGTGGCGGTGGACCGGGGCTCCCGGGTGGCCATCCTCGGGCTCAACGGCGCCGGCAAGACGACCCTGCTGCGGATGCTCGGTGGGCTGCTCACCCCGGACACCGGTGAGGTGCACGCGGGGCACGGCCTGCGGTTGGGCTACTACGCCCAGGAGCACGAGACACTGGACGTGGAGCGGACGGTGCTGGAGAACATGCGCGCCGCCGCCGTCGAACAGTCCGACACCGACCTGCGCAAGATCCTCGGCGCGTTCCTCTTCTCCGGTGACGACGTCAACAAGCCGGCCGGCGTGCTCTCCGGTGGCGAGAAGACCCGGCTCGCGCTGTCCACCCTGGTCTGTTCCGGTGCCAACGTGCTGCTGCTCGACGAGCCGACGAACAACCTCGACCCGGTCAGCCGCGAGCAGGTGCTCGACGCGATCGCCAACTATCCGGGCGCGATCGTCCTGGTCACGCACGACCCGGGCGCGGTGCTCGCGCTCAAGCCGGACCGTGCGATCCTGCTGCCCGACGGTGACGAGGACGCCTGGAGCGACGATCTGCTCGAGCTGGTCGAGCTGGCCTGACCGGGGGGTCCGCGACCCGGGCGCGGCCCGCGCTCAGCCGAGCAGGTCGACCAGCCGGTTGAATACGCCGGAGCTGGCCAGGATCACCACCCCGATGCCGACGAAGATCGCCGGCACCAGCCAGTGGCCGGCGCGCTCGACCAGCCGGACCACGCGGGGGTGCCCACCCAGCCAGGCGGCGGCGGCGCACCACGCCGCGATGAGCAGCGCGAACACCAGCAGGAAGATCGCGCTGTCGGCCGCGCCGAGGGCCCGGAACACCGGCACGTAGACGGCCACGTTGTCGGCACCGTTCGCGATCGTCACCCCGGCCACGCCGAGTGTGGACGCCACCACGGTCGGCGTCTCGTCGCCGTCGCGCAGTGCGAGGGCACGGATGCCCAGCGCGATCGGCAGCAGCCCGAGCAGCCCAGTCCACGGGTCGGGCACCACCAGCAGGCCGGCCGCGACGACCGCGCTGGCCGATGCGAGCGCGCCGATGCCGAGGTACTGACCGGCGACGATCTGCCAGGCCCGGGGTCGGCCGGTGGTGCGGGCCGAGACGAAGAAGAGCGTCAGGATGACGACGTCGTCGATGTCGGTGGCGGCGAACACCACCGCCGCTCCGGCCGCGGTGCCCAACAAGTCGATCACGCCCGAAGGTTACGGGTCGTCGACAGGCGTCGCCGCACGGCGGTGGTACACCCGGCCGACGCGGCGGGACGATCGCCAGGATCACTCTATCGGGAAGCTGACATTGCATAGCGTGTCGGTTGGCGAAGAGTTGATATCTGGCGCATGATCGTCCGAGACGGTCTAATAGGTGGGACCGTATCCGAACCGCACAGTCTGGGACGTGAGGACACAGCATGGCAGCCACTGGCACAGCCACCAGCACTGAGAAGGGTCGCCGGATCGTCGGAGCCGAGCGTCAGACGCTCGCCAAGGACCTGGTAAAGCGGTACACCTCGGGGGAGAGCATCCGCGCGCTGGCGGCCTCGACCGGCCGTTCCTACGGGTTCATCCACCGAGTGCTCACCGAGTCCGGGGTGCAGCTGCGTCAGCGCGGTGGTGCCCGGCGCCGCAAGAAGGCGTGACCCGCCCCTCAGCGTCGTCCACCAGCGCCGCGCCCCGGGCCGCCCGGTGACCGCCGAGGCGACCGGGGTCCGGCTGACCTGCGACGGGCCGGTTGCCACGGTGACGTTGTGCCGGCCCGACGTGCTCAATGCCCAGACGCCCGCGATGTGGCGCGCCATGAGCGACTTCTCGCGGGACCTGCCCGGCGACGTGCGGGTGGTGGTGGTCCGTGCCGAGGGTCGGGCGTTTTCCGCCGGCCTCGACCTCGCGGTGGCCGGTGCCTCCGGCCCGGGGTCGTTCGCCGAGCTGGCCACGCTGCCCGAGCGGGAGTGCGCGGACCAGATCGCCGAGTTCCAGGCCGCCTTCACCTGGCTGCACCGCCCCGATGTCATCTCCGTGGCGGCCGTGCAGGGCCACGCGATCGGCGCCGGTTTCCAGCTGGCGCTCGCCTGTGACCTGCGGGTTCTCGCCGCCGACGCGAAGCTGTCGATGGCCGAGGTGACCCTCGGTCTGGTGCCCGACCTGGCCGGCACCAAGCGCCTCGTCGAGCTGGTCGGCTATTCCCGGGCGTTGGAGATCTGCGCGACCGGCCGCCGGCTGGATGCCGCCGAGGCGGACCGGATCGGGCTGGCCACGCTTGTCGTACCGGCGGGCGAGTTGGACGCCGCGGTCCGTGACCTGACCGCGGGCCTGCTCGCCGGCGCCCGCGACGCCGTGGTGGAGATCAAGGCGTTGCTCGCCGGCGCGGCCGGGCGGTCGCACGCCGACCAGCAGCGTGCCGAGCGGGAGGCACAGACCCGCCGACTGCGCGATCTCGCCGGCCGGGGAGAATAGTAAGGACCGCACGGGAAGATCCGGGTTACGACCGAGGTTGTCAGAGTCGTCGGGAGAATTGACCTGACGGTGCGGTCCGCGCGACGACGACCCGGAGGTGAGCGGTGTCCAACCCGATGTCCGGCGGTGGCATGGCGGGGTGGAGCATGCTCCGGTCGATGCGCAACCGCGACGAAGTCTCCACCCACCGCCTCAAGCGTGGAGTGGCCCGGCGCATCGTGGCCTTCGCCCAGCCGTACCGACGCGACATCATCGTCTTCCTGGCCACCGTGGTGCTGGCCGCCATCATCGGCGTGGCCACCCCGGTGCTCGCCGGCGACGTGATCAACGCGATCAACCGGGGCGGCACCGAGGCGGGCCGCCTGGTGGTCCGGCTGGCCCTGTTCATCGCCGCGCTGGCGGTCGCCGACGCGCTGTTGTCACTGGCCCAACGCTGGTATTCCGCCCGCATCGGCGAGGGCATCATCCTCGACCTGCGCACCCGGGTCTACGACCACGTGCAGCGGATGCCGCTGCAGTTCTTCACCCGCACCCAGACCGGTGCCCTGGTCAGCCGCCTCAACAACGACGTGCTCGGCGCCCAACGGGCGTTCACCTCCACCCTCTCCGGCGTGGTCAGCAACGTCATCCAACTCGTGCTCACCGCCGCGGTGATGTTCACCCTCTCCTGGCAGATCACCGCGCTCTCGCTGGTGCTGCTGCCGATCTTCATCATTCCGGCGCGTCGGGTCGGGCGGCGGCTGGCCGACATCACCCGCGAGGCGTACAACCTCGACGCCAAGATGAGCGCGACCATGACCGAGCGGTTCGGGGTGGCCGGCGCGCTGCTGGTGAAGCTCTTCGGCCAGCCCGAGGTCGAGGCCCGCCGGTTCGCCGACCGGGCCGAGCGGGTGCGCGACATCGGCATCCAGTCCGCCATGTACTCGCGGACGTTCTTCGTGGCGATGCTGCTGGTGGCCTCGCTGGCGCAGGCGCTCACCTACGGCCTCGGTGGTTGGCTCGCGGTGACCGGCGGCGTCAGCGCGGGCACGTCGTGACCCTCGCGCTGCTGCTCACCCGCCTGTACGGCCCGCTCACCGCGCTGTCCAACGTCCGGGTCGACGTGATGAGCGCGCTGGTCTCCTTCGACCGCGTCTTCGAGGTGCTCGACCTGAAGCCGGGCATCGTGGAGAAGCCCGACGCGGTGCCGGTGCCCCGTCGCACCGGCCGGGTCGACTTCCGCGACGTGCGGTTCCGCTACCCGAGCGCCGCCGAGATCTCCCTGGCCTCGCTGGAGGAGGTCGCCACGCTGGACCGGACGGTCAACGAGCCCGTGCTCAAGGGAGTTTCGTTCAGCGTCGAGCCCGGGCAGATGGTCGCCCTGGTCGGCCCGTCCGGCGCGGGCAAGTCGACGCTGTCCATGCTCATCTCGCGGATCTACGACGTCACCGACGGTCAGGTGCTGGTCGGCGGGGTGGACGTACGCGACGCGACGCTCGCCTCCCTGCGCGACGAGATCGGTGTGGTCACCCAGGATTCGCACCTGTTCCACGAGACGATCGCCGAGAACCTGCGCTACGCCAAGCCGGACGCCACCGACGACGAGATCTGGGCGGCGCTGGCGGGCGCCCAGGTCGCCGACCTGGTCCGGTCGCTGCCCGACGGACTGGAGACGACGGTGGGGGAGCGCGGCTACCGGTTCTCCGGAGGCGAGAAGCAGCGCATCGCCATCGCCCGGCTGCTGCTCAAGGCCCCGTCGATCGTGATCCTCGACGAGGCGACCGCACACCTGGACTCGGAGAGCGAGGCCGCGGTGCAGCGGGCACTGTCGGTGGCGCTGGCCGGGCGTACCGCCCTGGTGATCGCGCACCGGCTCTCCACCGTCCGCGACGCCGACCAGATCCTGGTCCTCGACGGCGGGCGGATCGTCGAGCGGGGACGCCACGACGAGCTGGTCGCGGTCGGCGGGCTCTACGCCGAGCTGTACCGGACCCAGTTCGCGGTCGCCGACTCGCCCACCCCGTACGTGGACGCGACCGTTCCGGAGCCGGTGGTCATGCCGCTGGGCACGTACGTCGCCGACGAGGCGATGCCGCCCGCCGCGGCCAACTGATCCGCCCCGGCGATCAGGCTGGGCGACGGTCCGTCAGAGCCGTCGCCACCCGCAGTTCGGCGAACGCGGCGCCCAGGGTGACCGGCGTGAAGTGCGCGTTCAGGCCGCTCGGGTTGGGCAGCACCCACAGCCGCGCCCCGGCCAGCGACTCCGGCTGCGGGCCGAAGGTGGCCTTCGGCCGGCCGAACCCGATCCGGTACGCGGTCACCCCCACCACCGCCACCCAACGCGGCCGGTACCGGGCGACCTTGTCGGTCAGGATCGCGGCACCGTCGAGGAGTTCCTCGGTGCTCAGCTCGTCCGCGCGGGCGCTGGCCCGGGCGGCCATGTTGGTGATGCCCAGCCCGAGGGCGGGCAGCTCGCCCTGTTCGCTCGGGTGCAGCAGTCGGGGGGTGAACCCGCCCAGGTGCAGCGCCGGCCAGAAGCGGTTGCCGGGTCGGGCGAAGTGCCAGCCGGTGGCGGCCGACCAGAGGCCGGGGTTGATGCCGACGAACAGCACCGCCAGCCCCGGCGCGAGCACGTCGGGAATGGTGCGGTCGGCGGCGGCGGCCAGCTCCGCGCGGGTGGGCCGGACACGACCGTCCGCGGCGCGTCCGGCGGCGGCGGGTGTCACAGCCCGCGCAGCGCGCCACCGTCGACCGGCACGGTGAGGCCGGTCAGGTAGCTCGCGGCGGGGGAGAGCACGAACGCGGCCACCCGGCCGAACTCGGCCGGGTCGCCGATGCGCCGCAACGGGATGCTCGCTTCCGCCTCGGCGCGGGCCCGCTCCGGGTCGCCGGTCGCGGCGAACAGCTCGCGGTTGCGGTCGGTCAGGATCCGGCCGGGTAGCAGGCCGACCACCCGCACGCCGCGCGGGCCGTAGTCGTCGGCGACGTCCTTGGCGACGCCGACCAGACCGGGCCGTAGGCCGTTGGAGATGCCGAGGCCGGGCACCGGACCGCGGGCCGAGGTGGAGAGCACCAGCCCGATCGCGCCGCCCTCGGGCAGCGTGCCGGCGATCGTCCGGACCGCGCGGACGGTACCCAGGAAGACCGTCTCGAAGGAGACGCGCCACTGCTCGTCGGTGATCGACGCCGCGTTGCCGGCCGGCGGACCGCCGACCGAGATCAGCGCGCCGTCGATCCGGCCGAAGTGCTCGCGGGCCGCCGCGACGAGCCGCTCCGGAGTCTGCGGGTCGGCCAGGTCCGCGGTGACGCCGACCGCCCGCTGCGGCCCGCCCAGTTGCTGCGCGGCGGTGGCCACCGCGTCGGCGTCCCGGGCGGAGAGCACCACCCGCGCCCCGTCGGCGACCAGGCACTGCGCCGTCGCGTAACCCAGGCCGCGGGAGGCGCCGGTGAGCACGTACACCCGGTCGGTCAGTCCGAGATCCATGACGCCGATCCTGCCGCATCCGCTGCGTTGCCGCCAATGTCGACGGGTGGACGGACGGCGGGGCGTAGCAAGGACGGCTCGATCCGTCATCCACGGCGTCCAGCCGGAGAACCCCGCTGGTCCCGTCGAAGCCGCCCATGCG
>NZ_JAEVHM010000160.1 GCF_016802865.1 Micromonospora parastrephiae | reverse complement strand
GCCCCGGCGGCAAGGCCGGGCTGCTCGGCGCGCTGGCCGCGCAGCGTGGCGCCCGGGTGACCGCGGTCGAGGTGGCCGAGCACCGGGCCCGGCTGGTGTCCCAGGCGACCCATGGGCTGCCGGTGGCCGTGCTGGCCATCGACGGCCGTGAGGTCGGCGCGGACCCGAAGCTGCCCGAGGGGCACTTCGACCGGGTCCTGGTGGACGCTCCCTGCACCGGGTTGGGGTCGCTGCGCCGTCGGCCGGAGTCACGCTGGCGTCGCCAGCCCTCCGACCTTCCGCCGCTGACCCGGCTGCAACGCGAGCTGCTCGGCGCGGCGCTGCGGGCGGTCCGCCCGGGTGGTCTGGTCGCCTACGTCACCTGCTCGCCGCACACCGTCGAGACGCACGTGACGGTCACCGAGGCGGCCCGCCGCAGCGGGGTGTCGGTGGACTTCGTCGACGCCCGACCGCTGCTGCCGGCCGGAATGCCCGGCCTGGGCGACGGACCGACCGTGCAGCTCTGGCCGCACCGGCACGGCACCGACGCGATGTTCCTCGCCGTCCTGCGCAAGGGCTGACGCGACACCGCACCCGGCCGAGCCCGGCCGGGTGCGGTCGTGTCGGCCGGTCAGGTGACCGGGAGGCCCCTCGTGCCCGCGTTCCTCAGCGAACGGGTCAGGTCCCGGTCGCTGATCCACAGGAAGCACTGCACGCCACGGTTGCCGTTCTTCCACTCCTGCTCGTACGGCTGGTAGTAGATCGTTCCGGCGCGGAAGTCGAGCTGCGAGTTGTCCGGCACCTTGGCGAACTTCGCGGTCATCGTCTGGCAGGCCCGGTGCGTCCGTTTGGTGGTGCGGGTGAACTCGGCGTAGCTGATGTCCGGGGCCTGCCAGATCCCGACGAACTCGGCGTGGTGCTTGGCGGTGCAGGGCACCGCGACCATCTCGTCGATGTCGTCCTTGACGAGTTTCGGGTCGAAGCAGCGGTACGCCAACGGCGCCGCCCCGGTCAACGCCCCCCGCAGGCTGCCGGTGCGCAGGTCGACGGCGGTGTCGTCGATGCTGGCGATCTCGGTGACGTCACAGCGGTACCAGCGTGCCCCGCCGGCCCAGGCGGCGCCGACGGCAGCACGACGGTCAGGCCGAGCCTGCCGGAGCGCCAGTCGGCGCCGACGGCCTTGCTGACCTCCTTGTCGCAGCCGGCCTGCGCGGCCCGCATGCCCTCCGACCCGGGCGGCGGGGGCGTGCCCCGCTCCGCGCCCGGACCGGTGAGGGTGCCGACGTACATGGTCTCCACCCGGTGCGACTCGGCGCACGTCATCGGGTTGTAGCCGGTCAGGAAACCGACCTGCTGGGAGGAGTGGTGGCAGACGTCGGCGGCGGGAACGAACTGCTGCGCCGCGACGGGCGCCGGCCAGTCGTCGGTGAGGTTGCGGTCGACCCCGGCCGGCGCGCCGCACCCGGCGAGCGCCAGGGTCACCGCCGCGCCCCCGGCAACCGCCGTCAACCACCGTCGCATCTCCGACCTCCCGCTGCTGGTGGCCTCCGGTCGGCCCCTCGGCCGGTCGGTAGCGCCACGGCGCAGCAGCATACGGCACCGATGCTCAGATCGCGGGTAGTCCTTCGGGGCCGGCGCCGCGCATCGAGCGGGTGAGTTTGCGGTCGTCACTCCACAGGAAACACCGCACGCCCCGGTCGCCCTCCTCCCACTCCCGCCGCGACGGTGGGTAGTAGATGGACCCGGCCCGGTACGGCAGGTCGGCGTTGTTGGGCACGGCGGCGTACGCGGCGATCAACGCCATGCAGCGTCTGTGCACCCGATCGGCGTTCTTGGTGAAGTCCGCCCAGCTCATGTCCTGTTCCGCGTAGACACCGACGAACTCGGCGCGGTGCGGTTCGGTGCACAGCACCGGCGCCATGTAGTTGAGGTTGTCGCCGATCAGCTTGGGGTCGAAGCAGCGGTGCGTCAGCGGACTGTCGCCGATCAACGCGCCGCGCAGGCTGCCGCTGCGGTTCACCGGCCGGGTGTTGTCGATGCTGTCGGTCTCGCTGAGGTCGCAGCGGAACCAGCGTGCGCCGCCGGCCCAGGCGGGCGCCGAGGGCAGCGCGAGCGACAGGGTGAGCCGCGCCGTGTGCCAGTCGCCGCCGAGCACCTCCCGTGCCCGCTGGTCGCACTCGGCACGGGCGGCGTGCAGCGCCGTGGAGCCGGGTGCGGGCCGGGCCTTGGCCAGCGCCGCGGGGCCGGTGAAGGCCCCGACGTGGATCGACTCCGCCAGGTGACTGCGCGCGCAGCTCACCGTCTCGTAGGTGCTGGCCTGCACGATCGAGGTGATGCGGGGCAGGCACGTGTCGGTGGCCGGGGTGAACGGCTTCGGGGCCTCCAGTCCTGGCCAGTCGTCGGTCAGGTCACCGTCCGCGCCTCGCGCCCGCCCGCAGCCGGCCAGCAGCATCGTCGTGACGCAGGCCAGTGCCAGCACTCCGAGCCACCGTCGCATCGTCCGCCCTCCCGGGAGCTGGCGGCCGGTCACCGCGCCCCGCGGCGAGACCCCGGCGGGCGTGCAGCCTACGGCACCGTCCCCGTTGGAGTGTCGTCGCGTTTCCGTCGATCGGCCAGCCGCTCATGTCTCTTCGTTCGAATTCGCCGGTCCGGATCGACCTATTCTGCACCAGCGGTCACTGCCGCATCACGGCGCGTCTCGGATGGTGCCGCGATGCGGGCGGCGGACCGCCGCGTTCGTACACTGGCCCGGTGACCGTACCGCCGCCGATCGTCGCGCCGAGCATTCTGGCCGCCGATTTCGCCCGCCTCGCCGAAGAGGTCCGTGCCGTCGAGGACGCCGCGGACTGGTTGCACGTGGATGTGATGGACAACCACTTCGTGCCGAACCTGACCATCGGTCTGCCCGTGGTGCAGAGCCTGCGGGCGGTCACCGAGATGCCGTTCGACGTGCACCTGATGATCGAGGATCCGCGTCGGTGGGCCCCCGGTTACGCCGACGCGGGCGCGTACAACGTGACGTTCCACGCCGAGGCGTGCGACGACCCGGTGGCCCTGGCGAAGGACCTGCGCTCGGCCGGCGCGAAGGCCGGGCTGGCCATCGACCGGGACACCCCGATCGAGCCGTACCTGGACCTGCTGCCCAGCTTCGACACCCTGCTGATCATGACGATCAAGGCGGGCTTCGGCGGCCAGCGGTTCATCCCCCAGTTGCTGGACAAGGTCCGCGCCGCCCGCCGGCACGTCGACACCGGGCACCTGGAGCTGCGTATCGAGGTGGACGGCGGGATCGCCGCCGACACCATCGAGCAGGCGGCGTCCGCCGGCGCCGACGCGTTCGTGGCCGGCACCGCCGTGTACGGCGCCGCCGACCCGGCCCAGGCCGTACGGCACCTGCGGGCACTCGCGGAACGCGCGACCCCCGGGGCCTGAGGTGGACCCCGAAGTCGACCGTAAGGACATCATCCTCGTCGTCGACGACGACGAGGACATCGCCCGTTTCGTCGAGTTCAACCTGCGGTTGCACGGCTTCGACGTGATCCACGCCAGCGACGGCCAGGAGGCCCTCGAGGTCATCGAACGGCAGCGGCCCGACCTGGCCGTGGTCGACCTCATGATGCCCCGGATCGACGGGTTGGAGCTGACCCGGCGGCTGCGCGCCGACCCGATGACCTCCGCCCTGCCGGTGATCATGTTGACCGCGAAGGGCATGACCGTGGACAAGGTGCACGGGCTCAGCGCCGGCGCCGACGACTATCTGGTCAAGCCGTTCGACACCGCGGAGCTGGTGGCCCGGGTGTCGTCGACGCTGCGGCGCAACAAGGAGTTCCGGGAGGTCTCCCCGCTGACCGGGCTGCCCGGCAACAGCCGGATCCGCCGGGAGATCAGCGACCGGGTCCGACACGGCGTGGACTACGCGGTCGGCTACATCGACATCGACCGGTTCAAGAGCGTCAACGACCGGTACGGCTTCGTCCGCGGCGACGACTTCATCTCCGCGCTGGCCCGCAGCCTGCACCGGGCCGTGGTGGCGGTGGGTCTGCCGCCGGCCTTCCTCGGCCACGTCGGCGGCGACGACTTCGTCATCGTCTGCGCCCCGGACCAGGTCCGCCCGTTGACCTCCCGGGCGTCGTCGACTTCGAGAAGTCGGCCGACACGCTCTACGACCCGACCGACCGGGAGCGGGGCTTCGTCGAGCTGAAGGACCGGCGCGGCACCATCCGCCGGGCCGCTCTGGTCACCCTCTCCATCGGGGTCTCCCTCTCCGACGCCGGCAAGCGGTTCACCGACCCCCTGGAGGCGATCGCGGTGGCCTCGGAGATGAAGACGGTGGCCAAGAGTCAGCCGGGTTCGTACGTGGCGGTGGACCGGCGGCGCGGCGTCACCTGACGCGTGATCCCGCTGTGAAGTAGCTCGCCTAGGTGGCGGCGTACCCGCATCGGCGTGTAAGACTGCCGTTGTACCCACCACGCGCTGGCGGGACTCGGTGAAATTCCGAACCGGCGGTGATCCACGGTCCGACCGTGGTCAGCCCGCGACCCGGACGGCTCTGCCGTCCGGTGGACCTGGTGAAAATCCGGGGCCGACGGTTGGGGGCGGTTCGTCCGCGCCCAGACAGTCCGGATGGGAGACAGCGCGCGGGACGGACGGGTCCGAGCCGGCCGCTGGCTTCAGCGTGCCGTGCCGACCCCCCGGGGCGGCCCTGCCGTACCCGGAATCCGCCACCGCCTGCCCGCGGCCCATGCCGCCTCCCTGACCGCCCGCGCGCGGACCGGCGAGTGAGAGGGCAGGGAAGCGCGATGGCCAGCGTCTCCGTCGATGAGGCGATGCGGCGTGCGATCGAGCTGGCCGCACGTGGGCTGGGCACGACCAGCCCCAACCCGGTGGTCGGCTGTGTGCTGCTCGACGAGGACGGCCAGGTCGTCGGGGAGGGTTTCCACGCCTACGCCGGCGGGCCGCACGCCGAGATCGTCGCGTTGGCCCAGGCCGGGCAGCGCGCCAAGGGCGGCACCGCCGTCGTCACACTGGAACCCTGCAACCACACGGGTCGCACCGGCCCCTGCAGCACCGCGCTCGTCCAGGCCGGGGTTGCCCGGGTGGTCATCGCCGTGCCCGACCCCAACCCGGTCGCGTCCGGCGGCGCCGCCACGTTGCGCTCCGCCGGGGTCCGGGTCGATCTCGGGGTACGCGGCGACGAGGCGGAGGCCGGGAACGTCGCCTGGTTGACCTCGATGCGCCGGGGCTGGCCGTACGTCATCTGGAAGTACGCCGCCACGCTGGACGGCCGGTCCGCCGCGGCGGACGGCACCAGCATGTGGATCACCTCGGAGGCGGCCCGGATCGACGTGCACGCGCTGCGCGGCACCGTCGACGCGGTCCTCGCCGGGGTGGGCACCGTGCTCGCCGACGATCCCCGGCTGACCGCCCGCAACCTGCGCGACGCAGCCTCGCCATCCGGCAGCCGCTGCGGGTGGTGGTGGACAGCTCGGGGCGTACCCCGGCCGACGCCCTGGTCCGCGACGGCGCCGCCCGGACGTGGATCGCGACCGCCGCCGAGGTCGGCGCGACCGGACGGCCGGGTCGACCTGCCGGCGCGTGCTCGCGGCGCTGCACCAGCGCGGCGTAGCGTGGTGCTGTTGGAGGGCGGCCCCCGGCTGGCCGGCGCGTTCCTCGCCGCCGGCCTCGTCGACAAGATCGTCGGGTACGTCGCGCCCCGGCTGCTCGGCGCCGGACCCACCGCCCT
Source organism: Micromonospora parastrephiae (assembly GCF_016802865.1). GTDB lineage: Bacteria > Actinomycetota > Actinomycetes > Mycobacteriales > Micromonosporaceae > Micromonospora > Micromonospora parastrephiae. Next base: position 7,320 of record NZ_JAEVHM010000160.1, on the reverse strand, counting down.
GGTCGACGCGAAAGTGACGACCATCGCTGAGGCCATCGATCTGGAGTTCGTCGACGTTACTCAGGTCGTCCGGACCTCCGGATCACCGCGTTGCCCCGCAAGAGGGAGGGCTGACATGTTCACCGGCATTGTCGAGGAGATGGGCGAGGTCGTCGGGGTGACCCCGACGGCGGGCGATTCGGCGCTGGTCGCCGTGCGCGGCCCACTGGTCACCTCCGACGCCCGACACGGCGACTCCATCGCCGTCAACGGCGTCTGCCTGACCGTGGTGGAGGTCACCGACGGTGTCTTCACCGCCGACGTGATGGGCGAGACGCTGCGCCGCTCCGCGCTGGGCGCTTTGCGCGCCGGCGACCCGGTCAACCTGGAGCGGGCCGCCGCCCTGGGCAGCCGACTCGGCGGGCACCTCGTGCAGGGCCACGTGGACGGCGTCGGTGAGGTGATCTCCCGCGAGCCGGCCGAACAGTGGGAGACGGTCCGGTTCCGGCTGCCCGCGGCCCTGGCCCGGTACGTGGTGGAGAAGGGCTCGATCACCATCGACGGCGTCTCGTTGACCGTGGCCGAGGTGGGCGCGGACGAGTTCGCCGTCGGGCTGATCCCCACCACGCTCAAGCTGACCACGCTCGGCGCCAAGGACGTCGGCGACCCGGTCAACCTGGAGGTCGACGTGCTGGCGAAGTACGTGGAGCGGCTGCTCGGCACCCGGGTCGCAGACGCCGGCGGGGTGGCCTGATGGGCGCCCTCGGTTGGTTGCTGGACGCCCAGGTGCAGGTGGCCGGCTCGCCGGTGCTGGTCCGGGAGATCGTCGGCAACGTGTTCGGGCTGGTCTCCGCGCTGCTCGGGCTGCGCCGACTCCTCTGGGCCTGGCCCGTCGGCATGATCGGCAACGCGCTGCTGCTCACCGTCTTCCTGGGCGGGGTTTTCGCCACCCCGCAGGCGCACGACCTGTACGGGCAGGCCGGCCGGCAGGTGTTCTTCTTCGCGGTCAGCGTCTACGGCTGGTGGCGCTGGCAGCGCAACCGTCGCGCCGACGCCGGGCACGCCGCGGTGCTGCCACGGTGGGCCACCGGACGGGAGCGGCTGGCGCTGCTGCTGGCCGCCGCCGTCGGCACCGCCGCGGCGTACCCGGTGCTCGCCGCCCTGGGCTCCTGGGGTCCGCTGCCGGACGCCTGGATCCTCACCGGCAGCCTGCTGGCCACCTACGGCATGGCCCGTGGCTGGGTGGAGTTCTGGCTGGTCTGGATCGCGGTGGACGCGGTCGGAGTGCCACTGCTGCTGCGCGGCGGGTTCTACCCGTCGGCCGTCATGTACCTCGTCTACGGCGCCCTCTGCGCCTGGGGCTTCGCCGCCTGGTGGCGCACCTCGCGCGTCACCCGGCCGACCGTCGCCCGTACCCCCACCTACACGGAGGCCGTGGCGTGACCAGCTTCGGGAGTATCGAGCAGGCGATCACCGAGATCGCGGCCGGTCGGCCGGTCGTCGTGGTCGACGACGCCGACCGCGAGAACGAGGGCGACCTGATCTTCGCGGCCGAGCTGGCCACGCCGGAGCTGCTGGCGTTCATGGTGCGCTACACCTCCGGGTACGTCTGCGTGCCGTTGACCGAGGGCGAGGCCGACCGGCTGGACCTGCCGCCGATGCACCACACCAACCAGGACCGGCGGGGCACCGCGTACACGGTGACCGTGGACGCCCGGGAGGGGATCAGCACCGGCATCTCGGCGGCCGACCGCGCGCACACCATCCGGCTGCTCGCCGACGCGGCGACCGACCCGACCGACCTGGCCCGCCCCGGGCACGTGGTGCCGCTGCGCGCCCGCGAGGGCGGGGTGCTGCGCCGCCCGGGGCACACCGAGGCGGCGGTCGACCTGACCCGGCTGGCCGGTCTGCGCCCGGCGGGCGTGCTCTGCGAGCTGATCAACGACGACGGCACCATGATGCGGCTGCCGGACCTGGAGAAGTTCTCCGCCGAGCACGGCCTCACGCTGATCACCATCGCCGACCTGATCGCCTACCGGCGGCGCACCGAGAAGCAGGTCGAGCTGGTCGCCGACGCCCGGATGCCCACCCGGCACGGGGTGTTCCGGGCGCTCGGCTACCGCGCCGAACACGACCCCGCCGAACACATCGCGATGGTCCTGGGCGACCTCGGCGACGGCCAGGACGTGCTGGTCCGGGTGCACTCCGAGTGCCTGACCGGGGACGTGTTCGGCTCACTGCGTTGCGACTGCGGGCCGCAGTTGGACGCCGCGCTGGCCCGGGTCGCCCGCGAGGGTCGGGGCGTGGTGCTCTACGTACGCGGACACGAGGGGCGCGGCATCGGGCTGCTGCACAAGCTGCAGGCGTACCAGTTGCAGGACCTCGGCCGCGACACCGTGGACGCCAACCTCGACCTGGGCCTGCCGGCCGACGCCCGCGACTACGGCACCGGCGCGCAGATCCTCTACGACCTGGGCGTGCGCTCGATGCGCCTGCTGACCAACAACCCGGCCAAGCGGGCCGGGCTGGAGGGCTACGGGCTGACCATCACCGGCCGGGAAGGGCTGCCGGCCGGGGCGCACCCGGAGAACCTGCGCTACCTACGCACCAAACGGGACCGGATGGGTCACCTGCTGGACGAGTTGGACGAGGTGACCGAGGCGCCCATGGGGCGTCCCGTCGCCAACGACGAGATCGGAGCATGACGATGGCGGGATTCGGTGAGCCGGGGGTCGACGCGGTGGACGCCGCGGGGCTGACCGTCGGGGTGGTCGCCGCCCGGTGGCACGGTGAGCTGACCGACCACATGCTGGAACGGGCCGTGGCCGCCGCCGAGGCGTGTGGCGCGCGTTCCGTCGTCGCCCGGGTCGCCGGTTCGGTCGAGCTGCCGGTGGTCGCCCAGGCCCTCGCGCGCCGCTGCGACGTCGTGGTCGCGCTCGGCGTGGTGGTCCGCGGCGCCACCGCCCACTTCGACTACGTCTGCCGTTCGGTCACCGACGGGTTGACCCGGGTGGCGTTGGACGAGGGCAAGCCGGTCGCCCACGGGGTACTCACCGTGGAGAACATCGAGCAGGCCCGGGACCGGGCCGGACTGCCCGGCTCGGCCGAGGACAAGGGCTGGTCGGCCACCGTCGCCGCACTCGACGCCGCGCTGGCCGTCCGGACCGTGGCCGCGGGCAACGCCCAGCGGGTCGGCTTCGGCCGCTGACCCCTCCTCGGCAGTGGCCCGGCCCTGCCTCGGGCGTGGCCGGCCCTGCCTCGGGCGTGGCCGGCCCTAAAGGCGGCCGGCCTCGATGATCCGGCGGAGGAACTGGCGGGTGCGGGCCTGCGTCGGCTCGCCGAGCACCTGCTCCGGAGGGCCGCTCTCGACGACCCGTCCCGCGTCGAGGAAGCACACCTCGTCGGCGACCTCCCGGGCGAAGCCCATCTCGTGGGTGGCCAGCACCATGGTCATGCCGTCGGCCTTCAGGTCCCGGATCATCGCCAGCACCTCACCGACGAGTTCCGGGTCCAGCGCCGAGGTGACCTCGTCGAGCAGCATCAGTCGGGGGGAGTTGGCCAGCGCCCGGACGATCGCCACCCGCTGCTGCTGCCCGCCGGAGAGCCGGTCCGGGTAGGCGTCCGCCCTGGCGCCCAACCCCACCCGGTCGAGCAACTCCCGGGCCTGCGCCTCGGCCTCGGCGCGGGCCCGTCGGTGCACCCGGCGTGGGGCCAGGGTGATGTTCTCCAGCACGCTCAGATGCGGGAACAGATTGTACGCCTGGAACACCATGCCGATCCGCCGGCGTACCCGGTCGGGGTCCACCCGGGGGTCGGAGATGTCCTCCCCGTCCAGCTCGATGGTGCCGTCGTCGAGCTCGTCCAGGAGGTTCACGCAGCGCAGCAGGGTCGACTTGCCCGACCCGGAGGCGCCGATCAGCGCGACCACCTGATGCTCGGCGACCGTCAGGTCGAGCTGGTCGAGCACGACGGTGCCGCCGAACTTCTTGCGCAGGCCCCGGCAGCGCAGCACAGCCATGGTCAGCCTCCCGACTGGCGGCGGGCCGAGCGCAGCGTCACCCAGTCGGTGACCGCGATCAGCGGGATCGCGAGCAGCACGAAGAGCACCCCCGCCACGACGTACGGCGTGTAGTTGAACGACTGGGCGGTGGCGATCTGGGCGGCGCGGACCGCGTCGATCGGACCGGCGAGCGAGACCAGGCCGACATCCTTCTGCAGGGCCACCACGTCGTTCAGCAGCGGCGGCGCGACCCGGCGGACGGCCTGCGGCAGGACCACGTGCCGCATCGTCTGCCGGTACGTGAGACCCAACGACCGGGCCGCGGCGAGCTGGCTGGGATGCACCGACTCGATGCCGGCCCGGAACACCTCCGCGAGGTAGCCGCCGTAGGTGAGTACCAGCGCGAACCCGCCCAGCACCAGCACCGGCGGCATGCCCTGCAGACGCAGCCCCGGCACACCGAGGGTGAGCAGGTAGAGCACGATGATCAGCGGCAGGCCACGGAAGGTGTACGTGTAGCCGGCGGCCAGCGCCCGCACCGGGAAGAAGATCGGGCCCCGCAACGTCCGCAGCACGGCGATCACCAGCCCGAGCAGCAGCGCGCCGGCCGCGCAACAGACCAGCAGCCGTACGTTGAGCCAGAGCCCGCTCAGCACCGCCGGCAGCGCGTCCCGGGCGATCTCCGGGTCCAGGAAGGACCGCCGGACCCGGTCCCAGCCCGGCGCCCCGGTCACCGCGACGACCAGCAGCGCGCCGAGCGCCGCCGTGGAGGACGCCGCCACCAGCACGCTGTACACGGTCTGCCGCCGCCGGTACGCCGCCCGCCGTAGCTGCGCCTCGGAGGGCATGTGATCCAGCAGTGTCACCGCAGCTCGGCCGCCCCCGCCACCTGCGCGAGCCACTTCTGCGCCAGCTGGGTCAGCGTGCCCGCCTCGTCGAGCTGACCGACCGCGGTGCTCACGCAGCGGGTCAGGGGAGAGTTCTTGTCCAGCAGCAGCCCGAACGCCTCGGGCACACCGACCTGCGGCACCTGCCCGACGATCGTCGCGTCGGTGATCTCCGCGCCGGTGATGTAGAACGCGGTCGGCAGGTCCACCACGAGACCGTCGAGCTGCCCGTTCTGCAGCGCCTTCTTGGCGTCGTCGTTGCTGTTGAAGACCTGCGGCTTCGCGGCCGGCTTGATCACGTCGGTGATCGCCTGGTAGCTGGTGGTGCCCACCTGGGCGCCGAGCCGGGCGTCGCGCAGGTCGGCCAGCGAGGTCTTGCCGGCGATCTTCGACGACGTCAACGCGATGACGGTCTGCCGCACCAGGTAGTACGGCGCGGAGAAGTCGACGGCCTGCTTGCGCTCCTCGGTGATAGAGAACTGGTTGATGTCGAAGTCGAAGGTCTTCGGCCCGGGTGCGATCGCGGAGTCGAACTTGACCCGGGTCCACGTCACGTCGGCGCGGGCGTAGCCGAGCTTCTCGGCCACCGCGTACGCGACGGCGGCCTCGAAACCCTCGCCCGTCTCCGGCTTGTCCTGCCGGAACCACGGCTCGTAGGCCGGCTGGTCGGTGGCGATGGTGAGCTTGCCCGGCGTACGGGTGGGCAGGCCGCCCTTGACGCAGGACGACGACGCGGTGACGGAGGGGGTCGGCTTCTCCTCCTGGGGGGCGCATCCGGCGGTGGCGGCGACGACGGCACCGGCGAGGGTGAGCGCGACAAGACGTGAGCTGCTGGCCATGGCGGACAGCGTAGAGCTCCATGGCCGTCGATCCGAGAGTCTCCCATCATCTTGATAGGGAATTGCGACCCCGGTGTCCGCTGGCTGGGTGCCGGCGGACCCGGGGGCGCGGCGCCGGTCGGGCGGCTGGAAGAATCGTTCCCCGTGAAGACGTTCGAGGAGTTGTTCGCCGAGCTGCAGGCCAAGGCCGCAGCCGGCACCCCGGGCTCGGGCACCGTCGCCGCCCTGGACAAGGGGGTGCACTTCATCGGCAAGAAGGTCGTCGAGGAGGCGGCCGAGTCGTGGATGGCCGCCGAGCACGAGGGGCCGCAGCGCACCGCCGAGGAGATCTCCCAGCTGCTCTACCAGGTCCAGGTGCTGATGCTTGCCAGCGGTCTGGAACTCAAGGACGTCTACCGACATCTGTGAGTGCCCCCACCCGTTGATCGCCATACCGGATCGAAGGAGCACTCCGTCATGCTGCGTGTCGCCATTCCGAACAAGGGCACCCTGGCCGAGCCGGCCGCCCAGATGCTGCGCGAGGCGGGCTACCGCCAGCGCACCGACCCCAAGGACCTCGTCTGCCGCGACGAGGGCAACGACGTCGAATTCTTCTACCTGCGCCCCAAGGACATCGCCACCTACGTCGGCTCCGGTGACCTCGACCTCGGCATCACCGGCCGGGACCTGCTGATCGACTCGGCCGCGCCCGCCGAGGAGGTCGTCGACCTCGCCTTCGGCCGGGCCACCTTCCGCTTCGCCGCCCGCCCCGACGACATCGCCTCCGTGCAGGACCTGGGCGGACACCGGATCGCCACCGCCTACCCGGGGCTGGTCGAGCGGCACCTCGGCGACCTGGGCGTCAAGGCCGAGGTGATCCGCCTCGACGGCGCGGTGGAGAACGCCGTCCGCCTCGGCGTCGCCGACGTGGTCGCCGACGTCGTGGAGACCGGCGCCACCCTGCGTCAGGCCGGACTGGCGGTCTTCGGGGAGCCGCTGCTGCGCTCCTCGGCGGTGCTGGTCCGCCGGGCCGGCGCGCCCCCGCAGCAGCAGGCCGAGCAGCTGCTGCGTCGCCTGCACGGCGTGCTGGTGGCCCGCCGCTACGTGATGCTCGCCTACGACGTCCCGGCGGGCCTCCTGGACCGGGCCAGCGGCCTCACCCCGGGCATCGAATCGCCCACCGTGTCGCCGCTGCACCGCGAGGGCTGGGTGGCGGTGCAGGCGATGGTGCTCCGCGACGACGTGCACCGGATCATGGACGAGCTGTACGAGCTGGGCGCCCGCGCCATCCTGGTTACCAATATCCACGCCTGCCGCCTCTGAACGGCGCCGCCTGCAACCGGAGCGGCCGTCCCGCTTGATCAACTCGGGATCGCTGAAACGGGGGTGTCCCCACGCCAGGGACACCCCCGTTTCGCTGATCCCGAGTGGATCTATCGCGCCGACGCGAGCATGACGCGCGTAACGCGGCCGACGACCGCGCCGCGCCGGACCCCGGAAGATCGCGCTCGATCGTTGAAGTAGTGGCCTCGCTCCCCTTGGGCTCAAGTGGTTGTTGCAACGGGGTGGATTCTCGTCAGGATGAGGAGTCATGCCGGGGCAGAGGTTGTCGTCCGCGGAGCGGGCGCAGATTGAG
>NZ_JAEVHM010000016.1 GCF_016802865.1 Micromonospora parastrephiae | reverse complement strand
CGCCGGCCGCGCCGCCGCGCTCGCCCGCCTGGACCCGGACCGCCGGCGCCGCACCGGCCACCACAGACACCGACCTGGGGTACGCGGCCGCGCGCCGGGCGGTCCGGGTGGACGGGGTGCTCACCGGCCTGGAGGACCCTCTCGTGGTGCAACTGCACACCGAATCCACCATCGCCGAGGGGCGGGTGCCGTGGGGCCTCGGTCCGCACCTGGACGGGGCCCAGGAGATCCGGGTGGTCGCCGCCGAGACCGATCGGGCGACGCTGCGCGGGCTCGCCGGTGATCGGCCGATCGTGCTGGTCGGGCGGCACCTGCACCGCCTGCCGGGCGGGCCGGAGCTGATCTCCGGCCTGGCCGCCGAGCATCCGGTGACCGTGGTGGAGATGGGGTGGCCGGCGCAGTGGCGCCCGGACGGCGTGCGCGCGTTCGTCACCACGTACGGCGCGAGCCACGCCAACGGTCGGGCGGCGGCGGAGGTGCTCGGTCTCGCCGGCTGAACCGCCCACCGTTCCGCTCTTGAACATGTTCAAGACCTGCCCTACGCTGACGCCAACGGTAGTTGAACGCGTTCAAGAAGGGCGTCCGCATGGACATCAAGGTCTGGATGTACGTGATCTACCTCGCGGTCAGCGTCGGCCTGACCATCTGGGTGGCCCGGGCGCTGGCCCGCAACGGGCAGGTCTTCCTGGAGGAGGTGTTCGCCGAGGAACGACTGGCCCGGGCGGTGAACAGCCTCCTGGTGGTCGGCTTCTACCTGCTCAACCTCGGCTATGTCACGGTGGCGATGAAGCACCCCGACCCGGTGCTCTCGACCAGTCAGGCGATGGAGGAGCTGTCCCTCAAGATCGGCCTCGTGCTGCTGGTGCTCGGCGCTCTGCACTTCTTCAACGTCTTCGCGCTGGGCCGCTACCGCCGCAACCGGCTCCGCCAGTTCGCCACCCACCCGCCCGTCGCACCGGTCGGCCGACTCCCCATGCCGTCCGCCCCGCACGGCGCGCAGCCGGTCGGGGCACACCCACCGACCACCCCGCCGCCCCGATGACCCGGCCACCGACCGACGGCGGCGGCCGGCTCCCGGATCCCACCGCTCACGGGGGCGGTGGGATCCGGGGGTTCACGGTCCTGTTCGACGCGACCTGCCCGATCTGCCGTGCGGCCCGCCGGTGGCTGGCATCGCGCGCCCAACTCGTACCCCTGGATTTCGTGCCGGCCGGGTCGTCGAGGCCCGGCGGCGTTTCCCCGGCCTGGACCACGACGCGACGCTGCGCGACCTCACCGTGGTCGCCGACACCGGCGAGGTGTACGCGGGCGACGGCGCCTGGTTCGCCTGCCTCTGGGCGCTGGCCGACCATCGCTCCACCGCCGAGCGGTTGGCCCGACCCCACCTGATGCCGCTGGCCCGGCAGGTGGTGGCCGCCGCCTCGGCGATACGGGAGCGGGTCCGCGACCCACGGGCCGAGCCGACCGACGAATCGGCGGGATACGGTGACCCCGATGACCGAGCAGCCTGCGCCGACGACCACTGCGGGTGATCCTGCCACCGCCCGGGGCGAGCAGACCCGGCAGCTGATCCGGGACACCGCGATGCGGCTGTTCCGCGAGCGCGGTTACGCCCAGACCACCATGCGGGCCATCGCGCAGGAGGCCGGCGTGGCGGTCGGCAACGCCTACTACTACTTCGGCTCCAAGGACCACCTGATCCAGGAGTTCTACGCCCAGTCCCAGGTCGAGCACCGGGCCGCCGCCCAGCCCGTGCTCGATCGGGAGGAGTCGTTCGGCGCCCGGCTGGCCGGGGTGCTGCACGCGGGGATCGACGTGCTGACGCCGTCGCACGAGTTCGCGGCCACCTTCTTCAAGACGGCTGCGGAGCCGACCTCCCCACTCAGCCCCTTCTCCGCGGAGTCGTCCGGGCCCCGGGAGGCGGCCATCGACCTCTTCGCCGAGGTGCTGACGGGCTCGACCGCCAAGGTCGACGCCGACCTGCGTCCGCAGTTGCCCGAGCTGCTCTGGCTGGCGTACATGGGCGTGGTCCTCTACTGGGTGCACGACAGGTCGCCCGGGCAGACCAAGACCCGGCAGTTGATCGACGGCGTCGTCCCGCTGATCGACCGGCTCACGGCGCTGTCCCGGCTCCGGGTCCTACGCCCCGTGACCCGACAGGTGCTCGACCTGATCCGCACGCTACGTCACTGACGGGTCTGCACTCCCCGCCCGACCGACATGCAGGTCAAGTCCACTATTCGACACTCCGAACCGACAGCTCGCACCTTGCACCGAGCTTGCTCGATACGTAGCGTGATCGGCACGAACCGGCCCGCCCACGCGTGGACGGTCGCCCGAAACCGGGACCTGGGGGGAGGTCGCGGACCGTGGATCCGGCCCGGGATCCACGGTCCGCGCCCGACGCGGTCAAGCGTCAGCGCGGATAGACCCCGTACGCGCGCCAGCCCCGGTCCGGAAAACCCGCCGCGTCGGCGACCCGGGCGGAGGCGAGATTGTCCCGCTCATGCAGATAGGTGGGCACCGCGCCCTCGTCGAGCACCCGCCGCGCCGCCTGCGCCACCAGCCGACGGGCGAGGCCGCGACCCCGGGCGGCGGGCACGGTGCCGACGGCCAACTCCTGCCCGTACGCGTCGTGCCGCTTCATCCCGGCCCCGGCCAGGTAGTTGCCGTTAGCATCGCGGACCACCAGCACCGGCCGGTCGAACAGTCGCAACCAGGGTGGCAGCCCGGGGGCGGTGGACTCGGTCCACTCCCCCACGTCGGGTAGCGGCGCGGGAGCCACGCTCCACCGGAACGGGCCGTCGTGCACGCACCACTGGGGCAGACCGACCGCCTCCGGCAGCGCGGCAACCAGCCGGCCCGGTACGCCGCGGGCCAGCGCGCGGACCGCGGCCACCCGGTCCGGCGCCACGGAGAGCACGGCGCTGCGACCGGTGTCCACGGCGAGCGCCGGACGCAGTCGACCGTCCCAGGCCGGCTTGGCCCGCCGGTGCGAGCCGACCACGTGCAGACCCGGCCCGGCCGGCCACTGCCCGAGCCAGGCGGCCAGGTGCAGCTGGAGCCGTCGGTCGAGCATGCGTACCTCCCCGTCACCCGGCCCGTCGTGGATCACCGTACGCCGGGCGGGCCGGTCGGGCGGACGATCCCCAGGGCCGGAGGACCGAGCACCTAGGTGCACCTATCGACCGTCATAGGTATTTCCATACATGGACACCTTTGTTTGGGACGGTATGGTCATGCCGATTCAGCCGAACGACCGCCACCAGCAGGACCCCGAGCGCCTCTGGGCGGCAGCGGAGGCAGTCGAACGCCTCCCGGCCCAACCACGCCATCGGGGGCCGCGGGCGACAGGCGATGCCAACGGCATGTCGTGGGCCGCGCTGAACAAACTGCGCGTCGGCAGCTCCAGTCGGCACGGCCTGAACACGCACTGACTCTGAGTTCGCGCCGGACGACACACCGGAGGAGGTCCAGCGGCGGCTTTCGCACACCTGTCGGGTAATTTCTTGTGGTCCCGCATCCGGCCTACGACAGGAGAAGCTCCGCGCATGGGCAAGAAGACGATCCACGTCTCCGACTTCACCGGCACCGTTCTCCAGCAGGACGACGAGGCGGTGCGCGTCGTCGTCCTGGAGCACCCGGACCTGGTCGCCGGGCCCGTGCAGTTGGACGCCACCCCGGCCGAGGTGGAGAACATCGACGACGCCGCCCTGGACGTCGCCGTGGTCGAGATCCACGACCGGCACGGCGGCGGCGAGCCCCGGCGGGTGGTGCTGACCGCCAGCGAGTTCGACGCGATGGCCACCGACGTGCCGATGGCGCAGTTGCTGAAGACCGCCGAGCGGGTCCGCCCGCCCAAGGCCCGCAAGAGCGCGGAGAAAATCGACTACGGCACGCTGGAGCACGCCGGCAAGCCGCACCGGGGCCGGGTCACCGAGGAGGAGGCCCGACTGGTGCGCGAGCAGCTCGACGAGGTCAACAAGCGCCTCGCCGACGCGGGCGTGCGCCAGATCGACCCGGCCGATCCGGAGCACGCCCTGCGCTACGGCTTCCCCGAGGCGCCCTGACCTCGGGCGGTCACTTCTGCCCGACGACGGCGGCGAGGACGGCACTCAGGTCGGCCTCGACCGCCGCCTTCTCCAGACCGAGGTCGTTCAGCACGCCGGTGCCGTCCTCCTGCTCCAGCAGGGCGAGCAGGATGTGCTCCGTGCCGATGTAGTTGTGCCCGAGGCGCAGCGCCTCCCGGAAGGTCAGCTCCAGCGCCTTCTTGCCGCGGGCGTCGTACGGGATGAGGTCCGGGACCTGGTCGGCCGGCGGCGGGAGGGCCGCGCCGACCGCCTCCCGCACGGCCTCCGGCGTTGCGCCGCGACCGGCCATCACCTTGGCGGCCAGCCCTTCCGGCTCGGCCAGCAGGCCCAGCACCAGGTGCTCCGGGCCGATCTCGGCGTGACCGGTGGCGCGAGCCTCCTCCTGCGAGGCCATCACCACGTTGCGGGCCCGGAGGGTGAACCGGCCGAAGCCGGCGCTCGGGTCGAGCGCTCCGGCGTCGGTGGACGCCTTCGCCACGAAGCGCTTCTGCGCGGCCTGCTTGCTGACCCCCATGCTGCGGCCGATGTCGGTCCAGGAGGCGCCCGAGCGCCGCGCCTGGTCGACGAAGTGCCCGATCAGGTGGTCCGCGACCTCGCCGAGGTGGTCGGCGACGAGGACGGCGTCGGTGAGCTGGTCGAGCGCGTCGGTGTGCAGCTTCTTGATCGACTGAATGAGGTCGTCGAGCTTCAGTGCGTTACTTGCCGGGACAGATTCGGTCATGCGTCAACCATAAGTTGACGCCATCACTGCGTCAACCTCAAGTTGACGATTGCTCGCTGACTGATCACTTGACGCCGACACTGCTGTCGAGGACTGAGGTTCAAGCGGTCTCGGCGTACTCCGGTAGCCGGCGGACGACGGTGGCCGGCGAGGGCATGCGGGCGATCTCCTCGGCGAGCGCACGGGCGGCGTCGCGCTGCTCGCCCGTGCCGTGCTGCGGCAGCAGCCTGCGGGTCTGCTCGGCGATGGCGTCCGCGTTCACCTCGCCGGGAAGAAGGCGCAGCGCGGCACCCGCGACGCTGACCGCGTCGGCATTGGCGAACTGGTCGGCGCCCTGCGGCAACAACAGCTGCGGTACGCCGGCCGCGAGAGCGCCGAGGGTGGTGCCGCTGCCGCCGTGATGCACGACGGCGTCGACGTACGGCAGCAGTTCCGCCTGCGGCACCCAGGGCTGCACGGTCACGTTCTCGGGGATCCCGCCAAGCTCCTGCGGCGGCACCCGACCGGCGGCAACCACCACCCGCGCGTCCAGCGTCGTCAGCCCTGCGATGGCCGTGCGCAACAGCTCCGGCGTGCCGAACGCCGTACCGAGGGTCAGGTAGATCAGCGGCCGTGACGTACGGCGGCCGAGCAGGGCGGGCAGCGCGCCGGGCGGCGAGAACGGCACCGGCCGCAGCTCGATCCGCCGTTCCGTGTCGAGGAAGTCCCTGTCCTGCAACGAGGGCGGGCAGATGTCGACGTGCCGGCGACCAGCGACCTCGGGATTCCCTGTCGGCAGTTCCAGTCCGATGCCGTCGGGGTACATCCGGCCGAAGCCGTGCCAAATGCCGGGAATGCCGGCCCGCTCGGCGGCGACGGCCGCGCCGGGCAGCCCCCATTCGTGCACCACAAGGTCGGGGCGCAGCCGCGCCAGCTCGGGTTCGAGATCCTCGGCGTACACCTCGTAGAAGGCGTCGCCGGGGCGGAACGGCCGCAGGCCGTTCGCGGCCAGCGGCGGGTGCACCGCCGTACCCGCGGCGAAGTGCACCTCGTGACCGGCGTCCCGGGCGGCGACCGCCAGCGGGATCAGCGGGTAGGTGTGCCCGACGGACGCAAGGCTGGCGAACAGCAGACGCATGGCGTCGGACCCTACCTGCCGCACCGTCGGTCCGGTCACGCCCGACGCGCGTATACCGTGGGCTCCGGCCAGTCGCGGTTCACCGGAGGGAGGGCGGTCGTGCGGCTTTCCGTGGGATGCGCGATGTGGACCCACCGGGCGTGGCAGGGTCGGCTGCTGGCGCATCCGCTCGCGCGCAGGAGCGTCTGCGGCACTACGCGGGCTGGTGCGACGCCGTCGAGGGAAATACGACGTTCTACGCGACGCCGAGCCGGGAGACCGTGGCGTCGTGGGCCGCGCAGACCGACCCGGGTTTCCGCTTCGTCCTCAAGCTTCCCAGGGTCGTCACGCACGAACACCGGCTCACCGACACCGGTGAGCCGCTGCGCGCCTTCCTGGACGCGATCGAGCCGCTCGGTCCGCGTACCCATGCTCTGTGGATCCAGTTGCCCGGCTCGTTCTCCCCCGCCGACGTGCCGACCCTGGGTCGTTTCCTGGGCCACCTCCCCCGTTCCCACCGGTACGCCGTGGAGGTCCGCCATCCGGCGTTCTTCACCGACGCCCGCGCGACCCGGCTTCTCGAACAGACCCTCGCCGGCGTGGACGCCGAGTGGGTCCCGTTCGACACCACCGCGTTCTTCGCCACCCCTCCGAGCAGCGACGCGGAGCGGGACGCCTGGACCAAGAAGCCGCGCGTACCGCTGCGGTCGGTGGCGCTGACCGACCGGCCGATCGTCCGCTACCTCGGCCGCGACGACACCGCCCGGACCGTCGAGGGATGGCAGCACTGGATCGAGGTCACCGCCGACTGGCTGCGTGCGGGACGCTCGCCGACGGTGTTCGTCCACACCCCGGACAACGCCGACGCGCCGGTGCTCGCCCGCCGCTTCCACGACGAGGTACGGGCGCGGGTGCCCGGCCTCGACGCGCTGCCCGAGCCGATTCCGGTCGAGCCACTGACCCTCTTCTGACGCCGCCGGGCGGCCGGGTCAGGCGCCGACGTACGCCGCCAGGTGCTCGCCGGTGAGGGTGGAGCGGGCGGCGACGAGGTCGGCGGGGGTGCCCTCGAAGACGATCCGGCCACCGTCGTGCCCGGCACCGGGGCCGAGGTCGATGATCCAGTCCGCGTGCGCCATGACCGCCTGGTGGTGCTCGACGACGATGACCGACTTGCCCGAGTCGACGAGCCGGTCCAGCAGACCGAGCAGTTGCTCGACATCGGCGAGGTGCAGGCCGGTGGTCGGCTCGTCGAGGACGTAGACGCCGCCCTTTTCGGCCATGTGGGTGGCCAGCTTGAGCCGCTGGCGCTCGCCGCCGGACAGCGTCGTGAGCGGCTGACCGAGGCTGAGGTAGCCGAGCCCGACGTCGGCGAGACGGTTGAGAATGGCGTGCGCGGCCGGCGTACGCGCGTCGCCCGCGCCGAAGAACGTCTCGGCCTCCGACACCGGCATCGCGAGCACCTCGCTGATGTCGCGACCGCCGAGGTGGTATTCCAGCACCGACGCCTGGAACCGCTTGCCCTCGCAGTCCTCGCAGGTGGTGGCGACGCCGGCCATCATGGCCAGGTCGGTGTAGATGACGCCGGCACCGTTGCAGGTCGGGCAGGCGCCCTCGGAGTTGGCGCTGAACAACGCCGGTTTCACGCCGTTGGCCTTGGCGAACGCCTTGCGGATCGGGTCGAGCAGGCCGGTGTACGTGGCCGGGTTGCTCCGCCGCGAGCCGCGGATCGCGCCCTGGTCGATCGACACCACACCCGCGCCGGCCGGGATCGAGCCGTGGATCAGTGAACTCTTGCCGGACCCCGCCACGCCGGTGACGACGCAGAGCACCCCCAGCGGAACATCGACGTCGACGTCACGGAGATTGTGGGAGGTGGCGCCGCGGATCTCCAGCGACCCGGTGCGGGTGCGCACCGTCGGCTTGAGCGACGCCCGGTCGTCGAGGTGCCGACCGGTGATGGTGCCGCTGCTCCGCAGGCCGTCCACGGTGCCCTCGTAGCAGACGGTGCCGCCCGCCGTGCCGGCGCCGGGGCCGAGGTCGACGATGTGGTCGGCGATGGCGATCGCCTCCGGCTTGTGCTCCACGACCAGCACGGTGTTGCCCTTGTCCCGCAACTGCAACAGCAGCTCGTTCATCCGCTGGATGTCGTGCGGGTGCAGGCCGATCGTCGGCTCGTCGAAGACGTAGGTGACGTCCGTGAGCGACGACCCGAGATGGCGGATCATCTTGGTGCGCTGCGCCTCACCGCCGGACAGCGTGCCCGACGGCCGGTCGAGCGAGAGGTAGCCCAGCCCGATCTCCTCGAACGAGTCGAGGAGGTGTTGCAGCCCCGTGAGCAGCGGGGCCACCGACGGCTCGTCGAGGCCGCGTACCCAGGCGGCGAGGTCGCTGATCTGCATCGCGCAGACGTCGGCGATGTTCTTTCCCTTGATCTTCGACGACAGGGCTGCCTGGCTGAGCCGGGTGCCGCCACACTCGGGGCAGGTCGTGAACGTCACCGCCCGCTCCACGAAGGCGCGGATGTGTGGCTGCAACACGTCCACGTCCTTGGACAGGAACGACTTCTGGATCGAGGGGATCAGGCCGGCGTACGTCAGGTTGATCCCATCGACCTTGATCTTGGTCGGTTCCCTGTGCAGCAGGTCGTCCAGCTCCCGCTTGGTGTACTTGGCGATCGGCTTGTCCGGGTCGAAGTAGCCGCAGCCGCGGAAGATGCGGCCGTACCAGCCCTCCATGCTGTAGCCGGGGATCGTGATCGCGCCCTCGTTGAGCGACAGGGTGTCGTCGTACAGCGCGGACCTGTCGATGTCGGTGACCGAACCCATGCCCTCGCAGCGCGGACACATCCCGCCGAGGCGGGTGAAGGTCGCCTTCTCGGTCTTCGTCCTGCCCGCGCCACGCTCGACGGTGATCGCGCCGCTGGCCTTCACCGAGGGGACGTTGAAGGAGTACGCGTTGGGCGAGCCGATGTGCGGACGCCCGAGCCGACTGAAGAGGATGCGCAGCATCGCGTTCGCGTCGGTGGCGGTGCCGACCGTCGAACGGGAGTTCGCGCCCATCCGCTCCTGGTCCACGATGATCGCCGTCGTCAGGCCGTCCAGCAGGTCGACGTCCGGCCGCGCCAACGTCGGCATGAAACCCTGCACGAACGAGCTGTACGTCTCGTTGATCATCCGCTGCGACTCGGCGGCGATGGTGCCGAACACCAGCGAGCTCTTGCCGGAGCCGGAGACGCCCGTGAACACCGTCAGGCGGCGCTTCGGGATCTCGACGCTGACGTCTTTGAGGTTGTTGACCCGTGCGCCCTGCACCCGGATGAGGTCGTGACTGTCGGCTGCGTGCGGCGCGGACGACCGCGTGGCCCTGTTCATCGTGCCTCCACCTGTCGCCCGGCCCCGCCGACCGCTCAATGCTTCTCCTGAATGCGGATCATGTTGCCAGCGGGGTCGCGGAAGGCGCAGTCCCGGACGCCGTACGGCTGGTCGGTCGGCTCCTGGACGACCTCGGCGCCGCTGCCCTCCAACTTTCCGAACGTCTCGTCCAGGTCGGCGGTGGCCAGGTTGACACCGAAGTAGCTGCCCTTGGCCATCATCTCCACGATGGTGCGGCGCTCGTCGTCGGTGAGACCGGGGTTGGCGGTCGGCGGGTGCAGGACGATCGACGTGTCGGGCTGACCGGCGGGGCCGACCGTGATCCAGCGCATCCCCTGGTATCCGACGTCGTTGCGGATCTCGAAGCCGAGGACGTCGCGGTAGAAGGCCAGGGAGGCGTCCGGGTCGGTGTGCGGGAGGAAGCTGGAGTGAATGCTGATGTCCATGACAGTCAGGCTAGGTGCGGTCCGAGGTGCGCGGCTTCTCGATTCCTGATCGGTCTGGTCACCTGCTTCGCCACGCAGGACGGCATCCCGGCCGTCGCGCGCACCGCCTCTCGTCGGTAGACGCTGGGCGGAACACCCACCAGCTCGGTGAAGCGGGTGCTGAAGGTGCCCAGGGACGAACAGCCGACCGCGAAACAGACGTCGGTGACGCTGAGGTCACCTCGGCGCAGCAAGGCCATCGCGCGCTCGATGCGTCGCGTCATCAGGTAGCTGTACGGGGACTCTCCGTACGCCTGCCGGAACGCCCGGCTGAGGTGCCCGGACGACATGTGCACACCGTGGGCGAGCGCCTCCACGTCCAGCGGCTGCGCGTACTCCCGGTCGATCCGATCCCGGACGCGACGCAGCCGAGCGAGATCGCGCAGGCGCTGCTCCTCGGCAGGTGTGCTGGTCACAGCCGAAATCGTGCCACATCGCGGGTGTCGATTGGCAATCGGAACAGCGTTCCGTATAGTTGTTAACGGAACGACGATCCGCTTGCCTGAAACGTACCCCGCTCTGGAGGACCGTCATGCAGTACCGCAGCTTGGGCCGCACCGGCGTGCAGGTCAGCACCCTCGCGCTCGGCGCCATGAACTTCGGCAGCCTGGGGCGCACCACCCAGGACGAGGCCACCGCCATCGTGGGCGCCGCCCTGGACGCCGGGATCAACCTCATCGACACCGCCGACATGTACAGCCAGGGCGAGTCGGAGGAGATGGTCGGCAAGGCCATCGCCGGCCGCCGCGACGACATCGTGCTCGCCACGAAGGCCGGTATGCCGATGGGCGACGAGCGCAACCATCAGGGCAGCTCGCGGCGCTGGCTCGTCACCGAGCTGGACAGCAGCCTCCGCCGCCTCGGCGTCGACCACGTCGACCTCTACCAGATCCACCGGTGGGACCCGCGCACCAGCGACGAGGAGACGCTGTCGGCCCTGACCGACCTTCAGCGCGCGGGGAAGATCCGCTACTTCGGCTCGTCGACGTTCCCCGCCTACCGCATCGTGCAGGCCGAGTGGGCCGCCCGGGAACACCACCTCGGCCGTTACGTCACCGAGCAGCCCAGCTACTCGATCCTGCAACGCGGAGTCGAGACGCACGTCCTGCCCGTCACCGAGCAGTACGGGCTCGGCGTGCTGGCATGGAGCCCGCTGGCCTCGGGTTGGCTGTCGGGCGCGATCCGTGCGGGCCGGGAGATCACCACCAGCCGCTCGGCGATCCTGCCGCAACGCTTCGACACCACCATCCCGGCCAACCGGGCCCGGCTCGACGCCGTCGAGCAGCTGGCCGCGGTCGCCGAGGAGGCCGGCCTGACCATGATCCAGCTCGCGCTCGGTTTCGTCACCGCGCACCCCGCCGTGACCAGCGCGATCATCGGCCCCCGCACCACGGACCACCTGCGCTCCCAGCTTGACGCAGCGGACACCGCGCTCTCCGCCGACGTGCTCGACGCGATCGACGCGATCGTCGCTCCGGGCGTCGACCTCGCCGCCCACGAGAAGTTCGACACCCCGCCCGCCCTGCTCGACCCGGCACGTCGACGCCGCTGAGGCGCCGCCTACTCAGGGGACGTTCGGGAGGACGTCGTCCACGCGGCCGGTCTGGGGTAGTCCGGCGGCCGCGGCGATGGCCTCGACGGCCTGCACCAGCGTGGTGCTTTCCGGCAGGACGAGTTCGTCGGGCCAGCCCAGGACGTCGTGGGCCGAATAGATCCCACTCATGTACTCGGCGGTGAACTCGTTGACCTGAGGGCGCGTGAGGTGCCGGCGCAGGGTCTCGGGCAGGGACACGTCGAGGTAGCAGAACAGCGACCGCCCACGATGGTCGTCCCGCAGGCCCGTCAACAGCGTCCGGTAGAGGCTGGTGTGCAGGATGCCCTCCAGCACCACGTGGTAGCCGTGGTCCAGCGCGAACCGGACGGTCTGCCCGATCAACGCCGGCGCCGCGCCGCCGGGCCTGTCCCGCTCGCGCAGCACGATGCGACGCAGGTAGTCCTGTTCGACCAGCGCGCACCCCCGGCCGTGCCGGCGCCGCAACTCCCGGCCGATGCTGCTCTTGCCCGAGCCCGAGTTACCCCGGACGCAGACCAGGACCGTGTCCGGGCTGCCGGTAGGGCCGGCGTCAGCGGCCATGGCCTTCCTTCACCTCGGTGGGCAACCACCGGAGTGCCGCGTCGGCGGTGTCCTCGGGGCTGTTGTTGAAGGCTATCGCCGCGCCGGAAGCATGCTGCCGGACAGGTCCCAGTGCCATGCGTACTCCCGTAGAACGGTCCGCCCGCGGCCAGCACCGTCGATGCTGCCACAGGGGGCAGCAGAATGAGTACGAGCACTCATCCTGCTGCTCCCGCCGGCCGGCATGCTCGACGCCATGGCTCTTCTTCGCCGACTCAGCGTGGTGATGGTGGCGAGCTGTCTGCTGCTGAGCGGATGCGCCGAGTACCGCGACGGCGACTCGATGGCGCGGGACATCGCGGCGGCCGAAGCGGAGCGCCTCGTCGACGACCTTGGTCATCGCAACCGGGTCCGGGACGCCGAGTACATCGCCGCGACCGGTATCCCCAAGGCGGCGCAGGGCGGCAGCTCGCCGGTCCGGATCGAGGCGTTGGCCTGGTCGGGCCGAACCGCGCCCGACGAGCAGGCCATCATCGACGTGCGGATCGCCGTGACGGTGACCGAGGACTACGGGTCCTCCTTCGGCGACCGCGGCCACTCCGCCGGGCAGGCCACGCGGTGCTACCGCTACCGGCTCGCACTCCACCGTGCCACGTCCCGTCAGGAGATCGACTGCCCGGCCGTGGCCACACCCCCGGTGCCCACCGCCGTGCCGATCCCGGCACTGCCCGACGACGCGCGCGACCGGCTCACCGGGGCGCTGCGCACCGCCACACCCGACACGCTCGCGGGCGCGGTGCGGGCGGCGTTTCCCGAGAAGCACGTCACCGTCGACACGGTCACCCACGAGGGTGCCCTCGTCGCCGCGGTGGGCGTACCCGCCGAGCTGGACTGCCTCCTCCTGGTCCGGACTCCCGCCGGGGCCATCGAGTCGCCCGGGTACGACCCCAACTGGCTGGAACCGGGCGAGACGGGGTGCCGGACCGGGCTGTACGTCTCGCCACCGCGTTAGAGACGGCCACACCGACGCCCGCAGCCGGGCAGTGGTTGTGACGCTCCTTTGGAGCTGAACCGTTTGGGACATCGCGCGTCAAGGCGCCACTCGTTGCGATGACGCGGGTCCCGTCCGGTCGTTGCGATGACGCGCGTCGTCCCGTCCGGTGCCAGCGCATCGACACACCGCAGACCGGCACGCGGGTACGGCGGCTGCCGATCACCTGGCCGCCCCGCTCCCGATTCGCTTACGACATCAGCTCCAAAGGCCCGCTGGGTCAACAGCCTGCCCGGGGCACCGGCGGATCGTCGGCGCAGCAGCGGTGCGAACGCGAAACGGCCCGTAACGAGATCTGGGCACCCACCCGTGCGGGTGACTGCCCAGATGTTGCTGGTGCGCCGCCAGGGACTCGAACCCCGAACCCGCGGATTAAGAGCCAGCGCTGATCAATGCTCCCCTGTCCCTGCACGTCACACCAGTGCACGTTCTGCCGGATTCTGCCTGGTTACGCGTCATGGATCACACCCAACGGTCCACCCGAGCTGACCCTGTCCGTGGGCGGCCGAGCACCCCCGGAGCACCCGCATCACACGGTCTCAGGTCCATAGTTCGACGCTCACCGGTTTGCCAGCAGCAGCGGCAATAGAGAGTCGCTTAGCTGCTCCGTGACCTCGACGATTTCCCGGTGTAGTGCGATCTTGTCGTCAAGAGCACTCATGATGTCGCCGATGGTCGTCTGCACGGCGCTGGGCGGAACCAGTACTGGCAAGGTTCGCAGTGTGCTGAGGGTCAGCGATGGGACGGTGGCTGTGGAGGCGTGCCGGGCAATCCAGTCGCGGACCGTCGGATGCCGCAGGTACTGCAGCAGATACCGGGATTCAACCGTCGGTTCGGGACGTAGCCGGAAGCAGGCGGTGCCGACTACCCATCGCTGATGCTCCGGGCCGGCGAGGGCTTGCTTGCCGAGGTCTCCAGTACGCACGCAGATCAGGTCACCGGGGACGAGTCGATATCGATCCAGCCGTGCGGATGCCTCAGCCGTCACCAGCAAAGTGCTGCTATCCGCAATGCGTCCGTGCAGCAAGTGCTTTGGCGCGACGACTTCGATCGGCACGCCATCGGTCTCGACGGGGCGAATCATGCTATTCGACGGGCCAGCCAGCACGTGACACACGTCGGCGAGAGGCATCTCCTGCCAGCCATCGGGCACAGGACCGATCAGCGAGCTCACAGTGAAAGCTCCTTGAGTTGCGCCTCAATGGTCCGGTCGAGGCGGGCAGCTTGTTCGGCAAGCCAGTCGAGGCGCTGGGTGAGTTCGCCTACCTGCCGGGCTCGCGTCCGCAAGTCCGGCGCCTCGTCAATTGGCCTGATGTACGCCCGGGGGTTCAGTCGGTACCCGTCGCTACGAATCTTCTCAAGCGATACTCCGGCGGCGATCCCTGCCACCGCGTCATGTCGGTGTTCGCGCCAGTCCTGATACGTCTCCACGATTTTGTCAATGTCTGCGTCGGCGAGGGTGCGGCGGGCCCGCTGGTAGACGCTGCCCATCCCGGTAGCGTCGATGAACAGCACCTCGCCAGGCCGGCTGGCGGGCGAGCGCTGCAGCAGCCAAAGCGTGACCGGGATGTCGGTGGCGGTGAACATCTGACCCGGCAGCGCGATGACTGCCGACACCACGCCGTCTTCGAGGATCGCGGTCCTGATGCTCCGCTCCTGCGTGTTCTCCGAGAGGCCAGCGCCGTACGGCATTACCACTGCTGCTCGGCCACCAGGGTTGAGCGAGGCGATGATGTACTGCAGCCAGGCGAAGTTGCCGTTGTGTGCCGGTGGCACGCCGTACCGCCACCGTCCAGTGATCTGGCCATCGTCGTTCCAGCTCGACAGGTTGAACGGCGGATTCGCCGTTGCCAGGTCGTACCGGTTCTCCGGCGCCCCGGTGGGCAGACTTTCGGCGACGCCTGGCAGCACCTGCGGCGTTATCCCCCTCAGGCGCAGGTTTAGGTACGCCAACGCGCACGAGCGCGTCGAATAGTCGGAAACCGCCACCGCCAACCGATCGGCGGCGGCGCCCTGCCGAATCAGCCCATCGGCAATCGCGGCTGGAAATCCACCCGCCTTGCAGCAGGGGTCGAGTACCCGGTCACTTGGTGTCGGGGCGAGCAGCCCTGCGGCCAGGTCGGTGATCGCCTTGGGCGTGTGGAACTCCCCAGCGCCTTTGCGGACGGCTGCCCCGCTCACATGGTCAAGTACCGCATTGAAGACCTGCGGGAGTGGGACGTCACCGTCGGGGTCAAGCCGGTCGACCAGCTCGACAAGCGGCGCCAACTGTCGCGCCTCGCCAGCCTTACGCACCGATTCCAGCAGAGGGCGGAGGAGCACCGGATCCTCTCCGTCCGCTGACAAGTCGGCGCGAATCGCCCGCTCGACGTCTGGAGCGCCGTCGGACAGCACCTCCCACGCGGAGCGGCCCCGCAGGTACAGCAGGACGAGCACCACGTCGCCGAACTCGACAACGCTTAGCCTCCCCCGGTATCGGTCGAGGCTGCGCCAGAGCGCCTCATTGATACGCCGGGCCGCCGCGTCATCCGCAGCGGCCGAACGCATGCGCTTGCCCGATACGTCGGTCATGTCTCCCGTCCCTTGCCCTGCTTGTCCTTCGGGCCTTGCTGACGCGAAATGATCCGCAGCCAGAGATTAAGTAGGTCCTTCGACTCTCGAGGCAGTATCCGATGCGTCAGTGCGAGAAGGACGGTACCGACGAACATCCACCACGGCGCATCGGCCAACACCGTGCCGACCGGTGCCATCATGCTGGCCCACATGCCAGGCGACGGCTTAGTGATCATCGGAGTCCGCCGGGCAGCCCGAGGCGACGGCCGCTCGACTCGGCCCCAACCACATGCCCTACAGCCCCGGACTTGACCACATCCAAGAGCACATCCCCTTCCACGAGTAGGTTACTCAACTATAGGCGCGTATGCTTCTGCGCGTCAACGCGCAGGAACATGCGCATCCATCTAGCCGTACTCTCTGGCACCTTCGGCACGATCTCAACCGTCGGCATCATTGGACGCGGCCAAGCCCGCACGGTTCGCACAGATCGAGTCGAGCGCCTTAGGATCTACACCCTTCCGGGGGAGGAATCACATAGGCGAATCCGGTAGCTTTAGCCGGTTCTGCTACAGAGCGGGGAGGGCGCGTGGACGAGCGACTTCGTGACCTTGCGAAGGCGTCACCGAACTTCGGGGTGCTGTACCCGCACCAGCCTCTGCTGTCCGTCTACGGCGCCCTGGCCGAGGCCACCATCTTTAGCAACCCGAACTCTTCGCTTGTGCAGGCTGGCCAGTTCGGCGAGGTTCTGGCCGAGGAGCTAGTCACCCGGATCGGGATGCGCGTCGAGGGTGACCGCCAAGTCGACCGGCTGAACGCACTCACCAGAGCTGGTGTCCTCGTCCGCGAGATCCGCGACGACTTCGAGCAGTTGCGTCGCGACCGCAACCGAGCCGCTCACCGGCACTTGTTCGACACCGCGCGCGCCCTGGCCGCTGTACGGGTCTGCTACAAGCTCGGCCTGTGGTTCCACGACGCGATCGAGGGTCGCCGAACGGTCGCCGAGTTCGTCCCACCCATTGACCCCGGCGACAACGCTCAGGTGACAGACACGGCCGAGCTGGCCGAGCTGCGCGAGGCTCTCAGCGGTCATCACAAGGCTCTGACTCAGGCCCGTGTGCGCCTGGCGGAGTCCACCAGTGCGTTGGAGGCCGAGCGGAAGGCTCGCGCCGAGGCCGAAAATTTGATTGCCAGCGCCGACTCGAACCGCACGCAGTTGCTCGCCCGCGTCGAGCAGCTGACCGTGCAGATCGAGGAACTGCGCAACGCTCAGCATACGAAGTACGAGGCCGCCCGGCGCCAACCTCGGCCGGTCGACGCCAAGGGGCGCGAGGCGATTATCCACCGCGCGCAGCGGCCGGCACCCCTCAATGAGGTGCAGGCGCGCGAGGTCATCGATGAGATGCTGCGCAAGTCTGGCTGGGTCATCCAGGACCGCAACCAGGTCAACCCCATGGCGGCTCAGGGCGTGGCGGTCAGGGAATTCACCCTAGCCACCGGCCGTGCCGACTACGTGCTGTACATCGACGGGAAGATCGTCGGGGTAGTCGAGGCCAAGCGCGAGGGTGACCACCTCTCTAGTGCGGTGGAGCAGAACGATCGGTACGCCGCCGGCGTGCTCAAGGAGCACAGCCTCGCCGTCTGGCGCAAAGCCGAGCCCTTCGCCTTCCGTTATGCCACGACCGGCACCGAGACCTACTTCATTAACCGCCTCGATCCTGACGCCCGTTCTCGCGAGGTCTTCTGGTTCCATCGCCCGGAGACAATCGTGGCGTGGATGCAGCGCGCAGACGAGACGCCGAGTGCCCCGACGTTCCGGGCCGCGCTACGCCGGTTGCCTGTACTGGAGCCGCACGGGCTGCGGCTTGCCCAGATCGACGCGATCAGCGGTCTGGAGAAGTCCCTGGCCGAGGACTTACCACGTGCACTGATCCAGATGGCGACGGGTGCAGGTAAGACCTTCATGGCCGTGGCGCAGACGTATCGGCTGCTCAAGTACACCCAGGCGCGTCGTGTCCTGTTCCTAGTCGACCGCAACAACTTGGGCAAGCAGGCGTACGACGAGTTCCGCAAGTTCACCACGCCGGACGACGGGCGGAAGCTGTCCGACATCTACAACGTCGACCGGCTCGGGGCGGCGGGCCTGCAGGACACCTCGTCGGTCGTCATCTGCACCATCCAGAAGATGTACTCGCTGCTGCGCGGCGAGACACTCACCGACGATGCCCAGGCCGACGAGGCCAGCGACAGCACGGCGTACGAGGACCCCTACGCCACCGACCAGCCCATCGACGTCACCTACAACCCGCAAGTACCTATCGAGTCCTTTGACGTGATCGTCGTGGACGAGTGCCACCGATCCATCTACGGCTTGTGGCGGGGCGTTCTGGAGTACTTCGACGCACACCTGGTCGGCCTCACTGCCACCCCCACGCTGCAAACGCTCGGCTTCTTCGGCCGCAACCTGGTCTCGGAGTACACCTACCCCCAAGCGGTCGCCGACGGAGTCAACGTGGACTTCGACGTCGTACGCATGCGAACCGACCTGCGCGAGAAGGGCGCGGCGACGATCGACGCGGGCACGACGGTACGGGTCCGGGACCGCAAGACTCGGCGCCAGCGCTATCACGAACTCGATGACGACTTCACGTATACCACCGGGCAGATCGGCCGGTCTGTTGTCGCGGTCGACGAGATCAGGGCGGTGCTCACCGCCTATCGGGACAACTGGCGGCGCTGGTTCCCGGGCCGCAGCGAGCTGCCAAAGACCCTCATCTTCGCGGTCGGCGAGGACCACGCCGAGGACGTCCTCGCCTTGGTCAAGGAGGTCTTCGGGCAGGGCGACGACTTCGCCAAGAAGATCACGTACAAGAGCCGCCAGGCCGGTGAGAATCCAGACGAGTTGATCCGTGCGCTGCGGACCTCACCCCGACTACGGGTCGCCGTCACCGTCGACATGATCGCCACGGGCACAGACGTCAAGGCGCTGGAGTGCGTGATCTTCCTACGCGAGGTGCGCAGCGCCGTACTGTTCGAGCAGATGAAGGGCCGCGGTGCCCGGACCATCGATCCAACAGAGCTGCAGGAGGTCACGCCGGACGCTGACGCCTCGGTGCGCAAGGACCGCTTCGTCCTGATCGACGCGGTGGGCGTCACGGAGTCCCCGATGGTCGACGCCAAACCGCTGGTACCGGCGGGTGAACGGCAGGTCTCGTTGGCGAAGCTGCTGGACAAGGCTGGTACGAAGTCAATCAGCGCTAGCGAGGCCGAAATCCTCGCCGGCCGACTGGCTCGACTCAACCAGCAGCTGACGGACGAGGAGCGCGAACTGCTGACCCGAGCATCCGGCGGACGGACCCTATCCCAGATCGCTAGCGCCATCGTCGCAGCAGTTGACCCCGATCGGCAGGAGCAGGCCCGGGAGGAAGGCGGCCATGCGGCAGCCCGAAAGCTGATCGAGGACGCGCTCGCGCCTCTGACCGAACATCCCGAGCTTCGACGGCACATCATCGAGATCCGCCGGGACAAGGACTACCTGTTCGACGAGTTCACCGCCGTAGAGGTGACCGATGTCCAGGAGGTCCCGCGTGAGGAGCGGGCCCGCGAGCAGATCGGCCGGTGGAGCCAACTGCTGGAGAAGGAGCGCGACCGCATCGCCGCCGTTAGTATCGCCCTGACGAGCCCCAGGTCCGTGTCGCCCGCGGAAACCTACACCGCACTTCAGGAACTAGCGGTAAAAATTCGCCGTCCGGACTACGCGTGGACACCACAAGCGCTCTGGGCCTACTACGAGGACTTGGGCGCGGCCACGCACTCGCCCGACCGGGAAGCAGGCGTGCCGGACCTAATTTCACTGATTCGGTACGAGCTGGGCGTGGACGACGAACTGCGACCGTACCGGGAGACGGTGGAGGAACGCTTCGAGGGCTGGCTGCTCAGGCAGCGACAGGCAGGGACGGAGTTCACCGAGGAACAGCTGTGGTGGCTGCGGTCCATCCGGGACGTGGTGGCCAGCGATGTCGGCATCAGCCCGGCCGAGTTCAACGCCGAGCCCTTCAAAGGCAGAGGCGGCGGGCGGGGATTCGCGCACGTATTTCCGGGGCGGGATGTCAGGGCTTTGCTGAGTGAGTTGAATCGAGAATTGGCGTGATCGGCTTGAGTGACGTGGATCTTCCGGCTGGATGGGCTCGAGCGCGACTGGGAGACCTCGGCAAGTACACCAATGGGCGAGGTTTCAGAAAATCTGAATGGTCGGACACCGGCCGCCCCATCATCCGCATCCAAAATCTCACCGGCTCAGCCGCATCCTTCAACTACTATGCCGGAAATCTTGAGGAACGACACACGGTTCGCGCTGGCGACCTCCTCGTCTCATGGGCGGCCACTCTGGGTGCCTACCTGTGGCGCGGACCCGAGGCTGCCTTGAATCAGCACATCTTCAAAGTCGAACCGTTCATCGATCGCGACTTCCTCCGTTACCTCATAGACTACAAGATCCAAGAAATCCTGGCAGCTGCCCACGGTTCTGGAATGGTCCACATTACGCGCTCGCGATTCGATGAGCTCCCGGCAGCCATCCCTCCGCTTGCAGAACAACATCGCATCGTCGAGGCCCTCGAACATCACCTATCCCGTCTAGAGGCAGCAATGAGAGCGGCTGCGGGCGCGAAACGGCGCCTCAAGCCCTTCAGTGCCTCTGTGTTGGACAGGACAGTCCTCGGAACATTCACAATCAGCGCCGCCTCGAGCCCAAGCGACGCCAGCCACCACTTGCTTGACGGTTTCGCAAGCAAGCGCTTCGACTACGCCGCCTTGCCTTCCCTGCCCGTGGGATGGTTCTGGCGCCGCTCCTCTGATGTGTGTGAGTTCATCTGCAGTGGCTCCACCCCTGCGGCTCACTTGATGCACCCAGGAAATGGTGACGTTCCCTTCCTGAAAGTTTACAACATCACGCAGGACGGACGAGTGGACTTTACTAACAAGCCCACCTATATCGATCGCGAGACACACGAGCACCCACTGAAGCGATCGCGCGTACGACCAGGGGACGTCCTTACTAATATTGTGGGCCCACCACTAGGCAAGACGGCGGTCGTGCCAGATCTTCATCCAGAATGGAATATGAACCAGGCAATTGTTGCTTTCCGCGCAGGTCCCGATGTTCATCCTGAGTGGCTAGCTCTCGCCCTTCGTTCACCATTCATCCTAGGCATGCTACAAAAGACAGCAAAGGCAACTGCTGGTCAGTTCAACATTGCGCTTTCAACGTGCCGCGAGTTGCCCCTACCCGTTCCACCGATGAATGAGCAACTGGACCTCGTAGCACGGTCCGCCGAACTGCTGGAAGTGACTAGGCGCTCTGCCTCGCAGTTGGCGCTTATTTCCCTACGATCTCGGCATCTCCGGCAGGCGATTTTGAGGCAGGCGTTTGCTGGCAAGCTCGTCCCGCAGAATCCCTCTGACGAGCCGGCCTCCGTCCTCCTCGACCAGATCAGCGCCCGAGACGGCAAGACCAAGCGCTCCACCCGCCACCCCCGGAAGACCGCAGCTGTCAGGGCCGCGTCACCCCCGCCTTCCATGCCGTCGATCCCCGCACCCACGAACGCTGTTCAGCAGGAGCTTCCGCTGTGACGATCACATCCTCGGCCCACATGCACGCACAGACTAATGCCCTGGTCGCCAAGCTCTGGAATTACTGCAACGTCCTGCGGGACAACGGCCTGTCCACCATCGAGTACGTCGAGCAGCTCTCGTATCTACTCTTCCTCAAGATGGCCGACGAGATTGCCTCGGACCCTTTCACCGAGCAGGAGGCAAGGACTGTCGTACCCGCCGAGTACGACTGGAAGTCACTCGCCCGCCTCAAGGGCCTCGACCTCGAAGTCCACTACCGCGAGATCCTCGCTGCACTAGCCAAGAACCCCGGCACCACTCTTGGAACCATCTTCGCTAAGGCGCAGAACCGCATCACCGAGCCCGCCCTCTTGGAAAAGCTCGTCGTTGAACTGATCGGCAAGGAAGACTGGACGATCCAGGGGACGGATCTCAAAGGCGACGCTTACGAGGGTTTGCTGGCCAAGGGTGCCGAGGACACCAAGACCGGGGCCGGCCAGTACTTCACGCCCCGGGCGCTCATCGACGCGATGGTCGACGTGATGCAGCCGGGACCCGAAGACACCATCACTGACCCCGCCTGCGGGACCGGTGGATTCCTCATTGCCGCTCACCACTACATCCGTAAGAACCACATGCGGGACCTTTCCCGCGAGCAGCGCCTCGCCTTAGGGGCCGGCAAGATCTGGGGCACCGAGCTGGTCAACGGCACGGCACGGCTGGCGGCAATGAACATGCTGTTACACGGCATCGGTGATGCCGACGGCCCTTCTCTGATCACGGTGGGCGATGCCCTCGCCTACAAGCCCAAGCGGCATGCCTCGCTCGTGCTCGCCAATCCACCCTTTGGTAAGAAGTCCGCCATCACCGTCGTGGGCACGGATGGCAAGATCGAAAAGGAGGACATCTCCTACGAGCGGGACGACTTCGGCGCCACCACTACAAACAAGCAGCTCAACTTCCTCCAGCACATTATGTCGCTGCTGGCGATGAACGGCCGGGCAGCGGTGGTGTTGCCGGACAACGTGCTGTTCGAGGGCGGCGCGGGCGAGAAGGTACGCCGCCGCCTGCTCGAGGACTTCGACCTGCACACCATCCTGCGTCTGCCAACCGGCATCTTTTACGCGGGCGGCGTTAAGGCCAATGTTCTGTACTTCGAAAAGAAGCCACCACGAAGCGGAGACAGGCATAACACCTCAACGTTGTGGGTGTACGACTTCCGCACCGGCAAGCACTTCACCCTCAAGCAGCGCCCACTGCGCCGGATAGACTTAGAGGACTTCGTCGAGGCATACCTGCCCGGTAAGCCCCGCAGCGAGCGAGTGGAGTCGGAGCGCTTCAAGTCTTTCGATTACGACGAACTCATTGCGCGTGACAAGGTCAACCTCGACATCACCTGGCTAAAGGATCCGGCACTCGACGATGCCGACAGCCTGCTTCCGCCCGAGGTGATCGCCCAAGAGATCGTGGACGACCTGCAGGCTGCGCTGGCCGAGTTTGCCGCCATCGCGGAGGCCCTCGCTGGAGAGGTTCCGGTTCACAGCGACCTGACCCAGCCGACGGAGATCGACTAAGTGACAGTCCACTTGCGCCGCTCTCGTTAACGCCGGCAGACTCGATCGAGGTGAATCGGTGTGACGGGAGCGGCGCATGGCAGATCGACATCCAGGAACGCGCGAGTTCCAAGCATTTAGGATGAATATCGAGTATGCCAGAAAGATGGTCATCGCCGGACGGAGTCTGGCGGCGTTCCAGTCCCCCATCCTCGACGTCGGCGACTTCTATCGCGCCGCGTGGGTGCAGGCTGTCAGCGCGATAGATCACTGGTTCCATGAAGAGCTGTACCGGCGCGTGGCTGACCTGGCTGGCCAGAACAGCCCCAACATGCCGTACCAGCTCACCAGGTTTGAGCTGCCGCTCGAGAAGGTGGAGGAGATACGTCAAGGCACCACCACGCTCGCCGGTGCCGTCTCTGATCACGTACGGGCGAAATGGGCGAACGCCTCCTTGCAGAACCCTCGCAAGATCAGCGAGGCGCTCAAGCTTGTGACGGAGGAGAACATCTGGGCCAAGGCGGCCGCCCAGATCAACGAGTGGAACCATGGCCGGACGGCGATGACCGAGCAGACGTTGAAGAAGCAGTACACGGCGATTACCGAACGTCGCAACAAGATCGCCCACGAGGCGGACCTCCTCGACGGTGATCTTAAGCAGCGCCGCGGCATTACCGACGCAGATGCTACGGATGCCATCGACTGGGTTGAACGCATCGCCCTAGCCATCGCCAGAATCCTCGGATAAGGGATGGCTCGCGGTGACGTCATCCCAGAATTGACCACTGGCCCCAGCGCCGATGTGGGCGGCTGAAAGCACAGAAGCCTATGCCGTCTGCGCTCCATTGCCCCGCCGTCGTGGTACCACGGCCGCAGTGGCCTCGGCGGCGGCGTGGGACAGCTCTGGGAGGACGTCGCCGTAGAACTTGGCGGTGAAGTGTGGGCTGGAGTGGCGGAGCCGGTTGGAGATGACCTTCATCTGGACGCCAGCAGCGAGTCCCATAGTCGCGGCGCCATGCCGGAGGTCGTGAAGCCGGATGGGTGGTAGCCCGGCTTGCGTGGCGAGGTGATGGAAGTGGTCGGTGACGTCAGCAGGGTGGAGCCGACCACCAGTGGGCGTGGTGAACACGAGCCCGGTAGTGGTCCAGGCAGCACCGGCGGCGAGACGTTCGCGGTGCTGCCGGGTGCGGTGGGCGCGCAGCACCGCGACGGTCTCAGTGTCGAGAGCGACCGCGCCTTCGCTGCCGGTGGTTTTCGGGGTGTCGATGGCGGTGGCCCAGCCGTGTTGGACGAGTTGCCAGCGGACGGTGAGGGTGTGGGCGTCGAGGTCGAGATCGTCCCAGTGGAGTCCGCAGGCTTCGCCTCGGCGGAGGCCGGTGAAGGTGATGAGGTGGTAAAGGGCGTAGAGGCGGTCGCCTGCGTCGTGGATGTGGTCGAGGAACTGGCCGGTGTGTTCGGGGGTCCAGATCATGACCGGGCTGGGGACCTTGCCGGTGTCGCGCCAGGTCTTGACGCGTTGGTCGGTCCAGATGGTGGGCTTGGGTGGTCGGGCGGTGGGTAGTTCGATCATGAGGGCGGGGTTGGTGTCGATGTAGCGGTGGCGGCCCATCGCGTCGTTGAGGGCCTTGCGCAGGGTGGCGTGGATGACGTGCAGGGTTCTGAGGCCGACGATGCGCTGGTTCTTGACCTCATCGCGTTTGGCGGGGTCGCGGCTGGCTCGCAGGGTGGCGATGGTGGTGTTGCGCTCGGTGATGGCGTTGTACATGGCGTCGATGTGGCCGGGGCGGAGCCGGTCGATGCGCAGGTGGCCGAGGTGCGGGATCAGGTACAGCCGGATGTGCCCTTCGTAGGAGCGCAGCGTGCCGGTCTTGATGTTCTTGCGCCCGGCGAGCCAGTCGGTCAGGTACGCCTCCATCGTGGGCAGCTCGGTCGGGGTGATGTCCAGGTGCAGCGCCCGCCGGACCTGGTCCGAGGTGGGAACGGGCGCGCCGGTCTTGACGGCGGCCTCGATCAGGTCGCCGGTCTTGACGGTGGTGTGCGGGTCGGTGGGGTCGGGGACGGCGAGCACGGCCCGGATGCGGTCCAGAACGGCGTCGGCGTCGGCCTGGGTGGCGTAGGGGCCGTGGCGGAGCGGGCGGCGAGTGCCGTCGGCGCGGGCGGGTACTTCGATCTGCCAGTGCCAGTGGCCGTGGGTGCGGGACCAGGCGCCGCCGGGCCGGCGCAGCTGGGGACAGGAGCGTCCCAATCGCCGGCCCGTGACGCTGTCGCGGCAGCCGCAGCGTTTGAAGGTGGATCCCTTCACTCATCGTCTCCTGGATGCTTCGTATGGTGCCGCCAGCGGTACCGGGTGGAATCCGCTGGTGGCGGGGTCACCGCATCCACGCTCACCTTCGCGTCGGCATCAAGTCGTCGGTGGTCGTCGGTCGAAGCGGGGTCCCCGACCAGCAGGAGCTGAAGAAGGCCGGCAACCGGGACGATGATGCGGCTGCCGGCCCGGATCAGCGGTACGGGGAACTGGTCGGCGGCGGCGAGCCGGTACGCCTGGGATCGGCTGATCCCGAGCACCGAGGCGGTGGTGGCGAGGGTGGTGGTGACGCCGAGGGCACGGATGCGCTCGACCGTCCACACCTCCCCGACACCGGACACGGTGGTAGTGCTGTCGGTCGTAGTGCGGGTTGTCTGGTCAGCGGGGTTCGTTGGGCTGTTCATGATCAGGGTTCTCCTGGCTGTGAGATGGATGGCTGTGCGGTAGGAGCGGGGTAGCCCCTTCGGGGTCGACCGGCGCAGGGGTGGCTGCTCCGTCACCGTTGCGCCGCTCTGGTGACAGAGGTGGCGTCGGGTTGGTCGGCACGGTCGGGCTCGCGATCAGCTCGGGTGGTGCCTGCGATTCGACCTTGAGGGTTTTGAGGAGTTCGGATACTCGGGTGTTGGACACGGTGTGACCGGCTGCGCGCAGCGCTTCGGCGAGTGCCGCCCGGGTCAGTGCCTGCCCGTCCGCGGTGAGCCGGTTCCGAATGTTGCGCGCCGCCGGCAGCAGCTCGGCCACGTCGCCGGGCTGCTGCGCGGACGGTCCCCGGTCCGCTCGCCGCTGCCGGTCCCGTCCGCCACGCCTACGGCCCGCAGCTGGTGCGCGGACGGTCCGGTTGATGCTGGACCGCTCCCCCGCCGTGAGGGCGGACCGGGTCGCCTCGCCTGGTCCGCCGTCCGCCACGGTCCGCCCTGACTCACCCGGCTGGTATCCCAGCACCGTTACGGCAGGGGCGGGCATGGTGGTGCTGGTGCGGCCGAGTGCGATCTTGACCATGACGAGGAAACCGAGCGCGGGTACGGCGGCGGTGATCCACCCGATGACCGAGGGTTCGGCCTCGACGACCTGCGCCGCCAGGGACAAAGTGACCGCACACGCCAGCACGGTGGCCGGGAACACGGTCGAGGTGTGAGCGCGTTTGCGGCGGCGTAGTTCCAGGCCGGAGGCGATGGACATCAGCTCCAGAACGATCGCGTCGGCCCAAGCCAGCCAGCCGGGTTGGCCGTGCGCAGCGGCTACGTTGTGCACATGGGTGAAGCTGGCCGCTCCGGCTGCCCCGCCAATGGCCAACATGATGACGACCTGGACGACGCCCTCGACGCGGCTACCCCGCACCCCCGCGCTCGGGTCAGTGGCCGGTGCCGTCGTGGCCCATCACCTCCTCGACCCAGACCGGAACAACGACCCGTCCGCCCGTCACAAGAGCCCGGACCGGATGCCGGACCGACCTGGCACCGGACAACCATCGGGACGGGGATCGCACGTCGGCCGTGGACCGTCCGCCGCAGACGCGGGACCGGGATGCGGTCCCGCGGCTGTGGGAGCGGACGTTCGGTGCTCTCACAGATCTGTCAGCACCGGCCGAACTGCTCAGAACAGATCCGTGACAGACGCCGGCCGTTGCTGTCCGATCCGCAGCGGAGGTACTGTCCGCCGCCGTCGTGCCGTCGCCGATCACGCGGCGTCACCCGCCCGGCTGGAGGCGTCAACGACGTAACCGGCCAGATCAGCCAGCCGCAGCCGCTGCCCTTCCTCGCCGGCTACGGCCCACACCGCCGCCGCTGGGCCCAGGCCGGCGGTCGCGGCGTGGTCGCGGGCCCCGGTGGCCACCGGCACCATCAGCGGCACGTCGGCCAGCACGCGGCGCAGGTTGCGCTCCCGGGCGGCCGAGGGCAGCCAGAACAGCACCGGCCACATCCGCCCGAGCGTGCCGAACAGCTCCTGATAGCCGTCCACCTTGCCGGCCAGGATCGACAACTGCTCGGCGCCGGTGTCGTACTCGACGAAGAACGGCACCTCTGCGCCACCGTCGACCCACCGGCCGTAGCCGTCCGGGCGCACCCGCGGCTGATACGCCCGCACCAGCCCCGGATCCTGCCGGCTGGTGAACGTACCGGCGCGCTGGCACACCGCCTCCGGCAACCACTCCACCAGGCCGGTGCCCGCACGGGTGCGGGCGTGCCCGGCCAGGTCGGTGAAGAACCCGTTCACCCCGAGCCGGTGCGCGAGGCTGCGGGTCGAGGTCCAGCGCCGCCGCTCCACCCGGGCGTGGTCACGCCGCGGTGGGCGTTCGTCCCGGCTGGCCGCGACGACCTCAGCGCCGAGCTGATCTATCACGTAGTGGTACGGGTACGAGCCGCCATCGGCACGCTGCGGTCGGACCCGGGCCACCAACCGCAGCCGGTACAGGGTCCGCAGACGCCGCTGACAGAAGTCCAACGACGGGAACAAGGCGGTCGCGAGCTGGAACGACGTCAACACGCCGTGGTCGTACAACCAGCCGAGCAGCACACGGTCACGGCCGGTCAGCTGGGACTGGACCCGGAGGACTGGATCATCCACCGGCTACCACCTCCTTCCCCAGTAGGGATGCCAGCCCCAGGGGGAGAGACCCGAGACCAGGCAGGGTCTGTCGCAGGACAAGCCGACGACACTGACAGACGAGCTGACCTGCGGTGTGAGAGGAAACAGGGGGTCGGTTCGGGGGTCCGGCTGAAGACTGACGTCAACGCTGACGCCAAGCCCGACCCCCGAACGGGGATCAAGCCGGAACTCATTACTGCCGATGCCCACGGCAGTTGTTGAAGGTGTCGGCGGAAGCACGAGAACTCCTTGGTTGAGGATGTGGAATGTGGTGCTGGTGGCCTGGTCCGGCACGACAGCCCCGCCGGAGCGGACAGTGCCCGGTGAGATGCTTCCCGGCGCCGCCCCTGTCGTGGTCGCCGCCAGCGGTGCGTGAGTGCCGACCGCCGGGAGCACCGGCGCGACGAATGGCTTTGGGGCAAGCGGACGTAGGTAGCCGTTGGCGGGGTGAGGGCTAGCCTCTGGGTCATGTCCGACCCTGCGCAGCGTCCGTTGCTGTTCCTCGACGTGGACGGCACCCTCATCCCGCTTGGCACACCCACGGCGGCTCAGCCGGGCACTCCGGATGGCCACCGCGAGGCACCGGTTCTGACGGCCGATACCCATCCCCTGCTGCACAAGGTCGATCCGGAACACGGCCGCCGGCTGGAGGCTCTGCCGTGTGATCTGGTGTGGGCGACGACCTGGATGAGCGACGCGAACGACGTGCTCGCGCCGCTGCTCGGGCTACCGCCACTGCCCGTGGTGGACTGGCCTGACTCCGACGAGGTGGGCGTCCTGCACTGGAAGACCCGTGGGCTGGTCGAGTGGGCGCAGGGACGCCCCTTCGTCTGGGTCGACGACGAGATCTCCCACGCCGATCAGCAGTGGGTGTCGACTCATCACCACGGCCCGGCCCTGCTGCATCGGGTCGATCCCCGTCGCGGGTTGACCGAGCACGACTTCACTGTCATCGAGAGCTGGCTCAGGCGGGCGCGGTAGGGCGAGCTCCATGCCGTCGCAGTCGCCGTGCTTAGCGGGCTGTCTGGCCACTCGGGACCGACGGTGGCGAACGGTGCGCCGGAACGGCACCGGTAGCCGGCTGAGCTGCTCTACGGGGCCGGAACGTTCGGCAGTCGGTCGTCGTCGCGTCCGGTCTGGGGTAGCCCAGCCACAGCGGCGATGGCCTCGACGGCCTCGTCCAGTCTTGTCGTCTCGGGAAGGACGAGCTCGTCAGACCAGCCCAGGACGTCATGCGCGGCGTACCAGCCGCTCATGTCCTCGGCCGTGAACTCACTGACCTGCGGGCGCGTGAGGTGCCGGCGCAGGGTCTCGGCTAGGGACACGTCGAGGTAGCAGAACAGCGATTGCCCCCGGTGGCCATCCCGCAGAGCCGTCAGCATCGCCCGATAGCGGCTGCTGTGCAGGATGCCCTCCAGCACCACGTGGTACCCGTGGTCCAGCGCGAACCGAACGGTCTGCCCGATCAACGCCGGTGCCGCGCCGCCGGGCTTGTCCCGCTCGCGCAGCAGGATGCGGCGCAGGCAGTCCTGCTCGACCAGGGCGCAGCCCCGGCCGTGCCGGCGTCGTAGCTCGCGGGCGATGCTGCTCTTGCCCGAGCCAGAGTTGCCCCGGATGCAGACGAGGATCGTGTCCGGGCTGCCCGTGGGTTCAGCGAGCACGACGCCTCCTCTGCTTCAGTCGTTGCGGACGGTGAGGGCGAGGGCGGCGACGGTCATCTGGGTGAGGTCAGGAAGCTGGTCCTCGCCAAGGGTGACGCCGCGCAGGTTGTCCAGCGGCGCCTTGAACCCGTCGAGTCGGCTGCCCCGCAGGTCGGTGCCGTCGAGGTGGCAGGAGTCCAAT
The DNA here is from genome assembly GCF_016802865.1 of Micromonospora parastrephiae. GTDB lineage: Bacteria > Actinomycetota > Actinomycetes > Mycobacteriales > Micromonosporaceae > Micromonospora > Micromonospora parastrephiae. The sequence goes on along the minus strand of NZ_JAEVHM010000016.1, from coordinate 29,686 downwards.
TCCAGTCCGGCGAGGTCACATGACCGCAGCGCGATGCGCGGTAGTCGGCAGGAAGACCACGCGCCGTTGGTGAGGGTGCAGTCGGTGAAGGCGACCGAGCCGGCTGCGGTGACGCGGTGGAGGGTGGCGTAGTCGAAGCGGCAGCCGTCGAACAGGACGTCTTTGAGCCGTACGTCGGTGAGTTTGGTGCCGGTGAACCGGGAGCCGGTGATCGCGCAGCGTTCGATGGTGATGCCGGTCAGGGTCGCTCCGGAGAAGTCGGTGCGGGTGATCTCGCAGCCGTAGAGGCTGCCGGCTTCCCAGGTGCTCTCGCTCAGGTCCACGCCGGCGATCAAGCTGCTGCGGATGCTGGCGTCCTCAAGGTGCGAGCCGCGCCACCCTGCGCCCTCGACGAGGGCCTCGGTGAGGCCGCCGTCGAGGTCCGTCGTGGTGTCGAGGTCGTCCGGTTCGAGGTCCGGCAGCAGAACCTTCACGTCGCCGATCGTGGTGGTGCGCATGTGTCCTCAACCTGTGTGGGCGCGGGGTGGGCACGCCACCCCGCGCGTCCCCGTGGCGGGGGCTACTTCTTCTTGTTCCAGTTGTCCCAGCCGGGTCGACTGTCGAACTTGCCCTTGTTTCCCCAGCTGGGGCGGTTGTCGAACTTCGCCGCGTCGATCGACGCTACCGACCGCTCCTGGTCGACGCCGAGGCGAGCGAGTAGCTCAGGTGCGGCGTTGACGAGAGTCGCGAGAGCGTTGGTCATGGTGCTCCTCCTTGAGGGGTGAGGTGATCCGCAGCAGCGCGAACGAGGGCCTGTCGGGTGGTCCGGCAGTAGGCCGTTTCTCGGGCGGTGAACGTCGCGTGCTCGAAGTAGCGGTTGCCCGCCTGGGCGCCACGGCAGAAGTCGTAGAAGGCGCAGAGGTCGGCGCAGTCGTTGAGGGCTGCGACGAACTCGGCGACGTAGCCCAGGTCGCCAGCGCGAGCGAGCATGGCGGTGATGGATTGCTGGAGGACGCTGCCGGCGACGAAGTCGCCGTATCGCGGCTCGCTGATGCCGAGCAGCTCCGGTGACAGCAGCACCACCTTCCCATCCCAAGAAACGGTCGGGATCGGCTCGTAGGGGGCGTGGTCGACGAGCCCGGCACGGGTGGCGGCAAGGTAGTCGGCCAGCCGGTCCACGTCGCGGATCCGCAGCGGGCTGCCGCCGACGCGACGTGCGATGAGTCGCTGCCAGAACCGGTACGCGGCATCCTCCAACACCGGTTCCCGGTCGGCGCCCTCCTGCTCTTCGATGTTGAAGCCCACCGACTCGCAGCCGGGCAGGCCGGTGAAGAAGTCGACGAGGGCGCCCGCGTGGTCGATGGTTTCCGGGGTGACCACACAGATCACCGAGTACCTCAGCCCTGCGTCGGCCAGGGTCTGCATGCCGCGCAGGGTCCGGGCGCCCGTGGGGTTGCCAGCCCGGTCGAGACGGTTACGGTTCAACGCGCCCGGTCCGTCGATGCTGACCCCAACCTCGAAACCGTAAGCCGTGAACAACTCGCACCACCGGCGGTTGATCAGCGTCGCGTTCGTCTGGATCTCATGACGCACCAGCCCCGCGCGCCGCAACTCCTCGAACGGGGCCAGCAGCTCCCGGAACAGCCCGATGGGTGTGGCGGTGGGTTCGCCCCCGTGCCACACGACACTCACCGGATGACTGCTGTTCTGCTGGGCGATCGACTCGGCACAGGCCCGCGCGACCGCGCCGCTCATCAGGCGGAGGGATCTCCGGTCGGGCAGGTAGCAGTAGGTGCAGTCGAGGTTGCAGAAGCTCGTCGGCTGCACGACCAGGGTGTGGAAACTGCCGGCGATCGCCGGCTGGCCGGTGGCGGTGATGAGACCGATGCCGATCACGAGGAGGCTTCCTCGATGCTGACGGCCGTGGTGGTACTGACACGGTAGGCGTGGGTATGCCGGGCTGGCCAGCCGAGGAACCGGTAGAACATGTCCGCGGCGCTGCCCGTGACGCTCGGGTTCAGCCGGTGCAAATCGTCGATCGCGTCGTGCAGGCAGCCGGCCAGGTAGAGGAACAGGCTCACTGGCACTTCCCGGTACTCGGCTAGGAGCGCGAGCTTCGCTGCGCCGCAGGGCCACGGCTGCCCGCATCGGCGGCACCGCCACAGCGGGCGCATCGGCAGATGTTCCACCTCGGCTGGCGCGAGCCGGTTCGCCGCGAGGCGGCGCTGTGGCCCGGTCACCGGCGACCGCCCTCGCGGGCTTGCTGCTCGAACAGCCGACGCCACACGAAGGTGAGAAGCGGCGGATCAGCCGGCCACACCCGTCCCGGCGAGGCCGTCCACCTCGGCTCGGGAAGCCGGGACTGGCCGGCCATGGCGTTACGCGAGACGTACACCGTCATGCCGCCACCCCCACCAGGGACGATGAGCGGCGGGCTCGCCGGGGGAATGGCGACCCCGCCGCCGCACCACGGCGGCTGGGAGCAGACCGCCGATCACCCACCCACGCAGCCCTCATGGCGGTACGCAGGCGGGGAAGACGCCGAGACAGTTCGCTCCCGGACGGGCCGAGCCAGCGGCCCAAGCCGTGGTGTGGTGCGCCGCCCATCGATCCCTCCCTCTACAGCTCCCTGTCAGTCATCCCGACACCGGCATCGACACGCGCCGGTGATCTGGGGTGAACTGAACGTAGGGGCGGTCCGTACGGAGGACCGGGAAAATCCGTACCGGGTCCGGCGGCCTTCAGCGGGCAGGGTGATGGTGTGCGAGGGATGACGGAAGACATGACCATCGGCCAGCGCGTCGCCTTCTACCGACGTCGACGAGGCCTCTCCCAAGAGGTGCTAGCCGGTCTGGTCGGCAAGACCCAGGAGTGGTTACGCAAGGTCGAGACGAACCGGGCCGACCTCGACCGGCTGTCGGTCATACGCGCGATCGCCAAAGCCCTCGACGTGTCCCTCGGCGACCTGATCGGTGCACCGAGCCTGTTCGAGTGGTCGGACGACTCAGGGCGCGAGACCATCCCGGCCTTGCGGGCCGCGCTTCACGACTATCGTCACCTCGCGCCGACGCTGGCCAGCACGGGAGACGTCGAAGCGCCCGCTCTGCGCGAGATCGAGAACGACGTCGCCGAGATCTGGACCGCCTACCAGCACTCGCGATACGGCACCCTCGCCCGCCGACTGCCCTACCTCATCCACGACTGCCTCACCGCCACCGAGGCGTACGACGGAGACGATGGCCAGCGAGCGCACGCGATGACCGCCTACGCCCACCAGCTCGCCGCGTTGTTCCTCACCAAGCTCGGCGAAGGTGACCTCGCGTGGACCGCAGCCAGCCGAGGGTTGGCCGCCGCCAACGCCAGCCACGACCACGTCGTCATCGGCTCGCTCAGCCGCTCCGCCGCGCACTCGCTGGCGTCCATCGGCGAATATGCGCAGGCTCGTGGCCTCGCCGCCACGGCGGCGCAGTTCCTGGAACCACGGCTCGCCAAACCCACTCCGCAGCTGCTGTCGGTCTACGGCAGCCTGCACCTCGTCTGCGCGCTGGCCGCCGCCCGGGACGACGACCGCGCCTCGGCCGACACCCACATCACGGAGGCCGATGCCACCGCACAGCGGCTCGGTGCTGATGGCAACCACGTCTGGACCGCGTTCGGGCCGACCAACGTGTCGATCCACAAGACGACCGTGGCGATGGAACTCGGCGACGTGCAACGCGCCATCGCCATCGGCGCCACACTCGACACCAGCACCGTGCCCGTCGAGCGCCAGGTTCGGCATGCCATCGAAACCGCCCGAGCCCTTGCCCGGTGGAACCGCATCGACGACGCGCTCGCCGCGCTCCTGAACGCAGAGGTTATCGGCGCTGACCAGGTGCGCTACCACCAGCTCTCCCGCGACCTCGTTCGGGACATCCTCACCCGCCCCCGGCCACCCCGACTGGCCGTCGAACTCAGCGATCGGATGGGTGTCCGGTCGGGAGGGCCGCGCTGGTAACCAAGCTCAGATCAGTCGGCTCGTGTAGCCAGCCGCCACCAGGCGCTCGAACGCCGTCCGCACCTCGTCTGGAATCACCTGCGGGATCGCGAACCCGCGCTCCGCGTACACCTCGATCCGCTGCGTGTCGCCTACCAGCATGTCCACCACCCGCCGCGGATCGCCGATATTGGCCACGTAGTCGTCGAGTTCGAGTGGGTTCGACGCGCACACCACGTCAACCTCCGGCCACATCAGCCTGCAGGTGGCGTAGGCCCGACGCTGTTGGTAGGGCCGCGACATGATCAGCACCGACTTCACCGGGATCCGGTGTTCGGTCAGGAGCTGACGCGAGTACTCCAGGTTCTGGGCGGTGTTCGTGGCACGCGGCTCCACGAGAATCGCTTCCGCGGATACGCCCTGCTCGATGGCGTACTCGCGGTAGTGCACTGCTTCTCCACGCGGAAAACGCTCGACGGTCGTCGGGGCGTTCGCGCCGGTGAACACGATCCTGGGGAACAGGCCCTCGTGAAACAAGCGCGTCGCGATGACAGCCACCCCGAGGTCATGACTGCCCAATCCGATCCCCACGTCGCACGGGCGCAACTCGTGACGCATGTCGTGGTAGCGCCACAGCGTCTCCACATCAGCCCGGGTCGCGTCAGGGATCGCCTCCGCAGGTGCCTCTGCATGCCGGTTCATCAGCACCTACCAGTTCGGTCCGCGCTGCGCTCCCTCATGCCGCCAGCGTAGGGGTAGCAGCGCAGCACGACGACGCTGACTCCAGCATCACGCCGCCGGCCTCATCGCGACCAGGAGGCTGATCGTCGTAGAAGCATCGTGACGAGGTGCGGTCAGGATCCGAGCTCGACGAGGCGACGTCTGCCAGTTTCACCCGGGACCTGCCATAGCTGCTCGTCCGGCCAGTGGCGATACAACAACTGCTGCGTGGTCGTGGCGACAACGTTCCGCAGCGGCCCACGGAGTAGGTCGGTCCGCAGTCGTTCCTCCCGCTCGGCGTCCTGAGCGATCACCAGAACCGCCCCGACCGGCACCGGCCGGTCCGCACGCCGGTAGCCGACCAGCAGTGCACCCAGACCTGACGTCGCCCGTTCGTGCTCGGCGAATACGCCGATCGGGCCACGGTCTACGTGGACCAGGAACCGCAGGCACCGTCCGTCCTGCAGCCAGACGCCGTAGCCGTCGGCCCGCAACTGCGCCAGGTCGTGCTGGCGCAACCACGACGAGGTCTCCATCGTCGCCAGCCACTGGAACAGCTCGCACCGCCCCGGGTTGCGCCGCGACACCTCGATCAACGGCAGAAACAGCAGGGCATCCGCCCTGCCGGAGGGCCGCTGACCCAACCGCAGTGGAACCGGCCGCCCCGACGCCGTCAGGGCGCGGCGGAGCACCTCCGTCCCCTCGGCCGTAACCTCGTACCACCAGGTGTGGGTCCGGTCCTCCGGCGAGCGTTCACGGCGCACCAGCCCGCCTCGTGCAGCCACACCAGGTCGCGGTGGGCCGTCAGCCGCGACACCGCACAGACGAGCGCCACGTCCAGCGTCGACGCGGACCCATGCTGTGCCAGGTACGACAGGATCCGCCACCGCCGCGGGGATAGCAGCCGCACGGCATCCTGGTCACCCATTCCCTGATGATCCCTCCGAGCCCCGGCGGCCCGACATCCTGTTCGCGAAGGCTGTAACAGAGAGTGGTCGATGCCCTGATCGCAAGATTGGGAACCGGGACCCCCGTGACCGGAGACAGCGCACGCCGGAGGCCGTTGAACGAGGCGTGAAGGGCCGTGCGAGCACCCACATATCCAAACCGTGGTTTTGGGGCCGATTTTCGAGATCACTGTTCACCGAATCAGCCGAAGAGCTGAGGACAGAGGAGGCGAAGCGGTCAAACCAAACCCTCAGTAGTTGATCTCCACAGAGAGCGCTGCACCGCGGCACCAATCTCCAGGAGCGCCTGACACGCGCCTTTCCGGCCCAGCAATGGCGCACCACGGGCCGAGACAGCGGTTACTAACAGTAATGGGAAAGATGGGTTCTGCGCGCTGGCGTTTGACTGAGAGTCCAACCCTCACCCCTGCCGGCTAGTGCCGGATCCATTTAATGTGAGACCGTCTATGTAACTAAACGTGCCTGGGCAGCTTCATTTAGCAATGTGGGTGGTTCCGTTGGAACAGCTTCCGTTGTGGGGACCGAGCACCGACGAAGATTCGAGACCGAAGCCAGTCCTGGCACGACCAGCGACACTCCGCCTCTTGATCACAGTGAAGGCGGCACCCAACCCCTCCGCGCGGTACGGCGAGACGGTCTGCGTCGGGGCACTGGGCATGGACCCGCCCTGGACGGGTTGGATTCGCCTCTACCCGGTCCACTATCGAGACCTCGACGACGACGGCAAGTTCCACAAGTACGACATCATCCACGTCGACGCACTGCCAGCCAGTCAGGACCAGCGGCGCGAGAGCTGGAAGCCGATCGTGGACACCATGACCACCGAGCGGCACATCGCCAGCCGACAGTCGCGTCGAAACCTCCTCGATCCGCTCGTCGAAGACTCCATGTGCTGGCTCAACAAACAGGCCCGCGACGACCGGAGCGCACGATCGATCGCGCTGATTCGCGTGGCCGACATCTCGTCTCTTCAGGTCAAGCGCCATCCCGGCTGGTCGGCGGAGGATCGCAAGAAGATCGCTGGCTACCTCAACCAGCTCGACCTACTGGAACCGGCCAAGCGCAGCCCGCTTCAAGCACCACGCTTCACTGGTGCCTACCGCTATCGCTGCGCAGACCGTCATTGCCGCGGGCACCAACAGACACTCTGGGACTGGGAGTTCGTCGCCCTACAACGTCGTCTAGACCAGCTCACCGACGCCGAGGCCGCGGAACAGCTGAGAAACAAGTTCCTCACCCAGCTCTGCGCCGCCGACCGCGACGTCGCCTTCTACGTAGGGAACCAAGCGGCAAGACCGCAGTCCTTCAGCATCGGCGGTGTGTACGCACCGAGACGGCCCGCCGCGAGATACGGATCGCACCTCAACCGATGATGTCGGCCAGCACGTCGGCATGGCACGCATCCTCGACGCGGCACCAACACGCCAACTGTTTCCCCGTGAGCTCCCGCCGCGCCCGGTCAACAAGGGCTGGCTGCCCCGCAAGCCACTGCCGATAGAGGCGTAACGCCTCCGCCCGATCATCCTTTCGCAGGCTGAACGGATTGGCCCAGGGAGAGCGCCGCAACCCGAACCCCTGCCGCCCCACGTACACGGCGCCAGGCGGCACCACCGGGTGATACAGGTCCCCCTGCACGCGAACCCGCAGCTGTCCCCCCACGCCACCAGCGTAATCGCCAACGACCGGATGCTCGAAGACGCGCGGCGACGCCTCAGCGGTCGGATGCGCCAATGCCCTGACGCTCGGCGTGGGATGGCCACTTCAGAAATGACGATGAGCGCAGGCGTCCACGGAACACCGACATGTCCCAGCATCGCCAGCCCTGGTCCAACGGCTCCCGAGCACCCGCCGAGCGACCACCCACCACCCGCGTACACGAAAAAGGCCCCGCCCCAGTGTGAATCACTAGGTCAGGGCCTTGATCGTTGGTGCGCCGCCAGGGACTCGAACCCCGAACCCGCGGATTAAGAGTCCGCTGCTCTGCCAGTTGAGCTAGCGGCGCTCGCTGACAACGACGAGCACGCTAACACGTCTCCGACCGGGGCATCGGACCCGTCCCCGGGGCCGGGCCGGGTCGGCCCGGCCCCAGGCGTGGCCGGTCAGCTGCGCAGGCTCCACAGCTGGTTGGCGCCACCATTGCACGACCAGAGGATGACCTTTGTGCCGTTGGCGGTGGCGGCGCCGTTGGCATCGATGCAGAGGCCGGACTGGACGTTCGTGACGGTGCCGTTGGCGTTGACGTTCCACTGCTGGTTGAGTCCGCCGTGGCAGTCCCAGATGATGACCGCCGTGCCGTTGGCCGTGCCCGCCCCGGAGGCGTCCAGGCACTTGTTGCCGTACACGGTCAACTGCTTGCTGGCGGTGTAGCCCCACCGCTGGTTCGTGCCGCCGGAGCAGTCCCAGAGCTGCACCTGGGTGCCGTTGGCGGTCGTGGAGTTGGGCACGTCGACGCAGCGGCCCGACTGGCCACCCACGAGTTGTCCGTTCCGCTGACCGCTGCCGGTGCCCTGCTGCCGGACGATCGAGGTCGACTCGGCTGATCGATTGCCCTGGGCGTCAAGAACGTACAGCCGGTACTCGCCGGGTGCCGTCGGCACGGCGATGGAGGTGGCGGTGCCGCCTGCGCTGGTCATCGTCGGGCCGGCGGCGAAGGTGGTCGTACCGGAGGGAGCCAGCCAGATCGTCCTGGTCGCGTCACCGACGCTTCGGATCGGAATCGACGACGTTCCGCTGCTGACGAACGTGCTGGCCGGTAGGACGTAGTTCGGCGCGGAGAAGTTGCTCGTCGGGATGATGTCCCGGAACGGATCCTCGAGGCCGGAGTTCACCGCGATGCCATAGGCGGCCGCCGGCCAGACGTAGTCGGAGGAGACGAGGATGTCCTGGATCGTGCTGTTCGGCAGATTCTTGTTCGAGACCTTGTTGATCGGGCCGTAGATCTGCGTGATGCTCAAATCGTGCTTTCGCCCGAAATCGTCGGAATTGATCATCCAGGTGACGTTCTTGTCGATACTCAGAACGTTGTCGCGGAACGTGATGAACGCCGATCCCTCGTCCGGGTGCAGTCCGTACTTGTGGCCGGCGGGCACGCCTTGGAGGTAGTTGTTCGTGATCGTCGTCCCCGGCTGACTGCCCAGCGTGTAGATCGGAGCCGTGTCGCTCAGGCGCTGCACCGTGTCGATGATGTGGTTGTAGCTGATGGTGTTGTTTCTCGCCGTCGTGGTGGGGCGGTTGGGCACGATCGAGCCCGATGATCCGTCGAAATTCCACCAGCCCCAGCCGAGGGTGATGCCCGACCACGGGCTCTTCTCGATCCGGTTGTGCTGAATGGTGAGGGTATCGGCGAAGTACGCCGAGATCGGGCTGTGCCCGTTGAACAAGACGGCGCTGTCGTAGATGTAGTTGTTCTTGATGTCGATGTTCTTCGGCAGTCCTTCGACCTGTGCGGAGTACTTCTCGCGGTTGGTCGACGTGCCGTCTCCGATGTAGACATGCTGGGGATGACCCACGGTGATGGCGGAACCGGCGACGTCGTTGGTGTGGTTCCCGATCAACTGCGTGCCCTGCACGTCGTTGACCATGTTGATTCCGTCGCCGCCGGTGTGCTGGATCCGGTTGCGCTGCAGGAGGATCCCGTCGGCATTCTGGATCTGGAGGATGCCGGGAGTAACGTCGACATTGCGGTAGTAGTAGACGTGGAAGTTGCCCTTCGCGTACACGTTGGCGCTCAGATTGCCCTGCTGAGCTTGCTTGAAGGACGAGCCGGCGACGTTGACCAGGTTCCAGTCGGAGTGCTGCACCGTCAGACCGGAGAACGTGATGTTACGCGCGTGGTTGCTCGTCGAGGAGCCGGCAACGCGCAGCACGGTGGCCACGTTGTTCGGCGCGTAGACCGTCGCGGTCGACATGTTCTCGGTGGTGGCCTTGTAGTAGTAGACCGTCCGGCTGCTCTTGTCGAAGTAGAACTCGCCGGGTGTATCCAGGAACTCGTAGGCGTTCATGACCTTGTGGGTGCCACCCACCTGCGCATTGCCGTTGAAGGCACCCTGGGCGATGGCCGCACCCGGTTGCTGGAACAGGGCAACCCGGTTCGCGCCGTCGGAACTCGTCGTCACCTGGCGGACGCCCACGATGGCCGTGGTCCAGGTCGTCCCCGTTTCGATCTCGATATCGTCGTGGTTGCGGGCGATGGCGGGAAAATCGCTCAGGCTGTACTTGGCGCCATCACATTGCGATCCCGACTCCCAGGCCCAGTCGGCCTGGCCAGCGGTGATGTTGTACGTCCCGTAGCACCCCGCCGAGCTGATCGTCTTCGACGCCATGTACGCGCGCTTGTCATTGACATAGAGCGTCCGCAGCTTGTTGGCGCGGTCCAGGGGCGCCTTCCAGATGTTGCCGCTGTGCTGGGTCCACCCGGTGACCTGGACGCCCCCGTCGAGGACGGGCCTCTCGTTGGGGTAGGCGGCATAGACCACCCGGAACCCGTTGGTACCGGAGTCGGCGGCGCCGAACTCGACGGTACCGCTGACCGGATAGTTCCCACCGCGCAGGTACACGTTGATATCGCCGGTCATGCTCGCGTTCACCGTGCGGACGACATCCCGGGCTCGTTGCAGAGTCCTGAATGGGGACTGCATGGTGCCCGGGTTGGTGTCGTTGCCGTCGGGTGCGACGTAGAAGGTCTGCTGGACCGCCGCCGATGCCGGCGACTGGTTTGTCATCACGGCCGGCAGCACCGCGGCGACGAGCACCGCTGCTGCCAACAATGACGTGCGAGCGGTGGACACGATTGTTTTCACGCACTGTTCCTCTCACTTGCCGTCGACACGGGCCCACGTGCTTATCGAGCGACGAGTACGGAAACAGCGACGCCACTAAGGGCCGGCGGGGGACTTCTGTCGCCCGACCGCACTCTTTTGCCAATCGCTACGAAAGTCTTGCCCGAAGCGTAGGTCACACGTGTGACGAATGCAACCATCGATTGGAGGCGGTCTATGCGCAAATGCGTTCGGATCGGGCGGAGCGCCCCGCCTGACTCCCAGACCCCGCTGCCGTCATCCGACGAATCCGCGTTCGCGCGGTGGCGTCATCGGCGGACGTACCTGGCGGAAGCCTTCGCCGCCACGTCGCGTCCCGCTCAGGTGTGGTTCGCCGAGCCGCAGACCGACGGCGATGTCGCGCCCGCTACGGGTCACCGCGGGGACCTCGGCGCTGGCGCCAACACCACGTTCGGGTTTCTCGGCTCGTCCACCGGTACGCCCAGCACGCCCACACTGCCCTGCACGGCGAGCTGACGAACCGAAGGCCCGGGGCCGGGCCGACGATCGACCCGGCCCCGGGCTCAGGTCACCTGATGGAGAAGTCCGCCAGCCGCAGCGCGGAGTCGAACACCAGGTACACGTCGTGGGTGCCGGCGGCGCGGGCCAACTCAGCGTTGACGCTGACGTACCGGTAGTCGTCCCCGGTGCTGGGCACGGTGGCCGTGCCGAGCAGCCGGCCGGTGGGTGAGCCCAGCCGGACCTGGATCGTGCCGGCGCCCGCGTCCGCCCTGGCGACCCTCGCGGTGAGGGTGTGGGCGCCGGGACGCAGCGCGGAACCGGCGAAGGCGATCCACTGGCCGGCCGCGGTGGCACCGACGGCCGTGCCGCGGGCCTTCGTCTCGTCGACCAGCCGAACCCCGGAGTACCTGTCGAAGTTCTCCGCCCGGGTGGGCCGGGACAGGTCACGGGCGGGGATCACCTCACCCCGTACCCGAATCGCGGTCCGCGCCCGGAAGTCCTCGGCGGACGCGCCCACCATCAGGTCGTGCACGGACGACTCGACCACCCACCGGCTGCGGGTGACGTCCCAGTGCGCCAGGTCGGCGGCGGGCAGTCGCACCGTCACGGTCCGGGTCTGCCCCGGCGCGAGTTCCACCCGCTGGAACGCCTTGAGCTGGCGGATCGGGGTCTTGACGCGCGAGGTGCGCTGGTGGGTGTAGAGCTGGACGACCTCGGACCCGGCCCGAGTGCCGGTGTTGGTCACGTCGACGCTGACCGTGATGGTGCCGTCGGCCGCGACCGAGGTGGCGCCGGTGCGCGGCTGGCCGTACCGGAACCGGGTGTACGACAGCCCGTGGCCGAACGGGTAGAGCGGCTTCGCGGTGCTGTACAGGTAGGTCTGCCCGGACGTGATGATGTCGTACTCCAGCAGGTCCGGTGGCAGTTGCCCGTCCGAGCGGTACCAGGTCTGGGTGAGCTTGCCGGACGGGTTGCGGTCGCCGAACAGGACGTCGGCGACGGCGTGCCCGGTCTCGGCGCCCGCATGGGTGGTCCAGACGATGGCCGGAACGTGCTCCTGCTCCCATCCGATGGTGACCGGGTAACTGGTCTGGAGCACCAGCACCGTACGCGGGTTGGCCTTGGTCACGGCCTTGACCAGCGCCTCCTGGCCGGCACTCAGGGCGGTGGAGGTGCGGTCGTGCGCCTCGCGCCCGTTGATGAACGGGTTACTACCGACGACCAGGACGGCGGTGTCGGCCGCCTTGGCGGCCGCGACGGCCCGGTCGATCCCGCTGCTGAGCACCTCGCGACTGAAGTGGGTCGCGTCGGCCGCCGTGGACGCGCCGAGCTTGAGGGCGCCGTCGGCGCGACCGTGACGTACGTGTCGGCGCCGAACCAGCTCTCCGTGGTCTCGTAGCCGGCGTAGCGCAGCGCGACCGTACCGTCGGCCTGCGGCTCCAGCTTGAACTGCTGCTGGACGTACCAGCCGTTCGGCTGCGCGTCCCGGGTGAGGAACGGCCCCCAGTTGTAGCCGAGATAGCGGCCGTTGGCGGCGTTGCGCAGTGTCACCACGTCCTGCCCCCAGTCCACCACGTCGAACTGGGCGGCGAGTTCGGCGGTGGCGCCGGTGGCGGCGACCGGGTCGGCGTCGGTGGTGCCGGTGGCCGTCACGTACCGGCCGGTCGCGGGGACCTTCAGCGCGATCCGGTCCGCCCCGTCGAGCCCGCTGACGGTGGCCGAGCCGCCCAGTCGTTCCCGGATGCCGTCGAGTGCGGTCACCTCGTACGGCAGGTCGCCGCCGTACCAGTCGGAGTAGAGGGTGTCGGCCAGCGGGCCCAGGACGGCGACCTTGCGGGTGCGGGTCGGGTCCAGCGGGAGGGCCTGCCGGGAGTTCTTCAGCAGCACCATCGCCTCGCCGGCGGCTTGCCGGGCGAGTCGCTGGTGTTCGGGACTGTTGATGACGTCCGGGGTGATGCCGCCGTACCGGCCGCCGCCCGGGTCGAACTCACCCAACCGGAACCGGACGTTGAGAATCTCCCGGATCCGGGCGTCGATGTCCTGCTCGGTGAGCAGGCCGGTCGCCAGCGCCTGTTTGATGGCGGTGACGGTCGGCTGCGCGTTGGTGTCGTCGGTGATGAAGCTGTTGAGGCCGGCCTTGATGATCGCGGCGTTCGCCTCGGCCTGCGTGGGGTAGTACCCCTGGGAGGCGACGAGGTTGTTCGGCGCCCAGGCGTCCGTGACGTTCATCAGCGGCTGGTCGGTCCAGCCGCGCACCACCGTGGCAAGATCCGGATCCACCGTGGCGGGACGGCCGTTGACCAGGTTGTAGGAGGCCATCACGCCGGTCGCCGCGTCGGCGGCGATGGCCGGCTTGAAGGCGGCGCGGTCGTACTCGTTGAGCACCCGTGGGGGCACGTTCGACGAGGTGACATCGCGCCGGACCTCGTTGTTGTAGGCCAGGTAGTGCTTGAGGGTCGGGGCGCTCTTTAGGTGGTCCGGGTCCCCGCCGGTCATCCCCGAGCCGTACGCGGTGGAGATGGCCGCGGTGAGCAGCGGGTCCTCGGAGTAGCCCTCCTCGTTGCGGCCCCACCGGGGATCGCGGAGCAGGTTGACCACCGGCGCCCAGAGGTTGAGGCCCCAGACTCGGGGGTTCTGCGCGTGGTAGCCGCGTGCCTCGTCGCCGACGGCCGAGCCGACCCGCTGGATCAGGTCGGGGTCCCAGGTGCTCGCCATGCCCACCGGCTGGGGGAAGGACGTGCCGCGCGCCTTCACGACCGCGCCGTTGTTGTCGATGTCGGTCGACCAGGCGACCCCGTGCAGGGCCTCGGTGCCGGTCTTGAACAGGCCGATGCCCAGCCGGGGAATGGCTGGCTGGTACTGGTGCAGCCACGAGATCTTCTCGTCCTGGGTGAGCCGCCCGAGCAGGTCGTCGACCCGGGCGTGCACCGGCAGGTGTGGATCTCGGAAGGGGTAGGTGGGTTCGGCGAGCGCGGTGCCGGGAACGGCCGGCAGGGCCAGCAAAGCGAGCGCGAGCGCGGTGATTCCACGCCGGAGGCGCCTGTTCCGCATGCGGTTCTCCTCATGTCGTACGACCGACGCCAGGGGCGCCGAGACCGGCGTGGCCAGGCTCGACACCCGGTTGACGGGCCTGAACGACGGATCGTCGAAGCGCTTCGACGATCCGGCCGCGCTAACCACGGCCATGATCTAGTGATTGACGCAACTATAGACGTACGACGATTGATGGCAGCACCGGCAGTGGACCGGCGACTCCCTGCGCCCCGGGTGCCGCGTGCCCGGGTCATTGCCTCGCCAGTGCGGGTGAACCCCGACCGACGAGGCAATGATCACGAGACGGGCACTACCTCTTGACGATCCTGATCGTCGCCGTGCGGTAGTTGTTGCGCTTGTCGTTCTTCGTCGGGTCGTAGTTCTTCTCGATGTTGCCGGCGCTGTCCACCGAGAACCAGCGGAACGTCGTCGTCTCGGTCACGTGGAACACCTGCCCCGGCTCACGGAACTCGGTCGCCGCGTAGCGTGGCGACTGGAGCGTGGGTCGACTGCCGTCCGTCGTGTAGTAGATGGTGGCCGGCTCACTCGTCTCGAAACGCACGTCGACGGGCCCGCGGTATGTCCCGTCGCCCGGGACGAGCCGGGACGTCGGGTCCTTCCTGTCCCGGCCCCAGTCCGCCGCGACCCGGAACATCTCCATGATCCCGTTGGCGTACTCCATCGTCTCGGCGTGGCCGCTGACGAGCTCGGGGTTCCCAGCCCATTCCGGCTGGAACGAACCGCCCTGCCAGTCGCCGGTGGCCGGGTTGTAGACGGAGCCGCCGACCTCCCAGCCGAAGGCGTAGATCCCGTAGGTGTAGTACAGATCCTCGCGCACGTTGCCCGCGGAGGAGTACAGGACGTCGGACGAGCCGCCGACGTTCTCCGGTGTGACGACGGTTTCCCGGTGCGCCTTGACCTGCGACAGGATCCTGGCGGCCGACTGCCAGTAGAACGCCTCGTCACCCAGCGGCGGACGCGGCGTGGTGATCCGTCCGTCCGCGATGTACGCGCCGGGCTGCCAGAACAGCTGACCGCCGTTGGAGTGCACCGACATCATGAACTTGATGTTCGAATACTTCCCGACCAGCCAGATGATGTTCTTCGACTCGGGCTCGGACAGCTCCTCCGGCCCCTGGTAGGTGCCGCTGACGCAGCTGGTCGACCCTCCCGCGTAGCCGTCGTGGCCCGACCCGACCCGGTAGTTCCGGTTCAAATCGACGCCCCAGGAGTTCCGCTGCCCCGGATCGGCGGTCGCGTCCGGGCAGTGGTTCGTCATGTTCTTACGCTGCGAGGCGAAGTTGTAGAAGCTGTAGTTCGCCCCGTCGGGGTTGTTGGAGAGGATGAAGAAGACGTCGGTGTTCTCGACGATCTTCTTCGTCTCCCGGTCGGACCGGTAGTTGTGCACCAGACGCTCGGCCGACTCCAGGCTGGTCGTCGCCGGCACCCACTCGCGGGCATGGTCCTGCGCCTGGATCAGGACACCGGGTTTCTTACCGTCACGGTGCTTGCCGATCCGCAGGACGGGGATCGTGACCGGGCCTCGCGGGACCTCGCCCGCCGGTGCGCCGGCGCGCTTCTGATCGAGGAAGTCGGTCAGCG
The DNA here is from genome assembly GCF_016802865.1 of Micromonospora parastrephiae. Lineage (GTDB taxonomy): Bacteria > Actinomycetota > Actinomycetes > Mycobacteriales > Micromonosporaceae > Micromonospora > Micromonospora parastrephiae. Next base: position 14,129 of record NZ_JAEVHM010000016.1, on the reverse strand, counting down.
CGACCGGGCCGGCCGTCGGCGCGACGATGCCGGTGCCCGCGTTGGTGCGATACGGGTGCGCCCGGTCGATGAGGCCCTGGGACTGGGTCCGCAGCGCCTCCGCCACGTGGTTGGCCGTACTCGCCAGCGCTCCGGAGGCGTCCTTCGCGAGGAGGACGCGGACCGCCTTGCCCGCGACCTCCACCGCGAGCGGGAGGTCCGCTCCCGGCCGGTCCACGAACTCGACCGTGACGTCGTTGCCACCCTCGTGGCCCCACGCGGCCGAGCTGACGACGACCGCCTCCTGCCCCGTACCGCCGATCGTGGCCTGGGCCTTGCGCTGGTAGCCGTTGGTCTGGTTCGGCAGGTAGATGATCTCGGCGATGTCCGGGTACTGGCGGGCGATCTCCTTGGCGCGGCTGTAGAGCTGCTGCGGGTGCCGGTAGCCGTCCACGAAGTCCGACTTGTAGGACGGGTTCGCCGTCAGCGGCGGCGGGGCGTCCTCCAGCCAGTCGGAGACGGCGCCGGTTGCCACGCCGCCGGTGGAGCTCGTCACCTGGATCCTGTTGGGGCGAGCGTCGAGCTTGAACAGGTTCCGGTGGAACATGTACTGCCCGGAGTCGACGAACCGGCTCATCGTCCGGGCGAAGCCGAACGGCGTGCCCTTGCCCGAGTCGTTTTCGAGCTGCATCTCGACGACCGGTTCGGCCTGCTGCCCCTCGGTGGTCCGCGCCTCGACGTAGAGGAAGCCCTGGCCCTTCGTGGTGAACCAGTCGGCGCGGGCGATGCGTACCGTCGCCTCGTGGGTCGATGGTTGGACCGCCCGCGCGGCAGCTCCCTGGATGCCGCCGTCGGCCTGGTCACTCCACGCGAAGCCCGCGTCGTCGCCGAGGACCTCGACGCCGATCGCCTTCAGTTGGGTGATCTGCTCGGCGGTGACCACCGCCTCGCCTTCGATGCCGGTCGGCACGCGTTTGAGGCCGTGCTCCAGGTCGAAGCCGGCGGCGACCACCCTGTCCAGCATGTCGGCGCCGGCCAGCTTGATGTGTACGGGGCGTGCCTGGTCCCGATCCTCGGGCTGGGACAGTCCGGGGCCGCCCGTGGCGGTCGACCCCGTGGGATCTGCGCCCGCGGGCCCGCTCGCCACGAGGACGCCCGCCACCAGGGCGGGCAGCGCCACAAACGCGATGCGCCGTTGTCTGCGTCGCATTTCCCCCTCCTTCCACTTGGGACAGCTGCTTGAGGTGCAGGCAACCCCTTCATTGAGAACAGACGGTGGGAACTCGCGTACGTGGTGCCTGCGTACAACGATGGTTGTCGCTGCGAGAAGGGTCCGAAGGGCTGTGCGCGAGCCGAGTTCGGTGAGCGTATGTGCGTTTGCCACGGCACCGGGTCAGGCGACCCGAATTTGAGCATTACTTGAGGCGCGGGACACCGTGGACGGTGTTCGGGACGGGATCAGCGTCCACGTCGTCGCGCTAACGGCCACCACCGTCGGGTGGCATCGACCGCACGGACGTCCCGGCGGCCAGGCGCGCGGCCAGGCGCTCGTCGAGGTACGCCGCCACCTGCGCGTCCTGGGACGGGGTCAGTGTCGTGCGGCACAGGTACCGCGGGTGCTGGTCGGCACAGTCCAGGCGGTACGCCTCGCGCATACGACTGACGTGCTTGACCGCCGTCCACGGCAACCGCAGCGACGTGTGGGCGGTGTGCCACTCGATGGCCTCCGCGGTGAACGCGTACCGCAGCGGCGCCAGCATCTGGGGGTTGCGTCGCAGGTACAGCGAACCGTTGAGCAGCCCCGCGAAGCACCAGACCACCCCGAACGGGAGGCCGAACAGCCCGGCGAGGAACCAGGCGCCGTCGGCCATGAACGTACCGAGGCTCGTGATCGACAGCAGCAGGCCGGCGATGGCGAAGGTATGACTGGTCCGCCGCAGGTCTCGCCGCAGCAACCGCGTGAACCGGGCGTCGGGGGTGACGAGCAGGTCGAACCCGTCCCGGAAGCCTCGTTCGCTGACCTTCTCGTCGCCCACCTGCGCCCCTCGCCGTCTCCGATGTCAACCGCGGAGGAATCTAGACCGGCGAGGGGCCGGCCGTGGACCTTGCCGCACGACAGCGATCGGCCATCGGGGCGGGACACGAAAAAAGCCCTGGCCCGGCGTACCACGCCAGCCCAGGACCTTGATCAGAAGTGCGCCGCCAGGGACTCGAACCCCGAACCCGCGGATTAAGAGTCCGCTGCTCTGCCAGTTGAGCTAGCGGCGCTCGTCGGCAACGGGGAGAACATTAGCACCCGGCTGAGCCGGGCTCCAATCCGGTTACCCGGCTCCCCCCTTCGGTCGAGCTTATCGGGCAAATAGCCATAAGTCGGCCAGTGCGCTGAACACAGGGGCGTGGGTCTCGGCACTGATACGGCACGATGTCCGCCAGGTACGCGAGAACAGAGGTGGGGATGGCACGGTTCACGCGAGCCGGGGCGGTGGTGGGCGCTCTGACCCTGGCGGCGTCGCTGACACTGACCGGGTGCGGCGACGAGCAGAAGAAGCCGGAATTCGTGGGCGGAGGGACGTCGTCCGACGCGAGCGCGGGCGCCGACCCCTCGGCCACGCCCTCGACGCCGGCGACGCCGAGCGGGCCGCCGCTCACATTGAGCCCGGCCGACGGCACGAAGAACAAACCGGTGAGCACGGAGATCAGCGCCAAGCTCCCGGACGGCGCGAAGGTGTCCGCGGTCACCCTGACGGCCGACGGCGGGAGCCCGGTGGAGGGCAAGCTGCGCACCGACGGCTCCTCCTGGGTGCCGTCGGCCGCGCTGAAGTACGGGACCCGGTACACCGCCACGGTGACGGCGAACGCGCCCGACGGCACCAGCAGCCAGGGCACCAGCAGCTTCACGACGATGGCCAAGCCGAAGTCGACCATCGGATCCGGCCTGTACCTGTTCGACGACAAGAGCTACGGGGTGGCCATGCCGGTGGTCACCGAGTTCCACCCGGGCATCCCGAAGAAGGACCGGGCGGCGGTGCAGAAGCGGATGTTCGTCCGCACGGACCCGCCGCAGCCGGGGGCCTGGCACTGGGTCGACAACGGCACCCAGGCGTACTACCGGGCACCGGCGTACTGGAAGCCCGGCACGACCATCACGGTGCGGATCGCGTTGGCCGGGGTGCCGCTGAGCAACGGCAAGTACGGCGACGTCGACCGCAAGGCCACCGCCAAGATCGGCCGCTCGTTCGAGATGAAGGTCGACAACGCCAACAAGAAGATGTTGGTGTACGAGAACGGCGCGTTGGTGCGCACCATCCCGGTGAGCCTGGGCAAGAAGAGCACGCCGTCGTCGAGCGGCACGATGGTGGTGATGGAGAAGAAGGAGTCCACGGTCTTCGACACCCGCGACGACCCGGACCCGGCCAACCGCTACGTCACCGACATCGACTTCGCGCAGCGCCTCACCTGGGGCGGCGAGTACATCCACGCCGCGCCCTGGTCGGAGCATGTGCAGGGGCGGCAGAACGTCTCGCACGGCTGTGTGAACGTGTCGATGGCGAACGCCAAGTGGCTGTTCGACAAGACACGGATCGGCGACCCGATCACGATCAAGGGCACCGAGCGCAGGATCACCGCCGGCAACGGCTGGACGGCGTGGAGTCTGAGCTGGTCGGACTTCGTGAAGGGCAGCGCCCTGCCGGTGCCCAAGGATGGGTCCGGCCCGACGCTCTGAGCCGTGGGCGCTGTCGCGCCGGCCCTGCCGACAGCGGGGGCCGGCGCGTACCCTTGCACTGCCCGCGACGCAACGACGGCGGCGGCAACCCCTCGGACCCGGTACGGAGACGAACCCGATTCACGAAACGCCGGATGGTAGCAAAATTCCGGCAAAGTGGTCGGCGTGTTTCGGTTCACCCTCGGCAACCAGGGCCAGCCCTCACGCGTCAGTAAGAGACGATGGGTCAGGGACCACGGACTGTGAGGGAATCATGCGAGCTAGCCAGGACCAGCTGATCCGGCCGCGTCGGCGACGCCGCGTACTCGCGGCAGGGCTTCTCGCCGTGGCGCTGGCCTTCACCTCCGCCTGCACCGACGGCGACGGCAAACCGTCCTCGTGGCAGGGCGGCGGCGAGAGCCCGGCGCCCAATGCCTCGGCGGCCATCAGCGAACCGGCGGCCGACGCCAAGGACGTGCCGGCGTCCACCGGCATCACCTTCAGCACGAAGGACGCCGTGGAGACCGCCGTCGAGCTCAAGGACGCGGCCGGCAAGGCGGTCGAGGGCACCCTCGCCGCCGACGGCAAGACCTGGCTTCCGGGCGGGGCGTTGGCGTACGGCACGAGCTACACCGCCACCGTGACCGCGACCGGAGACGACGGTCGTCCGGCCACCGCGACCAGCACCTTCACCACCATGGCCGAGCCGGGCAAGCAGATCCGGGTGAGCAGCTTCCTCGGCGACAACCAGGTCGTCGGCGTCGGGATGCCACTGATCGTGAAGTTCGACCGGTCCGTTCCGGAGGACTACCGCGACGACGTGCAGCGCCGGATGACGGTGACCTCGACGCCCGCCCAGGAGGGCATCTGGCACTGGGTCAGCCCCACCGAGGTGCGGTACCGGCCGAAGGAGTTCTGGAAGACCGGCAGCAAGGTCTCCTACCGCGTGCAGGCCGGCGGGTTGCCGATGGGTGACGGCTGGTACGGCCGTGCCGACCTCTCGGTGGACATCAAGATCGGCGCCGCGGTGGTCATGACGGTGGACAACAGGACCAAGCGGATGACGGTGACCCGCAACGGCTCCGTGATCAAGACCATCCCGGTCAGCCTGGGCAAGAAGAGCACCCCGTCGTCCAGCGGCACCATGGTCGTCATCGAGAAGCTGCGCAAGACGGTCTTCGACACGATGGAGGAGCTGGGCCCGGAGGAGGGCTACCGCACCAAGATTGACTTCGCGCAGCGCCTCACCTGGGGCGGGGAGTTCATCCACGCGGCACCCTGGTCCGAGGGTCAGCAGGGCAGCGTGAACGTCTCGCACGGCTGCGTCAACGTGTCCATGGCCAACGGTGACTGGCTGTTCAAGAACACGCAGATCGGTGACCCGATCACGGTCAAGGGCACCGAGCGCAAGCTCCAGAACGGCAACGGCTGGACCGACTGGAACATGAGCTGGGACGAGTACGTCAAGGGCAGCGCCGTGCCGTACGAGCCGCCGGCCGACCCGGACACCTCGCCGACCCCGGACGGGGCGGTCACGCCCACCCCCACGCCGACCGCCTGAGCGACCAGAACGACGAGAGCCCCCTCCGTTCGGAGGGGGCTCTCGCGTGTCCGCCTCGATGAGGCGAGATGGCTCCGGAACGACTCAGGCCCCCTCCGAGGAGGGGGCCTGACCTGCTGGGTGACTGATGGGAATTGAACCCACGACAACCGGGACCACAACCCGGTGCTCTGCCAACTGAGCTACAGCCACCATGCCGCCGTCGCCCGGTCGATAGCACCGGGCGGGGTGCGGACCAATAATAGCCACACCGCCGCCGGACACGTCCAGCGGGTTCCCGGGTCAGCGCCCGAGGGGTCAGAGTTCGGCGGCGATGCCCTTGGCGGTCTCCACATCGGGGCCGGGCAGCGGGACGAAGATGGTGCGCCGGTAGTACTCCAGCTCCCGGATGCTCTCCCGGATGTCGGCGAGCGCCCGGTGCGCGAGGCCCTTCTGCGGCTGCCCGAAGTACACCCGGGGGTACCAGCGGCGGCACAGCTCCTTGATCGAGGAGACGTCGATCATGCGGTAGTGCAGGTGCGCGTCGAGGCGGGGCATGTCCCGGGCGATGAAGCCCCGGTCGGTGGCGATCGAGTTGCCGCACAGCGGCGCCGTACGCGGATCCTTGACAAAGGTGCGGACGTACTCCAGCACCAGGTCCTCGGCCTCGGCCAGGGTCACCGCCGAGCGGCGCACCTCCTCGGTGAGGCCGGACTTGGCGTGCATCGTCTGGACGATCTCCGGCATCGCCTCCAGCGCGGCCTCGTCGGCGTGGATCACCACGTCGACCCCCTCACCCAGCACGTTGAGATTGGGGTCGGTGACGAGGGCGGCGACCTCGATCAGCTTGTCGCTGCCGAGGTCCAAACCGGTCATCTCACAGTCGATCCAGACGAGGAGTTCAGCCACCGGCACAGCCTACGCGCAGCCCACACCCCGCGGCTGCGCGCTCTGGGTGGAGCAGACCGCTAGGGTTTCGGAGTGCCAGCAGAACCCGTCGCACCGCCCGCCGTCAGCGAGGACGACCCCGGCGGCCGTACGGTCCGTCGGTTGGTCACGGTGGTGGCTCTGATCGCCGTGCTGCCGGCGCTGTACCTGCCGGGGCTGGTGCACAACTTCTTCGACCTGAAGATCTACATGTCCGCGATGGAGTGGTGGACGGCCGGCAATCCGCTCTACGACTACGTCCAGCCGGACCGGGTGCAGGGCGAGCTGTACTTCACCTACCCGCCGTTCAGCGCGCTGCTGCTGTGGCCGTTCGGGCTGCTGAGGCTCGGTGCCACCGTGACGATCTTCACGGTGCTCACCGTGCTGGCCGTGGTGCTGACCACCCGTTGGCTGGTGACGCCGGTGATCGCGCGACACGACCTGCCGCGGGCGTTCACGCTCACCGTCGCGGTGCTGCTGGTGCTGGCGGTGGAGAGCACCCGCGAGACGATCACCTTCGGGCAGATCAACATGCTGCTGGTCGTGCTGATCCTGGCCGATCTGCTGTTCGCCGTACCGCAGGCGCGACGCTGGGCCGGGGTCGGTGTGGGGCTGGCGACGGCGCTCAAGCTCTTCCCCGGCATCTTCATCGTGTATCTGCTGGCCACCCGTCGGTGGCGGGCCGCCGCGGTGGCGAGTGCGACCGCGGCGGCGGCGACCCTGCTCGCGGCGGCGATCGCTCCGCGTGACTCGTGGCGGTTCTGGACGCACGAGCTGTGGGCCACCGAGCGGGTGGGCCGCACCGACTACACCGGCAACCAGTCGTTGTTCGGCCTGCTCAGCCGCTTCACCGCGCCGGAGAAGCCGGACCGGCTGCTCTGGTTGCTGGTGGTTGCCGTGGTCGCCGGCTACGGGCTGTGGCGGGCGGTCCGCGCCGCGCGGGCCGGGGACGCGCTGACCGGCCTCACCCTGACCGGCCTGGTCGGCGCCCTGGTCAGTCCGATCACCTGGACCCACCACATCTACTGGTTCGTGCCGGCGGTGGTGCTGCTCGCCGACGCGGCGTTGAGCGCGGACCGGCCGGACGAGGTACGCAGGCGGCGGTGGCTGGCCGGGCTGGCGGTGGGCACCGGCGCCCTGATCATCTACGGCGTGGTGTCGTTCCACGACTGGGGTGTGGCGCCGGTCCGCACCGATGACCCGGTGGACTTCGTGCTGCGCAACGGTTACGTGCTGCTCAGCCTGCTGCTGCTGGTGGTCCTGCCGGTCCACTCGACCCGAGTCGCGGAAAAGTCGCACCAAATGGACAGACTTCCCCAGTAGCCACGATCGGGGCTAACCTGGTCTCATCTACCTCAAGCGTCGCTCGGGTAGCACCGATCCCCCGGTGAGGGCGGCCCTCCGTGTCGGCAGCGCGGAGGGCCGCCCGCCGTTTCGTCCACCTCCACCGGCCGGACCGTCGGCTCCGCCGCCGCGGGGGGCCAGGCCAGACTCAACGTCACCCCGGGCGGGCAGGATTGTCCCGCCGCCGCCTCCAGGTCGGCGAGGGTGGCCGGTCGCGCCGGCTCGGCACCGATCGCCGAGCGGGGCCGCTCCACCGAGCCGACCGGAGCGAGCTGCCGTACCGCCGGCGGGGCCGAACCGGGAACCCGGGCGCCCAGGCCGCTGAGCGAGGTGACCCCGAGCCGGCCGGCGAGCACCGGCACCTGGTCCGGCTCGACCACGAAGACCACCTCGCGCGGGCGCTGCGGCCGCAGCAGGAGCAGCACCGCGCCCACCACCAGCAGCACCCCGGCGGCCAGCAGACCCCAGGTCGCCGGGCCGATCCAGGCCGCCCGCAACTCGGCGCGCAGATCCAGCGCCAGGTCGGCGCCGCCATCCGGGCGCATCACCACCAGGCTCATCGGCTCGTCGGCCAGCTCGTCGGCGCTCCACTCCAGCGAGCCGATCCCCTCGCGTACCCAGAACGGGCGGCCCAGCGGGCTGACCGCGCCGTCGGTGGCCGGTGCAGCGGCCGGGCCGGCCGGGTCCAGCCGGACCGGCAGCGGACCCCGGGCCAGCGCGACCCGACTGACCGTGGCGTGCGGCACCGGCTCCAGCCAGCGACGCACCTCGGCGGTGGGCGCCAGGCCGACGAACGCCGGGCCGCCGGGCGTGCGGGCGTCCACCCGCAGCCGGGTCGGCACGGTACGCGCGAACGGCGCCTCCTGCCGCAGCAGCCGGTCGAGGTCGCCGACCACGACGGCGTGTCCGGGTGTGCGGACCGTCTCGAAGCGGGCGGCGAAGGCCCCACCGGGATCGGCATGCCGGGTCACCAGCCACAGCGCCCCGCCGGCGAACAGCGCCGGAATCCCGATGACCAACAGCAGCACTCCGGCGATCGCCCGCACGAAACGCATTCGCACCGTCCCCCTCCGTAGCCAGATACCCGGCCGACCTTACCGACGTACGCCGCCTGATCAGGGGATATCGACAGCACGGACGGTTCCGGCCGCCGGAAAGCGCGCTTGGCCCGCCGGATGGTCCGGCGGGCCAGTGGGTGTGCGGTGGGTCAGGACTTGGCGACCGGCTCCCGACGCGTCCGGGCGAACGCCAGCCCGCCCAGCGCCAGACCGGCCAGACCGGCGACGAGACCGGCCACCGCGAGGCCGACCGCGAGGCCGTCGCCCTCGCCCTCGTCGTCGTCATCGTCGTCGGTCGACGTCACGGCGGCGGCCGGCGCGGCCGACGCGACGGCGCGGCGGCCGTGAGGGTGAGCACCGGCGCCGGCTTCTCCGGCTCCGCGCCACCCGGCTGCGGCTCGTCGATCCAGCGCGCCACGTTTCCGTCCGAGTACGTCTGAAGGGTCTTGAAGATCATCGACTCGACCTTCGGCAGCGGGCCCATCGAGACCGGGAACTCCTGGAACTGGCCCGGCTTCACCCCGGCGTCACCGGTGGCCGTCCAGGTGATCTTGGCGACCGCCTCGGTGATCTGGCTGCCGTGCACCTCGATCGGCGGGTCCACCTTGCGCTTCTCCACGGCCACCGTCCAGCCGGGTACCGGCATGGTCGACACCGAGCCGACCGGCGCGTTCTCCGGCAGCACCACCTCCAGCTTGGTGGTCGACGCGGTGTCACTCTCGTTGGGCACCCGGAACGCCACCCGGGCGTAGCCGCCCTGGGTCGCCTCCTTCGGGTTCACGGTCACGTGGGCGGAGGCGGGCCCGGCGAAGCCGAGGACAGCGACGGCGGTGAACGCCAGGGCGGTAGCGGCGGTTGCGGTACGCCGGAGTCGGGTCATGGGTTTCGCGAACCTCTCTAACGGATGGGCACGGTGGCGGTCACCGTGGCCTGGTCGATGTCGGTCGTCCGGACCGTGATCTTCAGTTGCCAGTCACCGGCGGCCGGCAGGCTGACATCGCCGTACGCGTGGTTGTCCACCAATGGCAGCAACGGCACGTCGATCGGCTCGATCCCGGCCGACGGCAGCGCCGCGGTGGCCTTCCACTCCGCCACCGGCAGCGGCTGCGACTGGTTGTCCGGGGCGTACGCGTACAGGTGGATCGAGTTGTTGCCCCGCTGGGCCGGGTCCAACTCGACCCGCAGGGAGTAGAGCGGGCTGGACAGGGTGGTGCTGAACAGGCCGGCCTGGGTGCCGGACGGCTCGGCCACGGCGGTCCGCGCCGGTGTCGTCTGCACCAACGTCGCGGACAGGCCCAGCACCACCGCGGTCACGGCCAGCTCCACCCAGACCGCTCGGCGCACCGGCGCCGGCCGCTGCGCCGCGGTGCGTCGACGCACCATCTGCCGGGAGTACGCGGCCACGGCGATCACGATCGCGAACAGGCCGATCTTGGCCAGCAGCAGTCGTCCGTAGGTGGTGTTGAACAGGGCGTCGGGGGTGGCCACCTCGATCAACGCCTGGACGGTGCCGGCCAGCAGCAACGCCGAGACGGCGAGCGCCGCCCACCGGGACCAGATCGGCAGGATCGCGCCCAACTCCCGCTCGTCGGCCTGGCGCAGCAGGAAGCCGCCGAGCATCAGCAGACCGCCCAGCCAGACCGCCATGCTGCCGAGGTGGACCGCGTCGACGACCACCGACACCGCCGGCGCCGGGGACGCCGCCGGGTGCCCGGCCAGCGGCCAGGTCAGCAACGCGGCCGCACCGAGCACGGCCAGGATGATCGCGTCCGCGCGGCCGGACGGGCGGGCCAGCATCGGCCGGAGCAGGAACGCCGAAGCCGCCAGCAGGCCGAGCCGGACCAGATGGGCGGCACCGAAGGCGCTGCCGAACACGCTGCCGAGCCCCTCGCCGGTCACCTCGAAAAGGCCACCACCGGCGGTGTAGGGCACCTGCAACCACAAATCGGCCAGGGTGGCCACGGCCACCAACCCGAGGCCGGTCCAGGCCAGCCGGGTCGGCCCCCGCCGGGAGAGCCGCCGCGGCCACAGCACGGCGAGCACCAGCACCGGACCGACCAGCAGCACCAGGCCGGCGTAGCCGAGGAAACGGGCCACCTTCACCGCGTTGACCACGACCGGGTTGGCGCGGCTGTCGTTGCCGGAGTCGACCGGCGGGGTCGAGGGCGCGCCCACCGAGTAGGTGAACGCGCCGGAGACGGGGTGGCTGTCGGCGGAGATCACCCGGAAGCTGACCAGGTAGGTGCCACGCCCGGCGGACGGGTCCACTCCGATGGTCACCACGGCACCGTCGAACGACGGCTCACCGCGGTCGGCCCGGGAGCCGTCCGGCGCGATCACCCGGACCTTGTCGGGGACCTTGCGGACCGACTCACTGAACGTGAGGACCACCTCGGACGGCCCGCTCGGCACCACCGCGGAAGCTGCCGGGCTGCTGCTCGACAGCACCGCGTGGGCGCTGGCGGGGGTGGCCGGCGCGATCAACAGGGCGACGACGGTGACGAGGAGGCCGGCGGCTGCGGCCAGCCGGGCGACCCAACGGCGGGGGGCGACAGTCATGCCGGCCATGGTCGCCGACCGACGCGGCTCTCGGCGACCCGAGGCGGGTGAACGGTTCACCTGCACCCAGCCACCAGCGCCGCGCGTACCTGGTCGCGTCTCATGAGCAGGTAGTCGGCGCGGTGCGGGGAAAAGTTCCCGACGTGGCGCAGACCATCCGAGGGCCGAAGGGCCCTGACGCTGCGCCGGGCGCCGCGTAACCTGGTTTCTCGTGATCCCCGTCCCGCGTGACGCCGGCGCCTCCGGTCCAGCCGAGCCGACCGGTGACGCCGGCCGGGATCCGGCCACCGAGTGGGCGCTGACCGCCCGCGACGGCGATCCGGCCGCCCAGGCCGCGTTCGTCCGGCTGACCCAGGCCGAGGTCTGGCGCTTCGCCGTGGCTCTGGTGGACATCGACAGCGCCGACGATCTGACCCAGGAGACCTACCTGCGGGCCTTCCGGGCGCTGCCGGGGTTCGAGGGCCGCTCCAGCGCCCGCACCTGGCTGCTCGGCATCGCCCGGCGGGCCTGCGCCGACCATCTGCGTACCGTGGTCCGCCGTCGCCGCCTCGACGAGAGGTTGGCGGCGAACGCGTACACCGACCGACCGCATCCGGATCCGGCCGGCAGTTCGGCGCCGCCGACCTGGTCCGCCGGTTGAGCGCCGAGCGGCGCGCCGCGTTCGTGCTCACGCAACTGCTCGGCCTGTCGTACGCGGAGGCCGCCGCGGTCGAGGGGGTGCCGGTGGGCACCATCCGATCCCGGGTCGCCCGGGCCCGCGACGAGCTGGTCGAGGCGGTCGGCGACGCCCTGGCCGGCTGAACGCGGAACTTCCGGCGGAGACGGGACGACAAATGAGCGTGACAGCACCTCCCGCGCGGGCCGGCCGTTGGCCTGTCGTCCGACCCTGGCTCGGCATCGCGGCCCGGCTCGGCCTCGCCGCCGTGTGGCTGATCGCCGGCGCGTCGAAGGTCGGCGACCTGGCCGCGTCCGGGCGGGCCGTCAACGCCTATCAGGTGCTGCCGTACGACGTGGCGACCGCCGTCGGCGCCGCGCTGCCCTTCGTCGAGCTGGCGCTGGGCGTGCTGCTGCTGCTCGGGCTGGCCACCCGGCTCGGCGCGGGGGTGTCGGCCGCGCTGCTGGTGGTCTTCGTCGCAGGGATCGCCTCGGCCTGGGCGCGGGGCCTGTCCATCGACTGCGGCTGTTTCGGCAGTGGCGGGCAGCTGGCCGAGGGGCAGGCACCCAGTTACCTCCCGGAGATCCTGCGGGACCTGGGATTCTTGGTGCTGGCCGGATTTCTGCTGATCTGGCCACGTACGCCCGTATCGGTGGACGGGTGGCTGTCCGGCGAACCCGCTGTGGAGGTCGAGGATGAGTAGTCGCAAGGGGCAGCGGGACGCGGCCCGGGTGGTCCGTGAGCAGCTCGCCCGCGAACGGCGCCGCCGCCGCACGATCTGGGTCTCCGCCGCCGCCGTCGCCGTGCTGGTCATCGCCGGTGTGATCGGCTGGACCGTCTGGTCCAGCCAACGCTCGGACACCTTCACCACCCCGCCCGGCGCGAACGCCGACGGCACCGGCATCGTCACCGGCGGCGGACCGGTCACCGTCGACGTCTACGAGGACTTCCTCTGCCCGGCCTGCAATCAGTTCGAGCGGACCAGCGGGGCCACCCTGGAACAGTTGGTGGCCGAGAACAAGGCCAAGGTGGTCTACCACCCGGTGGCGTACCTCAACCGCTTCTCCACCACCGAGTACTCGACCCGGTCCTCCGCCGCCTCCGGCTGCGCCGCGGCGGGCGGCAAGTTCCGGGAGTACGCCAAGGCGCTCTTCGAGAAGCAGCCGCCGGAGGGCAGCGCCGGGCTCAGCAACGACGAGCTGATCGACATCGGCGCGGGGGTGGGGCTCGACCGGGGCTCGTTCGGCGGCTGCGTCAAGGAAGGCACCTACCGGACGTGGACCGAGCACGTCACCGACGAGGCCAGCCGAAGCGCTGTCACCGGCACGCCGACCATCCTGGTCAACGGCCAGCCGCTCGCCGACCGCAGCCCGCAGGGCCTCACCGCAGCCGTGGCGGCGGCCAACAAGTGATCCGTACCCTGCTGGCCCGCGCCAGCCTGGTCGCCACCGCCGTCTGCGCGGCGACCCTGCTCACCGCGGCGCCCGCCGCCGCGCACGGCGCGGACGCCCCGAACGGCAGCGACTACCGCACCCGGGCCACGGGCGTCACCCCGGCCCGGCCCGGCCTGGAGGTACGCGTCATCGAGGCGGGTGCCCGCCTGGAGCTGACCAACGACACCGGCCACCCGATCGAGGTGATCGGTTACTCGGGTGAGCCGTACCTGCGGGTCGGCCCGGACGGCGTGTACGAGAACACCCGGTCCCCGGCCACCTACCTGAACCGCACCATCGCCGGGGACACCACGCTCCCCGCCGACGCGGACCCGGCGGCGCCTCCGTCCTGGCGGCGGATCGCCGACGGCAGCACGGCGCGCTGGCACGACCAGCGCGCCCTGTGGCAGGAGTCGGCACCGCCGCAGGCGGTCCGCGCCGCGCCGGAGCGCGAACACCGGGTCCGGGACTGGACGGTCCCGCTGCGCGACGGGGCCGACCCGGTGCGGATCGACGGCACGTTGGACTGGGTGCCGCCGCCGGACGCGTACACCTGGTGGGCGTTGACCATCGTGGGGGCGCTCGCCGTGGGCGCGCTCGGCCTGCTCGCCGCGGCCTCCCCCGCCGGCATCCGGGCGCTGTCCGGGCTCGGGGCGCTGCTGATCGCCGGCGGCGCGGTCGCCGTGGTGTACCCGGTCGGGCGGGAGCTGGACGCCGGCGCCCAGGGGGTGGGCGGCGTACTGGTCGGGCTGCTGTCCGGGCAGGTCTGGTCGTTGCTGACCGGCCTCGGCGCGATCGCCGCCGGCTGTTACGCGCTGGTCCGCCGCCCGGCCGCCGACTTCGCCGTCGCGCTGGCCGGGGCCTGTCTGGCGCTTCTCGCCGGAACGGCGAACGCCGCCGTGTTCGCCCGCGCCATCGCCCCGGTGCCGTG
>NZ_JAEVHM010000159.1 GCF_016802865.1 Micromonospora parastrephiae | reverse complement strand
ATTCGCTGAACGGCAACGCGACCTTCACCAACATCAGGATCGGTCGGGACGCGACGGATCTGAACCCGGGGCCAGCTACCTGGGCGTCGGACCGTGCCACGCCACCAGCACCAAGCCCGGCCTGCCCGACCCCATCGGCCCTGCGGGGGTACGCGCGGTCGCCGACGCCGTCGACGTGCCGGTCGTCGCCATCGGCGGAGTGACCGCCGCCCGGGTGCCGGCACTGCGGGCCGCCGGGGCGTACGGGGTGGCGGTGGTCGGTGCGGTCTCCGCCGCCGCCGATCCGGCCCGCGCGACCGCGGAACTGCTCCGGGCGCTGACGTGAGGACCGGGGACACCGCCGCGGACGTGGCGGTGGTGGGGGCCGGACCGATCGGGCTGGCGATCGCCTGGCGGTGCGCCGCCCGAGGGCTGCGGGTGATGGTCCACGATCCGGCCTCCGGGTCGGGGGCCTCGGCGGTGGCCGCCGGCATGCTCTCCCCGGTCGCCGAGGCGTACTTCGGTGAACGGCAGCTGACCGAGCTGCTGCTGGCGTCCGCCGCCCGCTGGCCGGCGTTCGCCGCCGAGCTGACCGAGGCCACCGGCGTCGAGTTCGGCTACCGGACCGAGGGCACCCTGCTGGTCGGCCTGACCGGTGACGACCTGGCCGAGGCGCGTCGGCTCTGGGCGTACCAGCAGGGGTTGGGCCTGCCGGTGACCCCGCTGCTGCCCAGCGCGCTGCGCGACCGCGAGCCGGCGCTCGCGCCGAGGGTGCGCGGTGGCGCGCTCGCGCCCACCGACCACCAGGTCGATCCGCGGTTGCTGGTGCCGGCGCTACGCACGGCCGCGCAACGGGCCGGTGCGGTGCTCGTTCCGCATCCGGTCGGCCGACTGTCCGAGCTGGACGCGCGGGTCGTCGTGGTCGCGCCGGTTGCGGCGCCGCCGCGCTCACCGGCCTGCCCGTGCGGCCGGTGAAGGGCCAGATCCTCCGGCTGCGCGCGCCCGGCGGCGTCGCGCCGGGCTTCCGGCACGTCATCCGGGGGTACGCCGACGGCGAGCAGGCGTACGTGGTGCCCCGCGCCGACGGCGAGGTGGTGCTCGGCGCGACCGTCGAGGAACGCTCGGACACCACGGTCACCGCCGGCGCGGTGCTGCGGCTGCTCCGCGCCGGCGTCGACCTGCTGCCCGAGCTGGCCGAGTACGACCTGGTCGAGGCCGTCGCCGGGCTCCGCCCCGGCACCCCGGACAACGCGCCCATCCTCGGGCCGCTGCCCGGCCGGCCGGACGTGCTGGCCGCCACCGGGCACCACCGGCACGGCATCGTGCTCACCCCGGTCACCGCCGACCTGATCGCCGACCTGGTGCTCACCGGCGTGCCCGACCCGCTGCTCGCGCCGTTCCGGCCCGACCGGTTCGCCGGTGCCGGTGACGCACCTGATCCGACGATGGAGGGGGACCAGTGGAGTTGACGGTGAACGGAGCCGGGCGAAGCGTCCCGGGTGGCGCGTCGGTGGCCGACCTGGTCCGTGACGTCGCCCCGCAGCAGCGTGGGGTGGCGGTCGCGGTCAACGGCGAGGTGGTGCCTCGGGCGGGCTGGCCGGTCACGGAGCTGCGCGACGGTGACCGGGTCGAGGTGCTCACCGCCGCGCAGGGCGGGTGAGTCGCGTGTCGTTCGAGCTGGGTGGGGAGACGTTCGGCTCGCGGCTGATCCTCGGCACCGGCGGGGCCGCGAACCTGCACGTGCTGGAACAGGCGATCCGCGCGTCCGGGACCGAGCTGGTCACCCTGGCCCTGCGCCGGGTGGACACCGCCCCCGGCAGCGGTGGCGGGCTGCTGGAGCTGCTGGACCGCTGCGGCGTACGGCTGTTGCCGAACACCGCCGGCTGCCACACCGCGACCGAGGCGGTGAAGGTGGCCCGGCTGGCCAGGGACGCGTTCGACACCGACTGGATCAAGCTGGAGGTGATCGGCGACGAGCGGACGCTGCTGCCCGACGGGGTGGAACTGCTCCGCGCCGCCGAGGAACTTGTCGCCGACGGTTTCACAGTCCTGCCGTACACCAGTGACGATCCGGTGCTCGCCCGCCGGCTCGCCGACGTGGGTTGCGCCGCGGTGATGCCGGCCGGGGCGCCGATCGGCTCGGGGCTCGGGATCGGCAACCCGCACCACATCCGGCTCATCCGGCAGGGCGTGGACGTGCCGGTGATCCTGGACGCCGGCATCGGCACCGCATCCGACGCGGCCCTGGCGATGGAGTTGGGTTGCGACGCGGTGCTGCTGGCCAGCGCGGTCACCCGGGCCGCCGACCCGGTGGCGATGGCCACGGCGATGCGGTACGCGGTCGAGGCCGGCCACCTGGCGGCCGGCGCGGGTCGGATCGCCCGCCGCTTCCACGCCCTTCCCTCCACTCCCGACGAGGGAAGACCCGACCTGTGACCGGCGACCGCGGTTCGCAGCCGTCAGGGGTGGTCGTCCTGACGGATCGGTTGGTGGCGCGGGGCGGGCTTGAGCGGGTCGTCGCGGGGGCCGTGGCCGGGGGAGTGCGCTGGGCGGTGCTGCGGGAGAAGGACCTGCCCCGCGCCGAGCGCGCCGCTCTCGCCGTCGCCCTGCGCGCGATCCTCGCCGACGTCGGCGGGACCCTCATCGTGGCCGGCCCCGACCCGCTCGGCGGCGACGCCGTCCACCTGCCCGCCGCCGGCCCGTACCCGCCGCCGGCGCACCGGCTGGTCGGCCGCTCCT
This sequence comes from Micromonospora parastrephiae, assembly GCF_016802865.1. GTDB lineage: Bacteria > Actinomycetota > Actinomycetes > Mycobacteriales > Micromonosporaceae > Micromonospora > Micromonospora parastrephiae. Next base: position 10,339 of record NZ_JAEVHM010000159.1, on the reverse strand, counting down.
GCCACAACCGGGCCGAGCTGGATCGGCTGACCACCGAGCACTACGCCACCGTTTCCCCGGTCCACCCCACCAGATCGAAGCCCGGCTACGGCCCACCCCTGGGCGCCGACGGGCTGCGCGCGCTGGTCGGCAGCAGCCGCGTGCCCGTCCTGGCGCTCGGCGGCATCGAGACCCCAGATCAGGTAACCGCCTGCATAGAAGCGGGAGCCGCAGGAGTGGCGATCCTGGGCGCCCTCATGCGAGCAGAAGATCCCACCGAAACAGCCAGCACGCTGACCAGCGCTTTTACAAAGGCGGTCACCCCCAAGCTCCCAGAACCCGGCGCGGAGTCAGCCAGGTCCCCACGACGGGGGCTGCGGCCGACCGTGCCCGCGCAGGGATCAAGCCTGACCGCCCGGAGTGGGCACGGTCGGCCGCAGCCCCCAACCGCAACCAGGAACAGTCGGCCGCAGCCCCCAACCGCAACCAAGGAGGGGCCGTGACACCGCGCACCATCCTCACCATCGCCGGCTCGGACTCCGGCGGCGGTGCCGGCATCCAGGCCGACCTCAAGGTCTTCGCCGCGCTCGGCGCGTACGGCACGAGCGTCCTCACGGCGGTCACCGCGCAGAACACCCGGGGAGTCGACGCCGTGCTGCCGTTGCCGCCGCGCACGGTCGCCGAGCAACTGGACAGCGTCCTCAGCGACTTCACGGTCGGCGCGGTCAAGACGGGAATGCTCGGCACCCCCGCGGTCGCCGACGTGGTAGCCGAGGCCGCGCGGGACGGCCGGCTGCCCCAACTCGTCGTCGACCCGGTGCTGGTCGCCACGAGCGGCCACCGGCTCGGCGTGGTGGACGCGGTGGAGCGGCTGCTCCCGTACGCCAGGGTGGCGACGCCGAACTGCGCGGAGGCTGCGGCCATCACCGGACGCGGAGTGGACGACGTGGCCGGGATGGTCGTGGCCGCCGAGGCGCTCGCGGCCGGCGGCCCGGAGTACGTCGTGGTCACCGGCGGCGACCTGGACGGCGGCGAGGCGGTCGACGTGCTGCACGGCGGTGGCGTCACCACTCTGCTGCGCGCTCCCCGGGTGGACAGCCGGCACACCCACGGCACCGGGTGCTCGTTCTCGGCGGCGATCGCGGTGCGGCTGGCGCTGGGCGATCCGGTGCGGCCGCGGTCGGGACCGCCAAGGAGTACGTGCTCCGCGCACTGACCGGTGCGCGGAGTTGGGAGCTGGGCGCGGGACGTGGACCGCTGGATCACTTCGGTTGGTCCGCTTGATCACCAGGGAGGTTGTCGTGCAGGCACGAGGCAAGGTGTACGTCGAGGGTTCGCGGCCGGATGTGCGGGTGCCGTTCGCGGAGGTGGCGCTGACCGGCGACCATCCGCCGGTGCGGCTCTACGACACGTCGGCCCGGGATCGGATCCGGAGGTGGGGCTGCCGCCTCTGCGGGGGCCGTGGATCGCCGAGCGGGGTGACGTGGCGCCGGTGCGGGGCGCGGGTACGCCGCTCGCCGGCTCGGAGGGGCGTCGTCCGACGCAGCTCGCGTACGCGCGGGCCGCGTGGTGACGCCGGAGATGGAGTTCGTGGCGATCCGGGAGAACGTCGACCCGGAGCTGGTGCGGACCGAGATCGCCGCCGGTCGGGCGGTGTTGCCGCTCAACGTCAACCACCCGGAGTGCGAGCCGGCGATCATCGGCAAGGCGTTCCTGGTCAAGGTGAACGCCAACATCGGCACGTCGGCGGTCAGCTCGTCGGTCGCCGAGGAGGTGGAGAAGCTGACCTGGGCCACCCGCTGGGGTGCGGACACCGTGATGGACCTGTCGACCGGCAAGCGGATCCACGAGACCCGGGAGGCGATCGTGCGGAACTCGCCGGTGCCGATCGGGACGGTGCCGATCTACCAGGCCCTGGAGAAGGTCGGCGGTGACCCGGTGAAGTTGAGCTGGGAGGTGTTCCGGGACACCGTCATCGAGCAGGCCGAGCAGGGCGTCGACTACATGACGGTGCACGCCGGGGTGCTGCTGCCGTACGTGCCGCTGGCCGTGGACCGGGTCACCGGGATCGTCTCCCGGGGTGGCTCGATCATGGCGGCCTGGTGCCTGGCGCACCACGAGGAGAACTTCCTCTACACGAACTTCGCCGAGCTGTGTTCGCTGCTCGCCAGGTACGACGTGACGTTCTCCCTCGGTGACGGCCTGCGTCCCGGCTCGATCGCCGACGCCAACGACGAGGCGCAGTTCGCCGAGCTGCGCACTCTCGGTGAGCTGACGAAGGTCGCCTGGGAGCACGACGTGCAGGTGATGATCGAGGGGCCGGGGCACGTACCCATGCACAAGATCAAGGAGAATGTGGACCTCCAGCAGGAGTGGTGCCACGAGGCCCCCTTCTACACGCTCGGCCCCCTGACCACCGACATCGCGCCCGCGTACGACCACATCACCTCGGCGATCGGCGCGGCGATGATCGGCATGTTCGGCACCGCGATGCTCTGCTACGTCACGCCGAAGGAGCACCTCGGTCTGCCGGACCGCGACGACGTGAAGGCGGGCGTGATCGCGTACAAGATCGCCGCGCACGCGGCGGACCTGGCCAAGGGGCACCCCGGCGCGCAGGCGTGGGACGACGCGCTGTCGAAGGCGCGATTCGAGTTCCGCTGGGAGGACCAGTTCAACCTCTCGCTGGACCCGGAGACGGCGCGTTCGTACCACGACGCGACGCTGCCGGCCGAGCCGGCGAAGACGGCCCACTTCTGCTCGATGTGCGGGCCGAAGTTCTGCTCCATGAAGATCACCCAGGAGCTCAAGGAGTACGCGGCCCGCGGCATGAAGGACAAGTCGGAGGAGTTCGTGTCCGGCGGGAGCCGGGTCTACCTGCCGCTGGCCTGATCCGCCGGCCCGTTGCCGGCCCGCCTCCGTACGGGCGGGGCCGGCAACGGTTCGGCGGGCCGGTCAGTCGCGGTGGTGCCGGCCGGAGGAGCGCAGCGAGCGGCGACCGCTCTCCTGCTCCGGCTCGTTGTCCGCCACGGGCTTGCCCAGGCCGGCGACCCAGTCGACGAACTCCTCGTCCTGCGCCGGCAGCGGCTCCTCAGCGTCCGAGACGGTACGGGTCTCCTCGTCTGCCCGGGGCCGGTTGCGGCGGAACAGTCCGCCCAGCCGTCCTCGCCGAGACGGCTGTTCCGCCTCGTCCCCGGGCGTCGGCGCGGCCGGCGTGGGGTCGGCGCTCGTCGGGTCCTCCGGCGCGGGAGCAGCCTGCCCCGGTACGACCGGGGACGCCGAGATCGGGTCCGGTTCCGCCGCCGCGTTCGGCTCGGACGCCGGCACCCCTCGGTCGCGGTTGGACGCGCCGGTGGCCCGGCGCCAGCGCGCGGCCGCGCGGTCCAACGCGCCGCGGGTGTCGCCGCGCTCGGTCGCCGCTGTCGAACTCGTCGCCTTGGCGGGAGCCACCGGGTCACTCGGCGCGGTTGTGCCGGTCGGTGCCGTCCGGGAGTCGTCCGTCGAACCGGTCCGCGTGTCGGCCGGCCCACCGCGCCGGGTGGTGTTGAAGGCGTCCCAGGTGCTGGCCCGGCTCAGGTCCGGCAGGGGTGCCCGGTGTCGGGGCCGGGGCGTCCACTCGGCCGGATCGGGCGCGGTCTGGGCGTTCGGCACCGCGGACGCGTCCTCGACCTGCGTGGGCGTCGTGGTGCTTGGCCAGGCCGGCGGCGTCGGCGTCCACCGGTCCGGCTGCGCGTCGCCAACGGGCTCCGAGCCGAAGAGGCGAGCACCGGAGCCGGGCTCGTCGGTGGACCGGTCGGTGCGGGTCTGCTCGGCCCTGGTGCTGTCGCTCCGTCGCGTGGTGCCGGTGTTCCGTTCGGCCGTGGCGGCCTCGGTGGCCGGAGCGGTCGGGGACGCCGCCGTGGCTCCCTGACCAGCCTCGTCGCGCCGGCTTTCCGGAGCCGCCGGGGTGTCCGGGCCGGTTGGAGTGTCCGGGCCGGTTGGAGTGTCCAGGCCGGTCGGGGCGTTCGGGCCGGTCGGGGTGTTCGGGCCGGCGGGGATGTCCGCGGTGGGCCGGGAACCGTCGGTGGCGCTGCCGGAACGGGCGGCCTTCCTGGCTCGTCCGGTGCTCGCGCCCGCGCCGGCTGCGTCCTCCGCGGTGGCACCGGTTCCGGTGGGGGCGGGCTTCGCGGTGGCACCCGTACCGGTGAGGGCGGGCTTCGCGGCTGCACCGGCTCCGGTGGGTACCGGCTTCGCGGGGGTCGGACCGGTTGGTGCGGCCCCGGTGGTCGACGACGTGCCGCCGGCGTCCAGGTCCGAGGTGGCGGGGACGGACTTCCCCTTGCGGTTTCGACGCGGCTTGGGTGCCGGCGTTCCAGCGGTGGCGTCATCGCCGGTCATGCTCGTGCGGACCGTGCCGGTGCCGTTCGCGCTTGCCGTGTCCCGGTCGGTCGTGGCCGGGTTGCCGGTGTCGGTGCGGCCGGTGGTGCCCTCGCTCGTCGGGAGGCCATCGGTGGGCGGAATCGTGCTGGCCCCGGTGGTCCCCGAGGTGCTCTCCAGCGGTCGGTCCGTCGGGTTGGCGGCGAGCGACGAGTCGAGCCCGGCGAGGGGAGAGGCGGTGGCGGTGGCCTCGTCCGGGCCGGCGGCGGGATCGTGTCGCGCGGCGTCGAACTCGCTGGTCGGCGCGGTCACCCAGCCGGCGCCGGCCTTCTCCGGGCCGGTCAGGTCGGCGGTGGCCGGACCGTGTTGACCGCTCGCCGTGGTCGCCGGCCAGTCCCAGTGCGCGGGGACGGTGCGTACCGCGCCGTCGGCGGGGTGCGGGCCGTGCCCGGTGCCGATCCGCTCCGTGGTGGCAGGCTCGCCTGCGACGGTCCCAAGCGCGGTGGGATCGTCCGCGGTGCGGTCGGCGGTGTCGAGGTCGTCCGCCGAACTCGTCGACGCGGACCTGGGCAGGGCGGGGGCGGTGGGCAGCGGACGCAGGATGGCGGTCGGCTCGATCGCCCGCGGATCGGTGCTGCGGGCGCGTACCGGCCAGCGCAGCAGGGCGGCCGCTGCCGCGCCGAGCGCACCGGCGAGAACCGCGATCAACGCGCCGTAGTAGGGGGTGGTCTGGTAGCGGTCCACCGCGTCACCGGGACCGGCGGTCAGGTAGGCGAACGCCACCAGGACCGGACCGGCCACGCCGGTGGCTCCGCTGATCAGCGGGACCTGGCCCCGCCAGCGGGAGAGCCCGGCGGTCGCCGCGCCGGCGAGCAGCGCCGTGATGGGTAGCAGCAGCAGCGCGAGCCGCTGTGCGGCGTCGTCGTCGAGCCAGCTCGGCTCCAGCACGCCGAGCCGCACCGTCGGCAGTGGGCCGGACGTGCCGAGCGACGGCAGGACGGAGATCAACGCCAGCAGCCAGACCGCGCCGGCCACGGCCGCCATGTTCCAGCCCAGCTCGGGTCGGAGCAGGACGGCGATGGCCGCGCCCGCTCCGATGACCGCGCCGAGGATGGCGCAGATGCCGACCGCCCAGACCGGGTCGACCGAGATCAACTCGGCGGCTCGGGCGGGTTGCATGCAGAGCGGCGCGACGGCGGTGGCGCCGAGCGCGGCCGCACCACCGATGACCAGCTGCTGGCCGGTGCTGGCCGCCAGGGTGTCCCGGCGGGCCAGGCGTCCGGTCAGGACGGCGCCGGCGACGGCGGCGTTCGCGGCGAACCAGCCCACCCAGACGAGTTGGGCCGGCCACTGGTTGACGGTCGTGCCGGTGAAAGCGCCGGTGAGCCGGACGATGCCGAAGCCGTACGCGACACCGAGCTGACCGGCCCCGGCCAGCACGCTCACCCCGAGCGCCGTGAGCAGCAGTCTGCCCCAGGTCCGAAAGGCCATGTCCGGCACGTTACGCACCTGGTACACCCGATCGCCACCGGCGCGCCGCGCGGCGCGCGGCCCGCGCTCGGCGCGTCTACTTGAGTTCGACCAGCCGGGCCAGGTAAGTCGTGTCCCCGACATTGGTCAGCATGTGCACCGCCCCCGGGTCCCGGTAGACAACTCCACCGGTGGGCTCGTCGGCGTCGATCCGGGTGCCGTCGACGGTCTGTACGACGTTCTTCGCGCCCTCGATCGCCACCACCAGGTAGGGGTGGTCGTGCCGGTGCAGCGGCTGGCGCTCACCCGGCTCGAGCCGGATGTGCCAGACCCGGACCCGGTCGTTCTCGTACACGATCTCCTGGCCCACCGGCCCGAGTTCGGTTCCGTCGATCACGTTGGTCATCGGTCTCCGTCCAGTTGCGGGAGCACCTCGGCGGCGATCAGCTCAAGGTGGTCGAGGTCGGCGAGGTCGGTCATGCGCAGGTGCACCCGGGTGGCGCCGATCTCGGCGAACTCACCGAGCCGCTGCACGAGCTGCCCGGGCGAACCGACCACCGGGTCCTCCGGCGGCAGCGCGCTCTTCTCGTGCAGGGGCGCGGCACGCAACTGCGCCTCCGCGTCGGTCCGGCCGATGGCCACCACGATCCCGGCGGAGAGCACCAGCGGCGCGCGGCCGGACTCGACCCGGCCCGCGCGGTCGCACGCCTGCCGCACCCGGTCGTACGCCGTGGCGGTCTCCGCCACGGACTTGAACGGCATGTTGAATTCCGTGGCGTACCGGGCGGCCAGGTCGGGGGTGCGCTTGGGGCCGCGTCCGCCCACGATGATCGGTGGTCCGGGCACCTGCACCGGCTTGGGCAGGGCGGGCGCGTCCACCAGCCGGTAGTGGTCGCCGGCGAAGCTGTACGTCTCGCCCGACGGCGTCCCCCACAGACCGGTGATCACCTCAAGCTGCTCGGCCAGCCGGTCGAAGCGCTCACCGACAGCCGGGAACGGGATGCCGTACGAGGTGTGCTCGCGCTCGTACCAGCCGGCGCCGATGCCCAGCTCGACGCGGCCGCCGCTCATCTGGTCGACCTGCGCGACCATCACGGCCAGGGGGCCGGGCAGCCGGAAGGTGGCCGACGTCACCAGGGTGCCGAGCCGGATGCGTTCGGTCTCCCGGGCGAGTGCGGCGAGGGTCAGCCAGGCGTCCGTCGGGCCGGGCAGGCCGGGGTCGGCGCCCATCGACTGGTAGTGGTCGGCGCGGAGGAAGCCCTCGTAGCCTCCGGCCTCGACCAGCCGGGCGAAGCGGAGCTGGTCGTCGTAGCTGGCGCCCCGGTGCGGCTCGGTGAAGACCGAAACCCGCATGTTCATCGTCCTTCCGCGCCAGCCACGACCGGCTGGTCGCGTTCCATCAACAGCTCGTGCAGGTCGGCGCTGACCTGGGCCACGTCGGCCAGGTGGGCGTGGCGGCCCAGGGTGCGGGGCCGGGGGATGGTCACGTCGACGACCTTGCGGATCCGGCCGGGGCGAGGGCTCAGCACGACCACCCGGTCGGCCAGCAGCACCGCCTCGTCGATGGAGTGGGTGACGAAGACGATGGTGGGCTTGTTCTCCATGTGCACCCGCTGGAGTTCGCCGGAGAGTTCCTCGCGGGTGAGCGCGTCCAGCGCGGAGAACGGCTCGTCCATCAGCATCACCCGGGGCTCGCCGATCAGCGAGCGGCACAGCGACACCCGCTGCTGCATGCCGCCGGAAAGTTCGTGCGGGAGCCGCTTCTCGAAACCGGCCAGCCCGGCCACGTCGAGCAGTTCCCGGGCGCGCTCGCGGTGCTTGGCGCGGCTCCAGCCGAAGACCTCGACCGGCAGCAGGACGTTGTCGAGCACGGTGCGCCAGGGCAGCAGAGCCGGCTTCTGGAACAGCATGGCGATGTCCCGGCGGGGCCGGGTGATCGGCGTACCGGCCACGGTGATCTCACCGGCGGTCAGCGGGAGCAGCCCGGCGATCAGCCGGAGCAGGGTGGACTTGCCGCAGCCGGAGCGGCCGAGCACGGCGACGAACTCACCCTCGGCGACGTCGAGGTCGATGCCACGCAGAGCCTCGACCCGGCCGGACCGGCCCTCGAAGGTGCGCGACACCCCGGACAGTCGGATCATCTCCGGCGGACCTCCGCTGAGTAAACGGTCAGGAATCCGACAAAGGCTAGCCGGGCCGTCGACGTATCGCACCGTCCGGGGTCGTCGTCATGTTGTATCCGTTCCGCAACCGGATACGCCTGGCGTCGCAACTGTGGGTTTCTCGTACGCTGTGCCCGCGAAGAGTCCCCTCACGATGGCGGTGCCGGCTTCCACCCCTCCCGCCGGTCCCGCCGCGACAACCCCCTCCGGTGGCCTGCCGGCCCCGGTCGGAAAGGACATGGTGCTACTGATGAGAAGGCTGACCCGTACGGTCGCTACGGCCGCGCTGGCCACTGCCCTCGCCCTTGTCTCCGCTTGCAGCAGCGGGTCGGACTCGGACGACGACGCCAAGGGCGGCAAGGGCGGGACGCTGGAGAAGGTGACCTACCTCACCTCCTTCGGCAACTTCGGCCGGGACTCCTACGCCTGGGTGGCGAAGGAAAAGGGCTTCTTCAAGGACGCCGGCTTCGACGTCGAGATCAAGCCTGGCCAGGGCACCGGCGGCGTGATCCAGACCATCGTCGGTGGCCAGGCGGACTTCGGCCCGGTCGACCTCACCGGCAGTCTGCTCCAGGTCGGTAACGGCCAGGCGAAGGACTTCACCGTGGTGGCCGCGATCCAGCAGCGCACGATGGCCGGCATCGCCACCGTCGAGGGCAAGAACATCGCCTCCCCGAAGGACCTCGAGGGCAAGAAGCTCGCCGACACCCCCGGCTCCGTCGTCCGCAACCTGTTCCCGACGTACGCCCGGCTCGCCGGCGTCGACGCCAGCAAGGTGACCTGGGTCAACGGTGAGGCGCAGGCCCTGATCGGCACGCTGGCCTCCGGCTCGGTGGACGGCATCGGCCAGTTCGTCGTCGGTCAGCCGACGATCGAGGCGGTCGCCAAGAAGAAGGCCGTCATGCTGCCGTACAGCAACGTGATGCAGGACCTCTACGGCAACGTGCTGATCACCTCCGCCAAGATCGCCAAGGAGAAGCCCGAGATGGTGAAGCGGTTCACCGCGGCGCTGCTCAAGGGCCTGGAGTACAGCCTGGCGAACCCCAAGGAGGCCGCCGACCTCCTGAAGAAGAACGTCGACGCCACCAACACGGCGTCCGCCGCCGCCGAGCTGGAGCTGATGGCCGCGTACGTCCGCTCCGGCAACTCCGGCACCGCCATCGGCACGCTGGACAGCGGCCGGGTCGCCAAGAGCATCGCGATCCTGCAGGGCGCCGGCGCGCTGAAGCAGAACATCACCCCCGAGCAGATCATCGACTTCAGCCTCGCGCCGAAGGCCTGATCGTCCGGTCGTCACCAGGGGGTACGTTCCGCCGGATCCGGTGGGGCGTACCCCCGTCGCTCGTCGGCCCCCGCGGGCCGTGGGATATCGAGGAGAACAAGATGACCGACGTCCGCTCGGCAGAGCCGGCCGCGGCGGTGACCCCGCCTTCGGGCACCGGCCGCGAGGCGGGTCGGGGCGCCGGCCTGCGCGCCGGTACCGGGGCGGCGCTGCTGCCCGCGGCCGGCATCCTCGTCGCCCTGGCGGCGTGGTGGCTCATCGCCCGGCTGGAGCTGGTCCACCCGGCCGCCCTGCCGCCACCGGGCGACGTGCTCGCCGCGTTCGTCGACAAGCCCGCCCGGATGCTGGAACACACCTGGGACACGCTGCTGGAGATCCTGTTCGGCTTTGCCCTGTCGGCGGCGGCCGGTGTCCTGATCGGACTCTCCCTGGCCAGCTCCCGCACGGTGGAGCGGATGTTCACGCCGCTGCTGGTCGCGGTGAACGCGGTACCGAAGATCACCCTGGGCCCACTGCTGGTGGTGGCGTTGGGCTGGGGTCAGAAGCCGATCCTGACCATGGTGTTCCTGCTCTGCTTCTTCCCGATCGTGCTGTCCACCGCGACCGGGCTGACCACCACTCCGGCCGATCTGGCGGAGCTGGTCCGGTCCTGGAACGCCTCCCGCTGGCAGGCGTTCCGTAAGGTGCGCTTCCCGGCCGCGCTGCCGCAGATCTTCGTCGGTCTCAAGGTGGCCATGCCGTTGGCCGCGATCGGCGCGGTGATCGGTGAGTTCCAGGCCGGGGAGAGCGGCCTCGGCTACGTCATCCTCCAGTACGCCGGCGTCGGCGACACCGCCACCGCCTGGGCGGCGATCATGCTCGTGGCACTGGTGAGCATCCTGCTCTACTCGGCGCTTCTGCTCATCGAGCGGATCGCCCTGCCCTGGGTGCGCGAAACCACCAGCAGCCGCTGATCACAAACAAAGCAAGATCAATCTGAAGCACGACGGGACGCTCCCGATAGGAGGCCGGCCCGTTCCCGTCGATGCCGGCAGGCCGAGCCGGGTGTGGCCGACCGTGCCCGGCGGAGGATCAAGCCTGACCGCCCGGA
>NZ_JAEVHM010000158.1 GCF_016802865.1 Micromonospora parastrephiae | reverse complement strand
GGCTTTCCCGGCGCCGAGGGACGCACCGGCGACGTCGGGCCGGCGACGCCCGGCCTGCGCCCCCGGCAGCGTCCACGTCGCCCGACCCGACCCCGTCGGTCAGCGCGTCCGCCGCCCCGCCGGAAACGCCGGCGCCGCCCACCCTCTCGGTGAGTCGGGCCGAGGCGCCCGGCGAGATCGATCTCACCGCCGCGGGCACCCGGGACTGGATGCACTGGGGGCTGCGCGGCGGCACGTCGGTGGTGCGCAAACGCGGCGGGTCCGGGGAGATCGTCGACGGGGGAGGCAGGGGCGCCAGGGTCGCCTGGGACGGCAACCAGGAACTCGTCAGCTGGCGCGACGGTACGCCCGAGCGATCGGTGAGCGGCAGCTCGAACGGTGTCTACACCTGCGGTGCCGGCAACGGTTTCAGCCTCGCGATCGCCGGCAGTGGCGAGCCGCGTACCGTCCAGCTCTACGCTGGGACGTGGATGGCGCGGGGTCGGCTGAACGCGTGGCTGTCCACCGGTGGTCCGGCCGGCACGGTGCGGCTGGAGGACCCGTACACCAGCCAGAGTGCCCAGTTCACCATCCGTTTCCGGCTGCCGAAGGGTGCCCGGCTGATGGTGACGTGGACCGTGGAGAAGGTATTCACCCCACACTGCGGCAACGTCGGCCTGCAGGCCGTGGCCGTGCGCTGACCGACGACTCCGCGGGACAGTTTGTCCGTCGCGCACCGTCGAGGGCGTCGTAACTTTCTGCTGTCCCCGTCCGACCATCCAGTGTGGAGGCAGCGCAGATGAGCAGCAGTACCGCCCACCGCGTCCGTCCCGTCGCCCCGTCCGGCGCCGGTGAAGCGTCCGGGGAGGTGCTCCGCGACATTCCCCTGCCGCCGTACGTCACCGTGGAGGACGCCCAGTTCGCGGTGCGGGCGGTGGTGGTGCACGCGCCCCGGCGGTGGTCCGGCGGTGTGGTCTGCCGCAACGACGCCAGCCCCCACCCGTGCCGACTGCACCGCTGGGGCACCCGGGTGCTGGCGATGCGCGGGCTGCGGGCCGCCGAGATCGCCGCGCTCATCGAGCGCGGCATCCCGCGGCGGTCGTCCCGGCACCGGACCGACCGGCCTGAGCGCCGTCGCCGGGGCGTGCTGCGCTCCCGGTCAGCAGGTGGTCGGCTTCACCCAGGAGCACTCCAACCCTTCCGGCGTACGGGGCGCCTCCGGCACTGCCGGCGGCGCCATCCGGGCCGTGGTCGTCGCGCCCTCGCGGTAGCCGGCCAACGCCACCGCGATCTGGTCCTCCAGCGCCTTGACCGACGCGGTCAGGTAGTTGTTGAGCAGGATGGAGAACGCCAGCAGGTGGCCGTCGGCGCTGGTGACGTAGCCGGAGAGCCCGGACACCCCGGTCAGGCTGCCGGTCTTGGCGTGCACGTTGCCCGCCGCCGGCGTGCCGGCCATCCGGCTGCGCAACGTGCCACCCACGAACCGTTCGGGCTGCCCGGCGATGGGCAGGGCCGCGTACCAGGTGGCGAACCACGGTTCGGCGCGGACGGCGGCCAGCAGGTCGACGAACTCTGCCGCCGGCACCAGGTTGCGTCGGGACAGGCCGGAACCGTCGCGTTGACGCAGCGCGCCGGTGTCCATGCCGGTGTCGGCGACGTACTCGCTGATCGCGGTGAGCCCGGCGGACCAGGTTCCCGAGCCGGACAGCATCCGGCCCATCTCCTTGGTCAACACCTCGGCGTGCCCGTTGTTGGAGAGCTTGAGGAACGGCGTCATCAACTCGCCCAGGCTCATCGAGTCGTGCCGGGCCACCGGGTGGGCCGCCTCCGGGGTGGGCTGGCCGAGCACGGTCCGGCCGAGCACCCGGACGCCGTGCCGGTGCAGCGCCGCGCGGAACACGTCGGCCGCGTAGCCGGTGGGTTCCCAGACGGTCACCCAGTCGCTGGCCGGTTCGTCGCCGACCGCGATCTGGCCGGTCACCACGATGGTGTTGCCGCCGTGCTCGCGCTCGATCGAGATCGAGGTCTCGCCCTCGGCGACCGTCTCGGCGCGGTTGTCGATCCGGACGTACCCGGTGGGCGGGGTGGTGCTGACCACCGCCGGGGCGCCCACACGGCCGGCCGGCGCGGCGTGCACGATCACGGTGCCCGCGTCGTAGTCGGTGTCCGGGGCGACGCTCAGCGCGGAGACCTGGGCGGCGTAGTAGTAGGGCTCGTCGTCCCAGGTCCAGTCGGGGCCGAGCCGGGTGCGGTCGTAGCGGGTGTCGTCGGCGATCAGGTTGCCGGTGACGACCCGGACGCCGTCGGCGGCCACCTGGGCGGCGAGCGCGTCGTAGTCGGCCGCGAGCATGGTCGGGTCGCCGCCGCCGCGCAGGTAGAGGTTGCCGGACAGCAGACCGGCGCGCCGTTTGCCGGTGGTCCGTACGTCGGTGGTGAAGCGGTGCCCCGGGCTGAGGAGGGCCAGCGCGGCGGTCGAGGTCAGCAGTTTGGTGTTGGAGGCCGGGATCAGTCGTCGGTCCCCGTTGCGGTCGTAGAGGGTCTGACCCGTGCCGGTGTCGACGACGACCACGGAGGCCTGCGCGCCACCCAGCCGGGTGTCCGCGAGGATCGTGTCGATGGTGGCGCGCAGTTGGGTCGTCGCGGGGGTGGGCGACTCGGCGGTGGCGCCGGACGCGCCGGCGGTGGCCGCGGTGGCGACCAGCGCGAGCAGCGCGAGCGCCCGAGGAAAGAGACGACGATGCATGGGCTGATGCTGCCATGAAGGTTATCGCCGGAGAAGAGCCTCCGGCGAAGGTTATTGTCGCTCGCGCCGGGCATCTTCCTTTTTCCAAGGGTATGGACAATTCGGGCAGGTCGGTGCGGGGATCGGCGGTCTGTGATCGACACGACGGCCGGAGGCGGGCAGACCGAGGTTCTGCAAGGCGTTGCACCCGGCGTGGACACCCACTCCGCTGATGTCGTGGTGATCGGTGCCGGTCAGGCCGGCCTGAGCGCCGCCTACCACCTGCACCGCACCGGCTTCGCCCCGGGCAGCGGCTACGTCGTCCTGGACGGCGACGACGGCCCGGGTGGGGCCTGGCAGCACCGCTGGCCGACGCTCGTCTTCGACCGGGTGCACGGCTTCTACGACCTGCCCGGAATGGCCTTCCCCGCGGCCGACCCCAAACGTCCGGCGGCCGAGCAGGTCAGCGCCTACTTCGCCGCGTACGAGAGGGCCTTCGACCTGCCGGTACGGCGACCGGTGCGGGTCCGCGCGGTGCGCTCCCGCCCGGACGGTCGGCTGGACGTCCACACCGACCACGGGCGGTGGACGACGCGGGCGCTGATCAACGCGACCGGCACCTGGACGAGGCCGTTCTGGCCGCACTACCCGGGCCGGTCGTCGTTCCGTGGTCGACAGCTGCACACCGCCGACTACCGCGGGCCGGGCGAGTTCGCCGGGCTGCGCGTGGTCGTGGTCGGCGGCGGCACGTCCGCCGTGCAGTTGCTCGGCGAGGTCTCCACCGTCGCGGCGGCCACCACCTGGGTGACCCGCCGGCCGCCGCTGTTCCGGGAGGACGAGTTCGGCCCCGAACTGGGCCGGACCGCGGTGGCCCGGGTGGACGAGGCGGTACGGGCCGGTCGCCCACCGGGCAGCGTGGTGGGCGTGACGGGGCTGCCGGTCACCCCGGAGGTGCGCCGGCTGCGCGAACGTGGCGTCCTCGACCGGCTACCCATGTTCGACCGGATCACGCCCGACGGGGTCGCCTGGTCCGACGGGCGGTTCGTGCCGGCGGACGTGATCCTCTGGTGCACCGGCTTCCGCGCTGCCCTGGACCACCTCGCCCCACTGGGACTGCGCGCGCCGGGTGGTGGAATCACCATGGACGGCACCCGGGTGGCCGCCGACGGCCGCATCCACCTCGTCGGGTACGGCCCCTCGGCCAGCACCGTCGGAGCCAACCGGGCCGGCCGCGCGGCGGTCAACGAGATTCGCGCGTTGCTCGCCCCCGCCGCCGCACTCGACTGACTCCGCTCTATTTGACGGATGGCCCGGCAGCGGGCACCGTTGGCCAGGACGGGGCCTCTCAGCTGCCCCGATGCGACGGCGACGACGTTCGCCCCCGCATGTCGCCTCCCACGTGTGCTCGTACGCGGGCCGGCTGTCCGGTCCGCGCGGTAACCGACCGCGAGCCGAGAATCCACGAGGAGTTCCGCCAATGCTCACCATGACCGACAACGCCGTGCTCGTCATCCGTGACCTCGCCAACCAACAGGACGTCGGCGAGGACGGTGGGGTGCGGATCGCCGCCGACGCCGAGGCCGGGTCGCTCACCGTGGAACTGGTGCCCGAGCCGGAGCAGGGCGACCGGGTGGTCGACAACCAGGGCGCGCGGATCTTCCTCGACGCGGACGCCGCCGAACTGCTCGGCGACGCCTCCGTGGACGCCACCGTCGACGACGAGGGCATCATCCAGTTCGGCTTCACCGAGCGGCAGTAGGGCCGGCGTCGTCGGGTCGGAAACGGGCTGGCGGCGGTTGGGGCGGCGACTACGCTCGCCCGATGCTCACGCCACCCCACCGCTACCGATCCGACGACGAGGACAGCGGCCGGTGGACCGGCTTTCCGTTCCGTGCCGGCGACATCGTGATCAGCACCCGGTCCAAGAGCGGCACCACCTGGATGCAGATGATCTGCGCGCTGCTGGTGCTGGGCACCGCGGAGCTGCCGGCGCCGCTGACCGAGCTGTCACCGTGGCTGGACTGGCTGGTCGAGCCACGGGACGTGGTGTACCGCCGGTTGGCGGCACAACCGCACCGGCGGTTCATCAAGACGCACACGCCGCTGGACGGCGTACCGGTCGATTCCCGGGTGCACTACGTGGTGGTGGCACGGCACCCGCTGGACATGGCGGTGTCCCTCTACCACCAGGCCGGCAATCTGGACCGGACGCGGTTGGCCGAGCTGACCGGCCGGCGCGCACCCGACGGGCCGCCCCGGGCGCCCCGACCGGTCGAGCAGTGGCTGACGAGCTGGGTGGACCGGGAGGCGGATCCGCGCGCCGAGCTGGACTCGCTGCCCGGCGTGCTGTGGCATCTGGGCGACGCCTGGGCGCGGCGGCACGAGCCGAACGTCGAGTTGGTGCACTACGACGACCTGCTGGCCGACCTGGAGGGTGAGATGCGGCGGCTCGCCGGCCGGTGGGGCCTGGAGGTTCCCGTCGAGCGCTGGCCCGAGCTGGTCGAGGCGGCCACGTTCGGTCGGATGCGGGAGCGGGCCGAGCAGCTCGCCCCGGATCGGCTCGGCGTGCTGCGTGACCGCCGGGCGTTCTTCCGGCAGGGCGGCTCGGGGCAGGGGCGACACCTGCTCGACGCGTCCGGGCTGGCCCGCTACCACCAGCGGACGGCGGCCCTGGCCCCGCCCGACCTGCTCGCCTGGCTGCACCGCTGAGGCGCCGCGCGGCCGCGGGCGCGGAAACGAGCGCGCGGCGCCGCTTCGACCGTGGTCGCAACGTCGCCGCGCTCTGGCCGTCTCCCACCACCGCAGCCGTTCGGCGGTACGCCGGCGGGGACCTGGCTCGACCGGCCGCTCGCGCCGGTCAGCTTTGACGATCCCCGGTCGGTACGGATCCAAACCTGGCAACCGTGGGGAATTCCACCATCTGCGGGTCCCGGCGTGGCGGCCCGCGGAACGGGGTATGAGCGCGGCATGGAGCATTTCACGATCGCGACCGTCGCTGAGAAGAGTCCCGACTTCCGCCGGGTGTTGTGGACCGGTTCGAACACCCAGCTGGTGATCATGACCATCCCCCCGGGCGGGGAGATCGGCGAGGAGGTGCACGAGGGGATCGACCAGATCCTGACCTTCGTCAGCGGCACCGGCGAGGCCCGGGTGGCCGGCGAGAAGCGGGAGGTGGTCTCCGGCGACCTGGTCGTGGTGCCGGCCGGCACGAAGCACAACTTCGTCAACACCGGCCCCAACCCGCTGGTGCTGTACACCGTCTACGGGCCGCCGGAGCACGCCGACCAGGCCGTCCACCACACCAAGGAGGAGGCCGACGCGGCCGAGGCCGCCGGCGAGGACGAGCCGCCAACCGAGTGACGCTCGGCCCCGGCGGCCTGATCAGGACCGAGACGGGTACCCGCGGCGGGTGGAGCAGCAAGCGGCGATCTCCGACTACGGGTTCCTCTCGGACTCCCGTTCCGGGGCGCTGGTCGGCAGGGACGGCTCTGTCGACTGGTGGTGCCCGCAACGGTTCGACGGGGCGGCCGTCTTCGGTCGGCTGCTCGACCCGCGTGCCGGGCACTTCCGGGTGGCGCCGGTCGGCGCCGGCGGTCCGGGGTACCGGGTCGAGCGCGCGTACCGGCCGGACACGCTCGTGTTGCGCACCGTGCACCACACACCGCACGGCAGTGTGGCGGTCACCGACGCGCTGGCCGCCGAGATCGGTGCCCGCGCCCACCAACTGGGTGTGAACTCGCCCGCCGTGCTGATCCGGGTGGTCGAGGGGCTGTCCGGGCGGGTCCGGATGGCACTGGACTTCGCGCCCCGCCCGGAGTACGGCCTGCTCACGCCGTACCTGCACGAGCAGCCGGACGGCGGGGTGCTGGCCGGCGCCGGCCCGGTGGTGCTGATGCTGCGGGCCAACGGCCTCCGGCTACGGGCCGGCCGGGACCGGGTGACCCACGAGTTCGAGGTCTCGGTCGGTCAGGTCGTCGCGATGGACGTGGCGTTCGGGGAGGCGTACGGCGACCCACCCGCCCGGCTGGATCCGCTGGCCACCCTCGCCGAGACGACCCGGGCGTGGGAGGGGTACCGGGAGACGCACGGCTACTCCGGTCGGTACCCGGAACTGGTCCGGCACAGCGCGACGGTCCTGGCCGGCCTCACGTACGCCCGCAGCGGCGCGGTGGTGGCGGCGCTGACGACCTCGTTGCCCGAGCAGATCGGCGGCGACCGCAACTACGACTACCGCTACTCGTGGCTGCGGGACTTCTCACTGACCATGCGCGCCCTCTGGGTGGCGGCCTGCCCCGACGAGGCGTCGCGGTTGTTCGCCTGGGCGGCCCGGTCGATCGGCCGGATCGGCGACGAGCCGGTGCCGGTGCTCTTCGGTGTGGAGGGCGAGCGGGACCTCACCGAGCACCACTGCGTGCATCTGCGCGGACACCGCGACAGTCGGCCGGTCCGGATCGGCAACGACGCCTGGCGGCAGCGGCAGCTCGACGTGCCGGGTGAGGTGATATCGGCGGTGTGGCGGCTGCGCGACTACCTCGGCGCGACGTTCGACGACGAGTTGCGGGACATGGTGCTCGGGTTGACCGAACAGGTGGCCACGACGTGGCACATGCCGGACCGGGGTATCTGGGAGACCCGGGACGAGGAGCGGCACTACCTGTCGTCCAAGGTGGCCTGTTGGCTGACGATGGACCGGGCGGTGGGGCTCGCCAACCGGCTCGGCGATCGGGCCGACCCGCGTCGCTGGGCGGGGGTGCGCGACGAGATCCGCGACGCGGTGCTGCGTGAGGGGTGGAACGACCGGATCGGCGCGTTCACCGGTGCGTTCGGGTCGGCGGAGTTGGACGCCTCGGTGCTCGCCCTCCCGGTGGCGCATTTCCTGCCGGCCACCGACCCGCGGATGCGGTCGACCATCGCGATGGTGGAACGGGAGCTGGGCACCGACGAAGGGCTGTTGCGGCGGTGGACGACGGATCGGCCGGGTTCCTGCTGTGTTCGTTCTGGCTGGTGGAGTGCCTGGTGATGGCGGGTGAGCTGCGGCGGGCCGAGGAACTGTTCGAGCGGGTGACGGGGAACGCCAACGACCTGGGCCTGTTCAGCGAGCAGATCGACCTGGCCACCGGTGCGCAGCTCGGCAACATGCCGCAGGCGCTGTCCCACATCGGGCTGATCAACGCGGCCTGGCGGTTGACCAGGCCGGACAGTTACTGAGCGGTCCGCCGGAATCCTGCAACAGACCTGCAAACCCAAGGCATTGACGCTGATGCTTGGGCAGTTCTAGCCTCGAAGGAGCGGGAAAGCCCTTTCCCATGGCTTTGATCCCGCTTCACCCCGCTCCGGACCCGGGCATCCGGCGGGGGCACACCGATCCCAGCTGACGGCAGCACACCGTGCCGGCACGCCCGCGTGGGTGTGCCCAGGGATCGCCACCGCATGCGTCAAGGAGGACACCCGTGCAGAAGAGACGACTTCCCGGCCGACGACCACTGCTGCTGGCGGTGGGCGCCGGCGTGACCGCGGCGGCCCTCACGGCCGGCATGACCTCGGCCTTCGCGGCCACCGTGTTCAGCGACGACTTCACCGACGGCAACACCTCCGGCTGGTCCAAGTCCGGTGGCACCTGGACCGTCGACGGTTCGGGCGTGCTCAACCAGTCCAACGCCGGCAGCGAGCTGGCCCGGCAGTTCGCCGGCCAGACCAGCTGGACCGACTACTCGGCGCAGGCCCGGGTGCGGCCGGCGAGCTTCGGCTCGTCCAGCGCCCTGGTCGGGCTCGCCGCCCGATCCGCCAGCAGCACCAGGATGTACCGGCTGGCCCTGCTCGGATCCGGTCGGGCCGAGCTCCAGGCGGTCAACGGCAGCAGCATCACCGCGATCGGCTCCGCGTCGCTCGGCATCAGCACCGGCACCTGGTACACGCTGCGCATCGAGACCAGCGGCAGCACCATCCGCGGCTTCGTCAACGGCACCCAGATCGCCGCCGGCAGCAACAGCCTGGCCGGCGCGGGCCGGATCGGTCTGGTCACCGCGTACGCCAGCGGCGGCTTCGACGACGTGGTGGTCGACTCGTCCGGCGGCGGCACCCCGACCACGCCGCCGCCCACCACCCCGCCGGGCCCGACCACCCCTCCGCCGGCCGGCTGGCCGACGCCCACCAGCAGCCAGAAGGTGGACGCGACGATCGCGGTCTCCGGCACGTTCGACGGCGGGCTCAAGCGCTACTACGGCATCGGCGACGGCGGGCAGAGCGAGAGCCAGGACCCGATGTTCGAGCTGGCCGCCGGCGCCACCCTGCGCAACGTGATCATCGGCGCGCCGGCCGGTGACGGCGTGCACTGCGAGGGCAACTGCACCCTGATCAACGTCTGGTGGGAGGACGTCGGCGAGGACGCGGCCACCTTCCGCGGCGGCACCACGTACACCGTCGACGGCGGCGGCGCCCGCTCCGCCAGCGACAAGGTCTTCCAGCACAACGGCTCGGGCACCGTCTACATCAAGAACTTCCGGGTGGAGAACGCCGGGAAGCTCTACCGGGCCTGCGGCAACTGCTCCACGTCGTACCAGCGGCACGTGGTGATCGACAACGTGGTCGTCCGGAACACCGACGCGATCGCCGGCATCAACACCAACTGGGGCGACACCGCCCGGTTCAGCCGGATCACCATCGTCGGTGACCCGGACCGGGAAACCTCGATCTGCGTCAAGTACAAGGGCGTGCCGAAGGGCAGCGAGCCCACCGAGATCGGCGAGGGCGCCGACGGCGTCAACTGCCTCTACTCACCCTCCGACATCACCTACCAGTAGGCCGCTGGCAGACGGCGCCCCGCGGACCGCACGGCCCGCGGGGCGCCCGCCCGTTCAGGCCAGCACGGGTACGCCGGACACGTCGACCGTGTCCGGATACTTCAACCCGGCGCCGGTGTTGAGCACCACCACCCGTTCGCCGGCCCGGATCCAGCCGCCGGCGCGCAGCTGCCGTGCCGCGGTCAGGCAGGCGGCACCCTCCGGGCAGAGCAGCAACCCCTCGCGACCAGCGAAGTCCCGCAGGTCGGCCAGGATGTCCGCGTCGTCGACGGCGACCGCGGTGCCGGCGGACGCCCGCAGCGCGGCCAGGATCAGCTCGTCGCCCAGCGGCGCCGGCACGGTGATGCCGAACGCCACCGTGTGCGCGTCCGACCACGCCTGCACCCGATCCTCGCCGGCGGCGAAGGCCCGCACGATCGGCGCGCAGCCGGTCGACTGCACCGCCACCAGCCGGGGCAGCTTGTCGCCGATCCAGCCCAGCTCGCGCATCTCGTGCAGCGCCTTGTGGATACCGATCAGACCGACCCCGCCACCGGTCGGGTAGATGATCACGTCGGGGGCCTGCCAGCCGAGCTGCTCGACGATCTCGTACCCCATCGTCTTCTTGCCCTCCAGCCGGTAGGGCTCGCGCAGCGTGCCGGCGTCGAAGATCGCCCCGTTCGACTCCGCGATCAGCTCGGCCACCCGCCGGCCGGCGTCGCCGATCAGGCCGTCGACCAGGCGCAGGTCGGCCCCGGCGGCCACGCACTCGCGCCGGCAGATGCTCGGCGCCTCCAACGGCATGACGATGGTCGCGCCCATCCCGGCCCGCGCCGCGTACGTCGCCCAGGCCGAGCCGGCGTTGCCGTTGGTGGGCATCGCGATCCGCTCGACGCCCAACTCGCGTGCCCGGCTCACCCCGACCGCCGCGCCGCGCGCCTTGAACGAGCCGGTCGGGATCAACCCCTCGTCCTTGACCATCAGGTCCGCGATGCCGATCTCGGCGCCGTACGCCGGGGCGCGTAGCAGCGGCGTCCAGCCCTCGCCCAGCGTGGTGACGTGCCGGGGGTCGGCGACCGGCAGAAGCTCCCGGTAGCGCCACAGGTCGGCCGGGCGCAGCGGGAAACGCTCCGGGGCGACGGCCTTCGCCACCGCCGGCAGGTCGTAGCGGGCCAGCAGCGGGGAGCCGCACTCGCAGAGGTTGTGCAGCTCGTCGGCGGCGTACTCCTTGCCGCAGCGCGGGCAGTCCAGGTGGGTCAGGTACACGTCGCTCCTCGCCGTCAGGCCGCGTCGATGCTCAGCCAGCGTCGGCTGCGTCGGCCCGGCTCGTAGACCGAGTCCAGTCGCTTGGCGACCACACCGGGCAGCCCCTGCTCCCGTCCGGTGCGTAGGGCCTCGTCGCCGGCACCGGGGAACCACGGCGGAGTCTGCCAGTGCGTACCCGTCAATGCCAGCCCATCGAGCAGCTCCCGGCGTTGCGCGTACGGCACGTCGATGCTGCTCACGCCCTCCAGCCAGAGCAGGTCGACGAGCAGGTACTGGGCACCCGACGGGACCCGGCCGCCGCTGGCCGGGCGGGCCGGGCGGACCCTGCCGGCGCCGTCGATGCGCACCAGCACCCCGTCCAGCACCGCCTCGGTGGGGGCGAGCGCCTCGGCCATCGCGCGCAGCCACGGGTACCCGCCGGTGATCTCCTCGTCGGTCTCGGAGAGCAGCCGCAGCCGCCCGCCGGAGACGTACGCCATCGCCCGTACCCCGTCCCAGCGCAGCTCGTACCCCCAGTCGGCGCGGTCGCGGGGGAGCCGGGCGGCGGCCGTGGTGTGCATCGGGCGGATCAGCTCGGGCATCGGCGTCCAGCCGGGCGGCGCTGGATCCGTACGCCGGACCATCCAGTCCCGGCCGCCGGTGGCGAAGAGCACGTACCGGCCGGCGGTGCGGTCGCCGGAGAGCGTCACGATCACCTCGTCGTCGCGCCACTTCTCGCACCGGTAGGTGCCCCGGTCGTGGACGAGCATCCGGCCGCCGCCGTACTCGCCGGCGGGGATCTCGCCGGAGAAGTCGAGGTACTCCATCGGGTGGTCCATGGTATCGGTCCTACCGAGTTTCTAACTAAAGACGGGCCGGGCGGGAGTTGGCGCTCCCGTTCTCCCGGCCCTTGACGGAGAAGAGGCCTCCGCCCATGAGCAACCTACCTTTCGTGCTGCCCGAGTGCAGCAACCCGGCCACGGTCCGGCTGGAGGTCTACAGCCCCGCCGACGAGCCCCTCAACGGCTCGCTCGACGCATCGGCGTATGCCTGCGACGCACACACCATCGACGCCGTGACGGCCATTCAGGAAGCCGGCTTCACCGCCCGACGCGTGCCGATGGCACCGGACACCACCCGCACCTGCGGGCACGTCTACCTCTTCCCCAGCGGCTCGCTGGCCGGCAACGCCTGCCCCCGTTGGTGCGACGAGACGGAGTGCGCGCGCCGTGGCGAGCACCGCTCCCCGGTGGCCGACATCGACACCAACCGACCAGAGCCCGTCATCGTGAACGTGGTGCTCGTCCAGGCCCTCGACGACGACGCCAGCCCGCAGGTGGCCATCACCGCCGCCGACACGACCAGCGAGGGCGAGCCGCGGTCGTTGACGCTGCTGCTGTCGATCTCGCAGGGCTACGTGCTGTCGAACCGGATGCGCCTGATGACCGAGGCTGTGCGCCGCGACAACGGCGGCCTGCGGTGAGCCGGCAGACGACCACCCGCCCCAGGGCGGAGACGCGGCCCGCCGGCCGGAATCCGTTCGAGCGCCGCGCCCGCGTTGTCGAACTCCAGTTCGCCATCGAGCAGATGGCCATGAGGTGGGCGGACGCCGAGCACCGTTCCGGCGGGTGGACCCACCTGGACCCGCAAGTGGCGCGGAAGCACCGCCAGGCAGCACGGCGTCGTCAGCGCGCCTTCTACCGGCTGCTGAAGGCCCTCGCGGCGGAGGTGTCCCGGTGAGCCGCCCGGAGCGGTGGTGGCGGCCGACCGTTCAGCGTCCGGGCGCGCGTCCGCCGGTGCGCTCGTCACGCCGGGCCCGGTACGCCGCGCAGGAGAAGTACATGGAGGGCTTCGACCTCGGCATGAAGGTCGGCGAGGCCGAAGAGCGCCGCCGGCACCGGGAGCGCGACGAGCACCTCAACCGGCTGGCGCGGGCGGCCGATGCCGCGCAGAACGGTGACTCGTCGCTGCTCGACGAGCTGACCCGCCAGGCCGCCGTCGACGACATGCTCGCCGACGTCGACGGCGGGCAGCTGGTCGACGAGCTGCAGCAGTGGCTGGCCGAGCAGGACGGTGACGCGTGAGCGTTCGCGTCATGACGTGGGTGTGGGATCACTCCCCTGTGGGCGGCACGGAGCGGCTGGTGCTGCTCGCGATCGCCGACTTCGCGGCCGACGACGGCAGCAACGCGTGGCCGTCGCTGGGCACCCTGGCGCGGAAGGCCCGGCTCGACGAGCGGACGGTCCGGCGGATCATCCGCCGCTTGCAGGACGGTGGGCATCTGCTCGTCGACGTCGCGGCCGGGCCGGGCGTACCAACCGGTACACCGTCGTGATGGAGGCGGGCACCCCGGGCGATCTGCCCGGGGGCAGTTTGCCCCCCCGGGCGTTCTGCCCCCCCGGGCAAATGAG
>NZ_JAEVHM010000157.1 GCF_016802865.1 Micromonospora parastrephiae | reverse complement strand
GGCGCGACCCGGCTCGGCCGGCCGCTGGGCCGGCGACCGGCCCACCCTGGGCCGGCACGACAGCCGGGCTGGCGGTGTCACCATCCGGGGTGGTGGCGGTGTCCTCGCCGGCCGGCGGCCTGCCCGCGGCGGCCAGTGCGGCGAAGAGTCGGTCGACGACCTCCGGCGGCATCGGGGGCGGGTCGGCCCAGTCGGCCAGGTCGGCGTGGACCTGCGTCAGCGCGGCGCCCAGTCGTGCCCGCGCCTCGGCCCACGCCGGGTCCTCGTCCACCAGCCGGGCGACCTCCGCCTGCTGCGGCGTTCCGTCCAGCGCCCCGCCGAGGTAGTCAGCGAGCAGGTCGTCGTCGACCTCCCTGAACCCCTCGGTGGTCACGTGTCCTCCTGATTGGCGTCGCGCCGGTAACGACCCGGCCCCGATCCGACGCCCTCCACCGGGCGTGGGTTCCCCGGGGTGACGGCGGGCACGTCCGCGGTCGGACCGGTCGGCACCGCTCGGGCCGGGCGGAGATGCCCGAGCACCACCGCAAGCCGGGCGCGGCCCCGGGCGCAGCGGCTCTTCACCGTGCCCTCCGCGACGCCGAGGATGCGGGCCACCTCGGCGACGGGGTACCCCTGCACGTCCACCAGCACCAGGGCGGCGCGTTGTTCGACGGGCAGCGTGGCGAGTGCCTGGCGGACCACCAGGGCCGTGTCGTGGTCCTGCACCGGTGCGGCCGGCTCCACGCCCCTGGTGCCGGAGCCGTCCCCGGCCCGATCGCCGTCCGGCAGTGGAACGGTGGGGTGGGCCTGGCGGCGTCGGATCCGGTCCAGGCAGGCGTTGACCACGATCCGGTGCAACCAGGTGGTGACCGCGGAGTCACCGCGGAACCGGCCGGCCGCCCGGTGCGCGGACAGCAGCGCGTCCTGGAGGGCGTCCGCCGCCTCCTCGCGGTCGCCGAGCGTCCGCAGGGCCACCGCCCACAACCGGTCGCGGTGCCGGCGGAACAGTTCGGCGAAGGCGTCCCCGTCTCCGGCGACGTGGGCGCGCAGCAGCTCCAGGTCGGTTGCGGCGTCGCGCCCGTCCATCACCGCGTCCAGCGGATGCGGTGCCCGGGTCGTGGTGCCCGGCTCACGACCCCTGGACCGTAATCTCCTGCACCCCCAGCTTGAACCCACCCTCGGCCGGGGCCAGCTCGGTGATCCAGAACAGCAGGTACCGGTACTTCGTGTCGGCGTCGAAGCCGTTGAACGTCATGGTGGTGCCATCGTGGTCCTCGAACGGCTGGCCGATGGCGGTCTTGTAGTTCGCGACCAGCTGCTTGTCACCGTTGGAGCTGGACGGCGGGTTGGTCGTGCCGGCGAGGAGCTGGGCGGACGCGCCGGTGGCCGAGAGCACCGCCTGGACCGACTTGACGGTGTGCGGCTCACCGAGGTCGATCCAGACCCCCATGCCCTTCTTCAGGTTGCCGAAGTTGGGCCGGCCCTGGTACGTCTCCGTCTCCCAGCCCTTGTCCTCGTCACCGTCGATGACCTTGTCGGCGCCGTCGAGCTCGCTGCGGTTGCTGCTGTCCGGGTCGATGATCCGGACGTCCTTCACGGTCAGCTTGCGCACCGTCGCGGCGGCCGGGGTGGCGTCGCCGGCCGGGGCACTGGAGGTGGGAGCGGCGACCGGGTTGGCCTGCTGGTCCTTGTCGTCGCCGCCGAGCGCGCTGATCCCGATCAGCAGACCCACCAGGGCGACCGCCAGCAGGCCGGCGATGCCCACGGCGACCTTGCGGCCGCCGGCCGCGGCCAGCGGCGACGGCTCCTCCTCGGTGTCGGCCGCGAACCGCAGCGGGCCGCTGTTGTCGAGGTAGTGCTCCTCCTCGGCCGGCACGTCCAGACGGGCCAACTCGGCCGCGAGCACGTCCGACGAGGGCGGGGCGATCTCGGCGTCGAGCAGATCCATGGTCAGGTCGTCGAGGTACGCGGGCACACCGGCCCGAACCTGGCGGGGTGCCGCGATGGCGCCGCCGGCGTCCCGGACACCATCAGGGATGGCAGCCCGGCCGTGGCCGGCGGTGGCGCCGCGCAGTGGTGCCTCGGCGTGCGGCCAGTGGCCGGTCAGGGCGAAGTAGAGGATTCCGCCGACCGCCCGGATGTCGTTCTCCTGGCTGTCGGCGCCGTCGGTGCGCGCGTCGGCCAGCACCACACGGCCCTCATCGCTGATCATGACGGTGCCGGGGTGGACGTTGCCGTGGACCATTCCGGTGGCGTGCACCGCCGCGAGGGCGCTCGCGACGGCGTTGCCGATGGCGGTGGCTCGCGCCGGGTCCAGGGGGCCCTCGGTGGCGAGGTCGCGCAGGGACTGCCCGTCCACCCACTCGCGGACCACGTACGCCCGCTCGGCCTCGTCGATCGCGTCGTAGACGCCGACCAGGTTGGGGTGGATGACGCGGCTGGCCGCGACGGCGGCCTGAAGCATCTCGGTGGCGGAGTCACCACCCGGATAGCGCAGCACGACCGCGACCGGACGGCGGAGGATGACGTCCACTCCGCGCCAGACCAGCCGACCCGCGCTGTCGTTGTTGATGTGCTCGACCAGCTCGTAACGCTCGGCGAGGATTTCACCGGCCGTGGGAGCACCGAAGGTCATGACCGGCGGAGCGCTCTCGTCCGCCTCCTGACCCTCGCCGACCTGGGTCACCCGTCCTCCCTCGGTGATCGTGTCGATCGATGGACCCGAACTGCTGGGCATGTGGCTTCCCGCTCTGCCGTCGAAGGAACCGGCCGACCGGTGTCGACGCCCAGCGTCGGCGCCTGCCGTACCCGTCGAGAGCGACCTTACCCGGGTTGCCCGTCTCTCCGACATGTCATCTTCCCGCCGTACCCGGCGGGGTGCCGGGAGTCGGGGAAGTCGTCCGGTTACGACCGTTCTCAGCCACGTTGCTGGCACATGTACTAGCCAATCTACGGCTTCACCGCAAGTGACCGACGTCGGGCCGGCCCCGGGTGGCACCCTCGCCATCCGGCATGTTCCCCCCGATCGGGCGACCACGCTCATCCGTACGGCTGGTTATCCACAGGCCGATCCGGTTGCTGACCGGCGAATCGCGGAGTTATCCACAGGCGTGTCCCCAGGCTGGTGATCCGCCGTCACGTTCCGTGTGGCTGGTCGTTCGTGCCGCTCAACGACCGAGTCGGCGGCGGACCATGCCGAGCACCTCGGTGATCTCACCGATCCGCAGCAGCGTGGCGAGACCCAGGTACGTCCCGCCGATCACCGCGCCACCGATCACGAGCTGGATCACGGCCTGCATCCAGCTCGGCGTGTCGCCGCCGGGCAGCAGGTTCACCACGAGCAGGCCGACCAGGGCGGCGCCCAACGCGGCGACCGCCACCCGACCGAGGGTGCGCAGAATGGCGCCCATCCCGATCCGACCGACCCGGGGTCGCAGCAGCCATGCGGAGGCGAATGCCGCGGCCAGGTAGGACACGGCGTTGCCGATCATCATCCCGGCCGCCGCGAAGTGGGCGGCGAAGGCGACGTAGAGCACCACCTGTACGCCGATCCGCAGCGCCACCACCGGGATGTTGATCAGCGCCGGGGTGCGGGTGTCCGGCAGGGCGTAGAAGGCGAAGGTGAAGAGCTGGCTGATGGCGAACGGCACGAGCGCCAGCGCCGCCAGCAGCAGCACCAGCGAGGTGTCGGAGGCGTTCTCGTCGGTGAACGCGCCGTAGCGGAACAGCGTCACGGCCAGCGGGGTGGCCAGCACCGCGTAGCAGACCGCGATCGGGGCGAGGACCGCCGAGACGGTGCGGGTGCCCCGGGACAGGTCTGCGGCGACGTCGGAGTACCGGCCGTCGGCCGCGGCGGCGCTCATCCGGGGCATCAGCGCCGTGATGATCGAGACGGCGATGATGCCGTGCGCCATGTAAAGCAGCAGGAACACGTTGTTGTAGATCAGCGGGCCGGCTGCGTTGTCCTTGCCCGCCCGGTTCAGCAGGTTGAACAGCACGATCAGACCGACCTGGCTGACCGCGACGTAGCAGAACATCCAGCCGCCGAGGCGGCCGAGTTCGCGCAGGCCGAGGGCGCGGAAGTCGAACCGGAGCCGCCAGCGGAAGCCGACCTTGCGCAACGCGGGCAGCAGGCCGGCGGCCTGGATCGCGACGCCGAGCAGGGTGCCGCCGCCGATCAACAGGATCCGGCCGCTGGTCATCTGCTCCGGGCGGATGATCTCAGCGCCGAAGATCGCGATGTACAGGCCCGCGGTGGCGATCACCACGATGTTGTTGAGAATCGGCGCCCACATCGGGGCGGCGAAGTGCCCCCGGGTGTTGAGCACGGCACTGATCAGCGCGCTGAGGCCGGTGAAGAAGATCATCGGCAACATCAGGTAGGACAGTGCCGTGACGAGTTCCTGGTACTGGTCCCCGGTGTTGTCGCTGGCGTAGAGCTTGGTCAGGAGCGACGCGGACGCCGCCGCCACCACCGCCGCCGCGGCGAGGGTCAGCACCGCGAGAGTCAGCAACCGCTGGGCGTACGCCTGGCCGCCGTCGGCGTCGGCCCTGCGCCGGCGGACCAGCACCGGGATCAGCACGCTGGTGAGGATTCCGCCGAGCAGGAACTCGTAGACCATCCCGGGCAGGATCTGCGCGGTGGTGTACGCGTCACCGACCAGCGCGCCACCCAGCGCGGCGGTCAGCGCCAGCGTGCGCAGGAAGCCCGTGCCCCGGCTGACCAGGCTGCCGATCGCCATCACCGCGCTGTTGGCCGCCGCGCTCGCCTCGCCCACCTGCTCCTGCGGCGGGGCGGTCGACTCCATGGCCGGCTGGTTCAGCGGCTCGGCGGAGATGAACGTCGCGCCGTCCCCCGGCCGTAGGCCGGCTCCCGCACCGCCGTCCTGCGCGGCGTTCGCGCTGCGGTAGAGCCCGCCGCTCATCTCCAGCCTCCCAGGGGTACGTCGAGCCGGGCACCGACCCGCACGTCACAGACCATAGTCAACCCGTACTCGTTACCCGCGCCCGGCGGATCGGATCACACCCCGGCCCGATAGGCTGGCGATCCCATGTCCGAAGTCTCCGCTCCCCACGCCGCCGACCGCCGCGAACTCACCGCCGCGCAGCGCAACGCCGTCGCCGAACTGCTCCGGGTCTCCCCGGTCGCCGACGAGTTGGGCCGCCGGTTCGTGCGCGCCGGCCACGAGTTGCACCTGGTGGGCGGTTCGGTCCGGGACGCGCTGCTCGGCCGGCTCGGCGACGACCTCGACTTCTGCACCGACGCGCACCCCGACGAGACGCTGCGGATCATCAAGGGCTGGGCCGAGTCGATCTGGGAGACCGGCCGGGAGTTCGGCACCATCGGCGCTCAGCGCGCCGGCCTGCGGCTGGAGATCACCACCTTCCGCGCCGAGTCGTACGACCAGGTCAGCCGCAACCCCGTCGTGGTGTACGGCACCAGCCTGGAGGAGGACCTGAAGCGGCGCGACTTCACCGTCAACGCGATGGCGGTGAGCCTGCCGGAGCACCGGTTCACCGACCCGCACGGCGGGTTGGACGACATCTCCGCCAAGGTGATCCGTACGCCCAGCACCCCCCGCGAGTCGTTCGGCGACGATCCGCTGCGGATGCTGCGGGCGGCCCGGTTCGCCGCCCAGCTGGGTTTCGCCGTCCATCCCGACGCGCACCGGGCGATGGGCGAGATGTCGGCCGACCTGGACCGCATCACCGCCGAGCGGATCCGCGACGAGTTCACCAAGCTGCTCTGCGGCGCGGACCCGATCACCGGGTTGCGGCTGCTGGTCGACACGGGCCTGGCCGAGCGGTTCCTGCCCGAGCTGACCGGGCTGAAGCTGGAGATCGACGAGCACGCCCAGCACAAGGACGTCTACGAGCACACGCTGACGGTCGTCGAGAACGCGGTCTCCTTCGAGGAGGAGGGCTGCGACTTCATCCTGCGGATGGCCGCCCTCATGCACGACGTGGGCAAGCCGGCGACCAAGGCGGTCGGGTCCGACGGCCGGGTCAGCTTCCACCACCACGAGGTGGTGGGCGCGCGGCTGACCAAGGCCCGGATGAAGGCGATGCGCTACCCCAAGGAGATCACCGCGAAGGTGACCGCGCTGGTCGCGCTGCACCTGCGTTTCTACGGGTACGGGCGGGGCGAGTGGACCGACTCGGCGGTGCGCCGGTACGTCGCGGACGCCGGTGACCTGCTGCCCCGACTGCACAAGCTGACCCGTTCGGACTGCACCACCCGCAACCGGCGTAAGGCGGCCCAGTTGGCCGCCGACTACGACGCGCTGGAGGATCGGATCGCCCGGATCGCGGCCGAGGAGGACCTCGCGCGGGTCCGGCCCGACCTCGACGGCAACGCGATCATGGAGCTGCTCGGCGTACCGCCGGGGCCGGTCGTCGGGCGGGCGTGGAAGCACCTCAAGGAGCAGCGCCTGGAGCAGGGTCCGCTGGACCGCGACGCCGCCGAGGCGGAGTTGCTGCGCTGGGCGCGCGCCGAGGGCTTGATCAGCTAGCCTGTCGCGCCGCCGCCCGGCCTTGATCGGCTCGGTTTCACGGAAATCGGGGTGTCCCGGTCGCCAGGACACCCCGATTTCCAGGAACCCGAGTGGATCTGACGCGCGCCGCCCCCGAACCGGGAGCGGCGCGCGTCGGCGTACGTCGTCAGCGGGTCTCGACGGCGGTCCCGTCCACGGCCGTGGTGCCCTTGCCGGCCGGTGCGCCGTTGCCGCCCGTGCTGGACGCCGAGCCGAGCCGGGCGAGCAGACCGGGCAGGTCGATGCCGGTCAGGTCGCTGCCGAGTTGCAGACCCTGCGCCACGTTGCCGGCCACCGACTTCGTCAGTGACGACGCGCCGTCGGTGGAGATGACGGTCATCTTGTCGATCGCCCCGATCGGGGCGCTGGCCGCCTCGACCACCTGCGGTAGCACCTTGACCAGCAGGTCCAGCACGGCCGCCTCCCCGTACGCGGCGAACGCCTCGGCCTTGCGCGCCATCGCGTCCGCCTCGGCCTCACCCTTCGCCAGGATGGCCGCGGCCTCGGCCGTGCCCTCCCGCTCGATTGCCTCGGCGATCGCGGAGCGCCGCCGCTGCTCCGCTTCACCCTCCTTGGCGC
Source organism: Micromonospora parastrephiae (assembly GCF_016802865.1). GTDB lineage: Bacteria > Actinomycetota > Actinomycetes > Mycobacteriales > Micromonosporaceae > Micromonospora > Micromonospora parastrephiae. Next base: position 6,201 of record NZ_JAEVHM010000157.1, on the reverse strand, counting down.
CCTCGATGGCGTTCGCCTCGGCGAGCGCGGCCCGCCGGGCCCGCTCACCCTCACCGGTGAGGTGGGCCTGCTCGGCGGCGGCCTGCGCGGCGGCGATGACGGCCTGGCGCTGCGCGTCGGCGTTCAGCACCGCAGCGTTGCGAGCCGCCTCGGCTTCCTGCTCCACCTTGTACCGGGCGGCGTCGGCCGGCTTGCGTACCTCGGTGTCCAGCTGACGCTGCTTGAGTTCCGCGTTGCGCTCGGCGACCTTCTGCTGCTCGGAGAGGATCGCCTGGTCCCGCTCAGCCTGGGCGAGCGGCCCGGCCGCGGCGGACTTCGCCTTCGCCGCGTCGATCTCGGCCTGGATGCCGGCCTGCTTGAGGGCGAGGTTCCGGTTCGCCTCGGCGATGGCCTCTTCGGCGAGCAGCCGCTCCTGCTCGGCCTGCTGCCGGGCCCGCGCCTCGGCGATCGCCGCGTCCTTGAGCACCCGGGCGGCCTCGGGCCGGCCCAGGTCCTGGAGGTAGGAGCCCTCGGCGAGGATGTCCTGGAGCTGGAAGGTGTCCAGCACGAGACCCTGGTTGGTCATCGAGTGTTCGGCCTCCTCGGCGACCGCGCTGGCGAACGCCGCCCGGTCCCGGATCACCTCCTCGACGGTGAGCCGGCCGACGATCGACCGCAGCGCGCCGGCGAGCACCTCCCGGGTGAAGTTGTCGATCTCGTCCTGCTGGTGCAGGAACCGCTGGGCGGCGGCCCGGATCGCGTCCTCGGTGCCGCCGACCTTGACGATCGCCACGCCGTGCAGGTCGGCACGGATGCCCTGCTTGCTCACGGCACCCCGGATGCCGACGTCGATGCGCCGGCTGGACAGGTCGAGCGACTGGAGCTTCTGCACCACCGGCAGCACGAACACCGAGGCGCCCAGCACGACCTTCTGCCCGGAGTTGTCGGTCGACCTGGCGCCGTCGGCGGTCTGCGTGGTGCGGCCCTTGCGGCCGGTGACGATGAACGCCTCGTTCGGCCCGGCCACCTTGATCCGGGAGAGCACGAACAACACCAGGATGAGTACGAGGAGGACCGCGCCGCCGATGGCGATCAGCAGGGGCATGGAGAAGTCCCGTCTGTGAGAGGAGTCAGTAGGTCTCGACGTGCACGCTGGTCTCGCTGAGCGCCTGCACGACGAAGACCTGGGCGCCGATCGGGATCGGCTGGTCGGCGCGGGCGTTGAGCTTGACCGGTTGGCCGGCGACGCGTACCCGGACCTCGCCGTAGCCGTTGACCGGCACCGGCGTGACGACCAGGCCGAGCGCGCCCACCAGGTCGTCACGGGTGGGGGTGGGGTCGGTGCGCATGTTCCGGGCCGCGCGGCTGAAGCGTGAGGCCAGCCAGCCGGTGGGCACGGCGGCGAGCAGGCCGCCGGCCGCCGCGCCCGCGATCATTGCCGGTGTACGCGCGCCGAGCAGTTCGTTGACGATGGCGCCGCCGAACCCGAACGCCCCGGCGAAGCCGGCGACCGTCTCGACCGAGATCGGCCCGTCCACGTCGACGTGCCCGACGTGGAGCAACCCGGTGCCGAGCAGGGCGAGCGCCAGCACTGCGACGCCCGCACCGCCGATGATCAGAAAGATGAGCGTCCCCGTGGCCACGACCTGCACGGTATCGACGTGGCGCAACGGCGAGCGGGCTCCTGCGGGCGGGGTGGGCCGGGTCGCCGAGGTCGGGGACAATGGGTGGATGCGCTGGACCGTGCTCGACTCACCGATCGGCGAGTTCTCCGTGGCCAGCGACGGCGCGAGCATCTGCGGCGCGCATTTCGGTCGGGTCGAGGCAGCCGTCGACGAGCCCGATGACACGCTGTCCCGACGGGCCGTCGCCGAGCTGCGGGCGTACTTCGCCGGCGAGCTGACCGGGTTCACCGTCCCGGTGTCGATCCCGCGTGGTTCGGATTTCGAGCGGGCCGTGTGGCGGGAGATGACCCTCATTCCGTACGGCGAAATGCTGACCTACGGCGAGGTCGCGCGCCGGGTCGGCGATCCGGGCGCGGCCCGGGCGGTGGGTGTCGCCTGCAACCGCAACCCGATCCCGGTCATCGTGCCGTGCCACCGCATCGTCGGTGCCGGTGGTCGGCTGGTCGGATTCGGGGGCGGCCTGCCGCGCAAGGTGCACCTGCTGGAGTTGGAGGCCCGGGTGGCCCTGCACCAGGCATGGTCCTGATCGGTTCGACTCTCTCCAGAAGATCTCTCGATAATCGACCGATCGGTCGATGTGGACACCCTGCGGTAACCGTCATGATCGGGCGTCATTTCACCAACCTTGCGGGGGACCGATGACCGAGCACGAGGACAAGACCGTTAACCGCCGCCGGCTGCTGCGCCGGGCCGGCACCGTCGCGGCCGGCGTCGCTGGCAGCACCGTCGTGGGCGCCGCCATCGCCGCGCCCGCTCAGGCCGCGCCCGGCGACCCGGTGGTCCAGGGCGCCAACAACGCCGCCGGTGCCACCAGCACGTCGCTGACCAGCACCGCAGCCGGAGCCACCCTGCAGTTGGGGAACACGAACACCACCACCGCCGGGGATGGCACGGTGCTGGCCCGGCCGGCGCTGCGGCTGACGCCGAGCGGCGAGGTCCTGCACGGCGACTCGCTCGGCGGCTCGATCGGTATGGACACCTACGGCAACATCCAGGTGGTGTCCGAGTTCGGCGGCGGCAAGTACCTGGAGTACGTGCACACGACCGGCAACTCGAACCAGATCGTGTCGATCGTGCCGCAGCGGCTCGTCGACACCCGTTCCGCCGGGTCGCGCGCCTCGATCCTCAACGCCTCGTCGACCACCCTGGACAGCTCGGGGCGTCTGCGGGACGGCCAGACCATCCACATCGACCTGAGCGAATTCTCCTACTTCGCGGACGCCCTCTTCGGCAACCTCACCGTGACGACCGCGGTCGCGTCGGGCTTCGTGCAGATCTTCCCGTACGGCAGCCCGCGCCCGGCGAACTTCTCGACGATCAACTACCTGCCCAACCAGGTGATCTCGAACTCGTTCATGTCGGGCGTCGGCTACGACGACGAGTACACCGACGTCATCTCCGTCTACGCCGCCCGGACCACCCACATCATCATCGACGTGGTGGCGTTCGTGATCGGCGTCGGCGCCGTCAACCCCGGCATCCTGCCGTTCTCCGCCGGTGCGGCGGCGCGTGGCGCCGAGTCGCCCGAGCAGCGCAAGGCGAAGCGGGCCGCGGCTGCCAAGCAGCAGTCGCCGAGCTGGAAGTAGGTCGGTCGCCGTACCCCACGGCGAGGCACCGAACGCGGCGAGGGCCGGGTCCTTTCGGACCCGGCCCTCGGCCGTACGCGGTGTTCAGCGGGTCAGCGCTCGACCTCACCGGCGATGAACTCCTCCACGGCCTGGTGGGCGTCGTGGTCGGCGTACTGCACCGGCGGGGACTTCATGAAGTACGACGAGGCCGACAGGATCGGGCCGCCGATGTTCCGGTCCAGCGCGATCTTCGCGGCCCGGACCGCGTCGATGATGACGCCGGCCGAGTTCGGCGAGTCCCACACCTCGAGCTTCAGCTCGGCGTTGAGCGGGGTGTCACCGAACGAGCGACCCTCCAGGCGGATGTACGCCCACTTGCGGTCGTCCAGCCACGGCACGTGGTCCGACGGGCCGATGTGCACGTCGCTCTTGCTCATCTCGTGCGGGATCTGCGACGTGACCGACTGGGTCTTCGAGATCTTCTTCGAGACCAGCCGCTTGCGCTCCAGCATGTTCATGAAGTCCATGTTGCCGCCGAAGTTGAGCTGGTACGTGCGCAGCAGCTCGACGCCGCGGTCCTCGAAGAGCTTCGCGAGGGCGCGGTGCACGATGGTGGCGCCGACCTGGCTCTTGATGTCGTCACCGACGATCGGCAGGCCAGCGTCGGTGAACTTCTGGGCCCACTCCGGGTCGGAGGCGATGAAGACCGGCAGGGCGTTGACGAACGCGCAGCCGGCGTCGATCGCGGCCTGGGCGTAGAACTTGGCGGCCTGCTCGGAGCCGACCGGGAGGTAGCAGACGACGACGTCGACCTGCGCGTCACGCAGCGCCTGCGCCACGTCGACGGGGGTGGCGTCGGACTCCTCGACGATCTCGCGGTAGTACTGGCCCAGACCGTCGAAGGTCGGACCGCGCTGCACGGACACGCCGGTCGGCGGCACGTCGCAGAGCTTGATGGTGTTGTTCTCGCTGGCGACGATCGCCTCCGCGAGGTCCATGCCCACCTTCTTGGCGTCCACGTCGAACGCCGCGACGAACTCCACGGCGGAGACGTGGTAGTCGCCGAAGGCAACGTGCATGAGACCCGGGACGCGGTCGTTCGGGTCGGCATTCCGGTAGTACTCGACGCCCTGAACCAGGGACGAGGCGCAGTTACCCACACCGACGATGGCGACGCGGACGGAGCCCATAGCGTCTGCCTCCTTCTTTTCTGTCACGGCCGCTCTTTCCTGGTCTCTCCAGGCGGAGGCGGGCTGTTGTCTTCTCGTCGGCCACCGGCCGTCCCCAGTTGCGGGACCGTCGGGGCTCGGCCGGAGCGCTCGTTGGCGATGAGCTCCTCCAGCCAGCGGACCTCGCGCTCACAGGCGTCAAGGCCGTGGCGCTGCAGTTCCAGGGTGTAAGCGTCGAGGCGCTCGGCCGCCCGGCCCAGCACGTCACGAAGCCCTTCGCGACGCTCCTCGATCTTGCGGCGGCGACCCTCCAGGATGCGCAGTCGGGTCGCCTGGTCGGTCCGGGCGAAGAACGCGAAGTGCACTCCGAAGCCCGTGTCGTCGTACGTCTCGGGCCCGGCCTGTGCGATCAGCTGGGCGAAGCGTTCCTTGCCCTCCGCGGTGATTTTGTAGACCACCCGACCACGTCTGCTGGTCAGCGCGGGAACCTCCTCGGCGGTGGCGGGTGTCTCGGCGGCTTCGGTGATCCAACCCGCCGCCTGCAACCTGCGCAGGGTCGGGTAGAGCGAGCCGTAGCTGATCGCCGCCCGGATCGCGCCGAGTTTGGCGGTCAACTCCTTGCGCAGCTCGTAGCCGTGCATCGGAGACTCCTGAAGGAGGCCGAGGATGGCGAATTCGAGCACTGGCCACCCTCTCTTTACCCTCCGGCGGGAGTGGTAACCGCCGCGATGTATCGGACCGATACATCGCACGTTAGCGGTTCGCGGGGGTCAGGGCAAACCCCCGTTCCGAGATGGTTCTGTCACGGATCGTGACCGTGGTCGCCTGCTCGGGCCGGACCGCGTACCCTTCTCCGCATGCGTACGCAGCGCCAGGTCGTCGACTACTCGCTTCAGAAGCGAGCGGTGCTGCGTGAGCTCCTGGCCGGCCGGGTCGGCACGTACGACGTGTGCGACGCGTCTCCCTACCTGAAGAACGCGGCTCGGTTCCACGGTGAGCCGACCGACCGGCGCTGCCCCATCTGCCGCAGCGAGAATTTGACGCTCGTCCACTACATTTACGGTGACGAGCTCAAGCAGTCCGCCGGCCAGGCCCGGACACTGGCCGAGTTGCCCGTGCTGGCGATGACGCTGCGTGAGTTTCAGGTCTTCGTGGTGGAGGTGTGCCTCGGCTGTGACTGGAACCATCTCGTCGAGCAGTACCTGCTCGGTCGGGACGGTCTCACTGCCGACGGCGACAGTGCCGGCGAGCAGGACGCGGCGGGCGCCGAGGGCACGGGTCGGCGGAGGCGAGAGGCGCAACGGTGATCTCAGCTGGTTCGACCGGCCCCGGGGCCGCAGACATGACCCGGGACGGTCGACCGCTCGTTGGTCTGATTAGCCCGATTGATACAGCAATGACCCTGGTGGACCGGCACCCCCGTGCCGGCGTCCCGGGTGAAGCAACTCACGGCAACCCGGTGGCGGCGCAGTCGCGCCCCACCGCGACCGGCAGGGTGTGAGGAATGAACTCGTACGGCGATCCCAGTTCTGCGCGCGGGCGGGCCCAGTATTCGGGCCCCAACGGTGACCCCGGACCGGGCGCGAACGACGCGTACCGCCGAACCGGCGGTGACTCCGGCGGAAGCGGCTGGTCGGCCACGGAGGGCGCGGCGCCTCCGGGCCGTGCCTCCGTGACACCACGGCCCGCCGGCGGACGCGCGTCGGTGGGTGGTTCCGCCTCGGTGCCGCCGCGCGGCGGTGCCGCCGGGTCGGCCTCGGTGGGACCGGCCACGCCGGGCCGGAGTGGCCGCGCCTCGGT
>NZ_JAEVHM010000156.1 GCF_016802865.1 Micromonospora parastrephiae | reverse complement strand
GGGCGGTCGCGCTGGTCGGGTCCGGCGACGCCGGGGTGTACGCGATGGCCAGCCCCGCCCTGGAGTACGCCGACGAGCGGATCGACGTGGTCGGCGTGCCCGGGGTGACGGCCGCCCTCGCCGCCGGCGCGCTGCTCGGCGCCCCCCTCGGCCACGACCACGCCTACGTGAGCCTGTCGGACCTGCACACCCCGTGGGCGGTCATCGAGCGGCGGGTGACGGCGGCTGCCGAGGGTGACTTCGTGACGGTGTTCTACAACCCGCGCAGCCGGGCACGTGACTGGCAGCTCGGCAAGGCGCTCGGCATCCTCGCCGCGCGCCGGCCGCCGGACACCCCGGTCGGTGTGGTGCGCAACGCCAGCCGTCCCGGCGAACGGGTGCACCTGGCCACGCTGGCCAGCATCGACCCGGGTGTGGTCGACATGTACAGCGTCGTGGTGGTCGGCAGCAGCGACACCCGAATGGTCGCCGGCCGGATGGTCACACCCCGGGGGTACCGGTGGCGTTCGTGACCATCGGCGCCTGCCAGGGCTGCGGCGCCTGCCTGCTCACCTGCCCCACCCACGCGATCCGGCCAGTCGCCGGCGGCCTGGCGGTCCGCGCCGACCGGTGCACCGGCTGCCTGGAGTGCCTGGAGATCTGCCCGGTCGACGCGATCCGCGTGGCCGACCCCGCTGCCGCGATGGACCGTGGAGGAGCCCGATGAGCCGGCTGGTGCACCCGATCGAGGTGGAGTCGTACCGCATCCTGCGCGAGCGGGTCGACCTGTCACACCTGCCGCCGCTGAGTCGCACCGTGACCGAACGGGTGGTGCACGCCAGCGCCGACCTGGCGTACGTCGACGACCTCGTTTGTGACGAGGCCGCCCTGGAGTCCGGGTTGGCCGCGTTGCGCGCGGGCGTGCCCGTGGTGACGGACGTGGCGATGGTCGCCGCCGGCATCACCCGCTCCGGCCTGGAGCTGGTCTGCCCGGTCGCCGAGCCGGCCGCCGCCGAGTTGGGCCGCTCGGCCGGTATCACCCGCTCGGCCGCGGCCGTGCGGATCGCGCTGGACCGGGTCGGCCCCGGCGCGGTCTGGGTGGTCGGCTGCGCGCCCACCGCGCTGGTCGAACTGCTCACCCTGGACGCCGCCCCGGCGCTCGTCGTCGGCCTGCCGGTCGGCTTCGTGGGCGCCGCCGAGTCCAAGGCGGCGCTGCGGGCCAGCGGCCTGCCCGCCGTGTCCAACGTGGGGGAGAAGGGCGGCTCGGCGGTCGCCGCCGCCGCCCTCAACGCCCTGCTCTACGTCGAGGAGAAGTCATGACCGGGTTGGTCATCGTCGGGCACGGTACGCGCAGCGCGGCCGGGGTCGACCAGTTCGCCGCGCTCGTCGAGCGGGTCCGCCGTCGCGGTGACGTCGCCGACGTCGAGGGCGGCTTCATCGAGCTGTCCCGCCCGCCGCTGACCGACGCGGTCGGCGCTCTGGTCGCCCGGGGTCACCGGGCGCTGGTGGCGTTGCCGCTGGTGCTCACCGCCGCCGGGCACGGCAAGGGCGACATCCCCGCCGCCATGGCACGCGAGCAGCAGCGCCATCCCGGGCTGACCTACCGCTACGGGCGTCCGCTCGGGCCGCACCCGCTGCTGCACGCCGTCCTCGAACAGCGCATCGACGCGGCGCTGGCCAACGCCGACCGGGCCGGCACGGAGCTGGCTGGTGCCGACCGGGCCGGCACGGCGCAGGCTGGTGCCGACCGGGCCGGCACGGCGCTGGCTGGTGCCGACCGGGCCGGCACGTGGGTCGCGTTGATCGGGCGGGGGTCCACCGACCCGGACGCCAACGCCGAGGTCGCCAAGGTGGCCCGACTGCTCTGGGAGGGGCGCGGCTACGCGGGCGTCGAGCCGGGGTTCATCTCCCTGGCGGAGCCGTCGGTGCCGGCGGTGCTGGACCGGCTGCGCCGCCTCGGCGCGCGGCGGATCGTGGTGGCGCCGTACTTCCTGTTCGCCGGGGTGCTGCCCGACCGCATCGCCGCCCAGTCGGCGCAGTTCGCCGCCGCCCACCCCGACCTGGACGTGCGCGTCGCCGAGGTGATCGGCGACTGCGACGCCCTCGCCGACCTGGTGCGGGAACGCTACGCCGAGGCGCTGGGCGGGGACATCCGGATGAACTGCGACACCTGCGCGTACCGGGTGCTGATGCCCGGCTTCGCCGACAAGGTCGGCCGCCCGCAACGTCCGCACGACCACCCCGACGACCCGGTCGGCCACCACCACCACGGACACGACCACCAGCACGACCACGGGCACGGCTCGGTCGCGGTGGTCGGCGGCGGGCCGGGACCGGACGACCTGATCACGGTACGCGCGAAGGCGTTGCTCGACGCGGCGGACGTGGTGGTGGTCGACCGCCTCGCCCCGCAGGGCCTGCTCGCCGGGCTGCGCCCCGACGTGCTGGTCATCGACGCCGCGAAGGTGCCCCGTGGCCCGTCGATGTCCCAGGACGCGATCAACGCGGCCCTGGTGGCACACGCCCGCGCCGGTCGCCGCGTGGTCCGGCTCAAGGGCGGCGACCCGTACGTCTTCGGACGCGGGCACGAGGAGGTCCTGGCGTGCCGGGCGGCCGGTGTGCCGGTGACGGTGGTCCCCGGGGTGAGCAGCGCGATCGCCGCGCCGGCCCTCGCCGGTGTGCCGGTCACCCACCGGGGCGTGGCGCACGACGTCACCGTCGTGTCCGGGCATCTGCCGCCCGGGCACCCCGACTCGCTGGTCGACTGGGCGGCGCTGGCCCGCGCACGGGGCACCGTCGTGCTGCTGATGGCCGTCGACACCATCGCCAAGATCGCGTCAGTGCTGATCGAGCACGGCCGCGCGCCGGAGACTCCGGTGCTGGCCGTGCAGGACGCCGGGCAGCCCGACCAGCGGACCGTGCCGGCCCGGCTGGACGAGATCGGCGCGCTCGCCGCCCGGGAGGGCATCGGGCCGCCCACCGTCTTCGTCCTCGCCCGGTGGTCGCGCTCACGACCACCGGGCCGACGGCCTGACGACTACTCGCTGCGGGCGGTCTCCGGCCCGGTGATGCGTTCGAGCAGCGGCATCGTGGAGGCGATGACGCCGAGGCAGGTGGCCAACCCGACGACGACGATCACGTAGAAGCGTGGCTCCGGCGCGACCAGCGTGTAGTGCATCTGCGCCCGCAGGAACAGATGCGCGGCGAGCAGGCCCATCCCGATGGCGACGGCGGCGACGGCGAGCATCGGCACCGCGCTCTCCAGCGCCACCACCCGACGCAGGACCCGTACCGGAGCGCCGCTGAGGCGCAGCAGGCTGAACGGGCGGCGGCGTTCGGTGAGACCGCCGATCACGCTGACCGCGAGGCTGCACCCGCCGAGCGCGAGGCTGGCGATGATGACGACGTTGGCCAGTTGTTCCCAGCCGCGCAGCGTGTCGGCGAAGTCCGACTCGAAGTCGCCGGGCACGTTCGGCCCGACCCAGAAGGTCGGGAAGGCGGCCTCGAGGACGGTACGTGAGCGTTCGATGGCGGCTGCCGAGCCGTCCGTGTCGACGACGATCGACATCACCGGGAGCTGTTGAAGATCACCGAGTGGGACCGACGCGGCAGGCCAGACCCTGGCGGACGACGCCGACTCCCGGAAGGGGATGAGACCCGTCGCGACCTCGGCGACGGCGGCGCCCTCGGCGCACCGGCCGTACGCGCGCGGGATCTCGGTGCACGCGATCAGGCCGGGCTCGCTGGCGTTCATCCTGTCCGGGTTCTCGCGCACCGCGGTCGCGGACCGCACGCCGCTGATGGAGCGAAGCCCGGTGAAGAGCGTGTCCGGCGCTGCCGGCGCATCCTCGGGAAGGTAGAGAGACACCTGCCCCGCCTCGGTCGAGCCGACCGGCGCCGGACCGCGGTTGGCAATGATCGTGGTGATCACGCCGACGGCGACGCTCGTGACGAAGAGCGCGAGCATGATGCCGCTGATCGCCCGGAAGCCGGCCTTCGGGTTGTCGGCGAGGCGGCGCGCGGCGATGAGCGTGGCGGGGCGGTTGGCGTACCGGGCCAGGACGCGGGCGCCGACCATCGTCAGCCAGGGGCCGGCGAGCACGAGGCCGGCCATGATGAGCAGTAGTCCGGGCAGGAACACGGCGGCCTGGCCGTCGGACGTTTCCGGCTTGAAGCCGATGGCGAACACCAGCACGGCGACGCCGAGCAGGGCCGGGATCAGCCGGTACGGGCGCGGGGCGCGAGGGGTGACCCGCCGGGTGACGCCCAGCGGCGAGATCCGTACGCGGTGTAGCGAGACCTGGGCGGCCACCGCCGCCCCGGCCGGTACGCCGAGCGCCACCAGAAGGACGTCCAGGAGGCCCAGGGACATGTCGCTGGGGAAGAACGGCATGCCGGTGAACGGAATGTCCGCGAGCGGGTCGCGGAAGGCGTAGAACAGGCCGAAGCCGACGGCGGTGCCGGCGACGGCGGCGGCGGTCGCCTCCACGGCGGCGACCGTCGAGATCTGCCGGGGTGTCGCGCCGGCCAGGCGCATTGCGGCGAAGCGTTGCTCGCGGCGGGCCGCGCTGAGCCGGGTGGCAGTGCCGATGAAGATCAGCACCGGAAACAGTAGCCCGCCGGCGATGACGCCCAGGATGAGGTTCACCGTGGTCTCGGGGAGGGCGGGGGTGTCGCCGACGCTGGCGACCTGCTTCGCAGCTGGCAGCTTCGCGACCTGGTCGGGGGCGCCGCCCGCGATGACGAGCAGGGTGTCCGGCGAGGTCAGCGCGGCGGGACCAACGGTGCCGAGGTCACGCCCCGGGTAGCGGTCGCCCAGTTGGTCGGCCGGGTGGGCGGCCAGCAGGTCCCGCAACGCGGGCGAGGCGTAGTACTCGCCGGCCCCCGGCGTGCGCGGGATACCGATCGGGGTCGGCGCGTCCGGACCGGTCGCGGCGACGTCGATCCGGATGATCTGCTTGCCGTGGAAGTAGTCGAACCGGGTGGACCACCACAGCGGGTCGGCGTTGCCGGCCGAGGCCTGGGGATACATCGACGCGTATCGGGTGAGCTGGGCGTTTACCGCGTTGACTCCGGCGAGGGTGGTCAGCAGCAGCCCACTGCCGATCGCGACGGCGGCGGCGATGACGATCAGGCGGGTGAGCGCCTCGCGGCCGCCGGCCACGGCGAGGCGGAGCCCGAAGCGGATCATGAGGCGATCCGGTCCGGCGCGTTCACGCGCCCGTCGCGGACCATGACCTCGCGGTCGGCGTACGCGGCGATCCTGGGCTCGTGGGTCACCAGGATGACCGTGGTGCCCTGCTCGCGGGCGGCGCTGACCAGCAGGTCCATGACCTGTTCGCCGGTGAGTGAGTCGAGTGCTCCGGTCGGCTCGTCGGCGAAGAGCACCTGCGGCTCGGCGACCAGCCCGCGGGCCAGGGCGACGCGTTGCGCCTGCCCGCCGGACAGCTCACCCGAGCGCCGCTGCTCCAGGCCGTCCAGGCCGAGGCGCTCGAACCAGGCGCCCGCCTTCGACAGCGCCCGCGTCCGGCGTACTCCGCTGAGCAGCAGCGGCAGGGCGACGTTCTCCACCGCGGTGAGCTCGGGGACGAGTTGGCCGAACTGGAACACGAAGCCGAAGCGGTCCCGGCGTAGGCTGCTGCGCTCGGTCTCGGCCATGGCGTCGACCCGGGCGCCGTCGAAGAGGATCTCGCCGGAGTCGGGGACGAGGATGCCGGCCAGGCAGTGCAGCAGGGTGGACTTACCCGAGCCGCTGGGGCCCATGACGGCGAGATCTCGCCCGCGTCCACGGCGACGCTCGCGCCGCGCAACGCGGGGGTCTGGCCGAAGGCGAACTCCACGTCGCGTGCCTCGATCACGACGCTCATGGCCGCACCTCCTTCCTCAGGGCGTCCAGTCGGGCGCCGGTCATCTCGATCCACCGGAGGTCCGCCTCCAGGTGGTACAGGCCGTGGTCGGCGAGCAGCGCGTCGACCAGGCTGCCCGCGCGCTTGACCTCGGTGAGCTCGCGCATCCGCCGCAGGTGCGCGCTGCGCTGCGTGTCGAGGTATTCGCCGGCCGGACGGTCCAGCATCAGCGCGAGTACGACCTTCGCGAAGAGCACCGTCTGCAGGTGCGGCTCCGGCTCGACCGGCTGGGTCAGCCACTGCTCGACCTCCGTGGCGCCGACGTCGGTGATGATGTAGCGCTTGCGGTCGGGGCCCGAGCCGGGTGCGACGTCGCTGATCACCACTTTGCCGTCGCGGGCCAGGCGGCTGAGGGTGGAGTAGACCTGGCCGAACGGCAGCGGCTTGCCCCGTCCGAAGAAGGCGTCGTAGTCGCGCTTCAGGTCGTAGCCGTGGCTGGGCTCCCGTTCGAGGAGGCCGAGAAGGGTCAGTGGAACGCTCATGGGACGAGACTACACCGAGGGTATACCTCGCGTATATACCCCCGGTGTGTTCTCGGTGCGCGCGATCAGCCCGTCACGACACCGGCCAGTGCGTAGCCGACCGTGGCCGCCGTGAGCCCGGCCGCGACGCTGCCCAGCACGTTGGCCAGTGCGAGAAACCGGCGACCGCTCCTGGCCAGCCGCAGGGTCTCGTAGCTGAACGTGGAGTAGGTGGTCAGCGCGCCGCAGAACCCGGTGCCGAGCAGCGCGCCGACCGTCGGACCGGCCGGCCACCCGACGAGGGCGCCGAGCAGCAGCGACCCGACCACGTTGACGGTGAACGTGCCCCACGGGAACGCCGAGCCGTGCCGGGACTGCACGGCCCGGTCGGTCAGGTAGCGCAGGGGCGCGCCGACGGCCGCGCCCAGGGCGATGAGCAGTACGGTCATCGCGCTGCCCACCGTCGCACCAGTCCGGTGGTGGCGGCGTCACCCAACCCGACCGCGACGAGCGCCCCGAGCACCGTCGCGGCCAGGTACGCCAACGCGGTGCCCCGAGCGCCCGCGACGAGCGCCTGCTGGACGTCCACCGCGTAGGTGGAGAAGGTGGTGAAACCGCCGAGCACCCCTACCCCGAGGAACGGGCGGGCCAGCGGGTGCCCACCGCCGAGGTGCCCGAGCGCCGCCATCAACACGCCGATCAGCAGGCAACCGGATAGGTTGATGCCGAACGTCGCCCACGGGAAACCGGTCGGCGCGTGCGGGACGACGTGTTGCAGGCCGGCCCGGGCCAGCGCGCCGAGCACCCCGCCGGCCGCGATCGTGGCGAGAACCGTCACGGGACGGACGGTCAGCTCACCCCGGTCGGCGGGGACGCGAAGGTCGACGTCGGGGTCGGTACGCGGGTCCGGCGGCTCTGACACGGGTCCTCAGCGTACTGCGGCGACGGCGGCGTCCGGGCCGCCGCGCCACACCGTACCCACCTCGGTGAACCCCGCCGCGGTGAGCGCGGCGAGGTGCCAGGACGCCGGTCGGTTCCACTCGGGGCTGTGGCCGGTCGGGTAGATCACGTGTCGCTGGGCGACCAGCGGGGCGAGCACCGGGTCGTCGCCGGCCCGCTCCCACCAGTCCGACCAGGACAGCACGGAGCCGGCGGCGTACCGGGCGTCGCGTCGGTCGCGTGCCCGGTCCATGAGTCGCTTGGTCAGCCCCGGCAGGGTGTCGTCGGGCATGTGGTCGGCGTTCACGACGATCCCGCCCGGTCGCAGCACCTCGCGCAGCTCGGCGTAGAGCTGGCTGAGCCGTTCGGCCGGCAGCCAGTGCAGGGCGGTGGCGGTGAGGACCGCGTCGTAGCCGTCGTGGGGGAGCGCGGAGCGCCAGTCGGGAGCGCCCAGGTCGGCGGTGACGATCGTGGCCCGGTCGGCCAACGAGGCGCCGGCGATGGCGAGCAGTGCCGGGTCGAGGTCCAGCAGCGTCACCTCGGCGCCGGGGAAGCGTGCCAGTGTCCGCAGCGAGATGGTGCCGGTGCCACCGGCCAGGTCGAGCAGGCGCGGCGGACGGCCGTCGAGGACCGCGTCGACGGCGTCGAGCATGGCGGTGAAGCGGTGTTCCCGGTCCGGCAGGTACGCCTCCTGCTGGCGGTCCCAGCTCTCCTGCCACGCCGACGGATCCATGATGTAAGGACTCATGACCGTCAGGCTAGTTACTGGAACGGGCCGGGTCCAGACCTTGTTGCACATCTTTTGCAATTGCGCGACGATGGCGGAGCGATGATCAGGGCGGCGCCGGGTCGGGCCTCCCGCCCGACCGGCGCCACCACGCCGACGGCTCAGCGCGACGGCCGGCGTACGGTACCCGCAGCCCCACCGGGACCGTCGCGACAAGGAGCCAGGCGATGCAGGACCGCACCCCTCGTCCGGAAGAGCTGGAGCCGATCGAGCGCGCCGGCGTCGACGAGCTGCGCGCCCTGCAACGGGAGCGGCTGCGCTGGTCGCTGCGGCACGCGTACGACCACGTGCCGCACTACCGTCGCGCGTTCGACGCCGCCGGAGTGCACCCAGACGACTGCCACGACCTCGACGACCTGGCCCGCTTCCCGTTCACCGGCAAGGCGGAGCTGCGCGACAACTATCCGTTCGGCATGTTCGCCGTACCCCGGGAGCAGGTCGCCCGACTGCACGCCTCCTCCGGCACCACCGGCCGACCCACGGTGGTCGGTTACACCCGCGACGACCTGCGGACCTGGGCCCGGCTGATGGCCCGGTCCATCCGCGCCTCCGGCGGCCGCCCCGGTGACCGGGTGCACGTCGCGTACGGCTACGGGCTCTTCACCGGTGGTCTGGGCGCGCACTACGGCGCGGAGGAGCTGGGCTGCACGGTCATCCCGGTCTCCGGGGGCATGACCGAACGCCAGGTGATGCTGATCCGCGACTTCGAACCCGAGGTCATCATGGTCACGCCCAGCTACATGCTCGCCATCGTCGACGAAATGCAGCGCCAGGGCCTCGACCCGCGCGCCACCTCGCTGCGGGTGGGCATCTTCGGCGCGGAGCCGTGGACCGAGGACATGCGCCGGGAGGTGGAACAGCGGCTGGACATCCACGCGGTCGACATCTACGGGCTCTCCGAGGTGATGGGCCCGGGCGTGGCCACCGAGTGCGTGGAGACCAAGGACGGGCTGCACCTCTGGGAGGACCACTTCTACCCGGAGATCATCGACCCGGTCACCGGGGCGGTGCTGCCCGACGGTGAGCAGGGCGAGCTGGTGCTCACCTCGCTGACCAAGGAGGCGATGCCCGTCGTGCGGTACCGCACCCGTGACCTGACCCGGCTGCTGCCCGGCACCGCACGTCCGATGCGCCGGATCGAGAAGATCACCGGCCGGACCGACGACATGATGATCGTCCGCGGGGTGAACGTCTTCCCCACCCAGATCGAGGAGCTGATCCTGCGGACCCCGCAGCTGTCGCCGCACTTCCAGTGCGTCCTCGACCGGCAGGGCCGACTGGACACCCTGACCGTACGGGTGGAGCGACGCGTCGGGGTCGCCGTGGACGCCGCTGAGCGGGCCGGCGCGACCCTGGTCGAGCTGGTGAAGAACACCATCGGGGTGAGCGTCGCGGTGGACGTGCTCGCCCCGGACACGGTGGAGCGTTCGATGGGCAAGATGCGCCGCATCGTCGACCAGCGCCGAGTCAGCTGAACGAGGCCCCCGGTCTCGTCGCCGTCGACACAGGATCGCGCCCATGCGCGTTGGGGGTCTGGCGAGACTGGTCCGATCCGCCCCCAGCGTGGCCGCACCGGCCGGCCGCCCTGGTGCGGCAGGATGACCTGATGCGACAGGTCGTGCTCTTCCACTCCGTGTACGGGCTGCGGCCCGCCGTCCGTGCCGCCGCCGACCGGCTGCGCGCCGCCGGGCACCGGGTCACCACCCCGGACCTGTACGGCGTCCCGGCCACCGACACCGTCGAGGAGGGCTTCGCGCTGCTCGACAAGGTCGGCCACGAGGTGGTGCTCGACCGGGCCCGCGCGGCGCTGGACGAGTTGCCACCACAGACCGTGCTCGCCGGCTTCTCGATGGGCGCCGGCGTCGCCGGGGCGCTGCTCGCCGAGCGCCCCGACGCCGCCGGTCTGCTGTTGCTGCACGGCACCGGAGGCGCACCGGACGCGGTCCGTCCCGGGTTGCCGGTGCACCTGCACCTCGCCGACCCGGACCCGTACGACACACCCGACGAGGTCGACGAGTGGCAGCGGGCCATGACCGACGCGGGGGCCGACCTGACGGTGTTCCGCTACCCCGGCGCGGGGCACCTGTTCACCGACCCGGACCTGGCCGAGTACACCCCGGACGCCGACGCGGCGACCTGGCAGCGGGTGCTGGCCTTCCTCAGCGCCGCCGACCAGGGCGACCGTTGACCGCCAGGGCGTGACACCGAGCCCGCCGAGTCGGCGTCAGACCGTCCCGGTCGCCGGCCTCAGCGGGCGCCGGCGCCGATGCGCGGGGGCGTGGCGGTGCCGTGCACCCGCTTGGCGTGCGCGGCGAAGAGCCGAGGCCCGATGATCGGCATGAGCAGACGGGCCGGCAGTGGGGCGTGCGCGAGCACCGCCTTGATCACCTCAGGGTCGCCCTCGTACATGACCAGGCCGAAGGCGAGCGGCAGCTGCTTCTTCGGGGTCTTGCCCATCCCGTGCTCGCCGAGTTCGTTCCACTCGGCGGCGGTGACGTAGCGCTCGGCCAGGGGCAGGATCTCGGCCTCCTCCATCGCCATGTGCTCGATCAACGCGGCACGGAGGTGTTCAAGGGCGTCCGCCAGTTGGTCACCACCGCGCCCGGTACGACGCCAGTCGGGGAGCAGGGCGACCACCGCCGCGTGGGCCTCCTCGATGGCGTGGTGCTGCACCTCCATGGTGGGGACGATGGCCGCGGCCTCCTCGCCGCCACGCTCGATCAGTCGAGGCCACAGCAGCAGGTCCTCACCCTCGTGGTGCAGGTGCAGGGTGTCGCAGAGCATGTCGGCGTGGGCGCCGACGATCTCCGCGCGCTTGGCGTCGCCCGGTGCGACGTCACGGACGAGCTGCGGGAGGAGACTGAACTCGCGACGGAACACCGTGTGCGCCATGTACATGTCGCGGACGTCGGCCATGGCTTCGACGTGGTTCTTGTTCACGTGGACCTTTCGAAGGACATCAAACGGCACAGATACGTTGATCATGCTCCGCCGCGCTTGGAACCGGCTTGGAGTCCACCAACAGGGAGTCAGCCGGCCAACGCCGCGGTGGCCTCGGCCAGCCAGTGCGGCGACTCCCACCGGCGGGCCACTCCGGCCGCCAGCGTGAAGTGCCGCGTCGCCTCCTCGGTGCGGCCCAGGAGCCGGAAAAGCTCCCCGAGCGTCAGCGCGACCGGCCGCACCACGGCCGCGGTGGTGGAGAAACCGGCCAGTTGGTCACGGACCGGGAGCAGCGCGTCGATCACGGGCTGGGCCAGGTCCCGTCGACCCAGTGCCACGATGACCATCGCCCGCACGGTGAGCAGCGCCGACTCGAAGTAGTCGGGGCGGTAGGTGTGCCGCCCGATCGGCATGGCCCGCGCCTCGTCCACCCGTCCGCTCTCGATCAGGGCCAGCGCCAGCAGGTCGTCCACGATCGGCCCCAACAACCCGCGTACCCGCCGGGTCGGCTCCAGGTGCTCGCCGAAGCGCCGCTGGCTCATCAGCAGGGTCGCGACGGAGAAGTAGTGGAAGGCCTCGGCGTGCAGCGAACCCTGTCGTCGCATCTGCACGGCGACCTCGTCGTAGTGCCGTCGCGCGGCGACGAAGTCGCCGGCGACGTGCGCGAGAGCGCCCAGTGCGCACAGGTGGATCACCTGCGCCTCCTTCAGCTGGTACGTCTCGGCCAGCCGCCCCTGCCGGGCGACGCCGCCGCGCAGCTCGTCCGGCTCGTTGAGCGCGGCGGCGCAGTGGCCGAGCACCTGCTCGGCGACCGAGCGGTAGATCACCAGCCCGTGCTCGTCGGCGAGGTCGCGCAGCTCCAGCGCCAACTCCCGACGGTGCGGCGCCTCCCGCTCGTAGCTCATGGTGCGGACCCGCGCGGCCAGCCCGAGGGCGCGCAGCTCGGGGTCGCCCAGCCGGCGCGAGATCGCCAGTGCCTCCCGTCCGGCCGCCACACCTCGCGGATCGGATTCGCCGTCCAGTTCGGTGGCCAGCGCGTCGAGCAGCCGGCAGCGGTCGACCGGGTCCAGGTCGTCGGCCCGCAGCAGCCGGGTGAGCAGCTCGACGACCCGGTCGTCCACGACGCCGTACTCGTGCGTCAGCCACGGCGTGGGGACGGACCACGCGGTGAACGTCGCGACCAGCAGGTCGTCCCGACCCGACGCGACGGCGACGTCGATCGTCCGGGCGCGGGTCCGCTGGGCTGCGGCCACCGCACCGGCCCGAGCCTGGGCGCGCAACAGCCGACCGAGCAGATCGACCCGCAGCGCGTCGCGGTCCCCGGCGACCGTCTCGGCGGCGTCGACGGCGTTGCTGAGCAACTCGATCGCGGCGTCGTACGCGTACCGCCGCTCGGCCAGTTCGGCGGCCCGGACGGCGTAGTCGACGGCGAGTGGCGCGGTGTCGGCCGACGCGGCACGCGCGTAGTGGTGGGCCAGGGCCGGGTAGTCGTCGGGCGTCAGCCGGCGGGTGGCGGCGGCGATCCGCGCGTGCAGACGGGTGCGGCGCAGCTGTGGCAGGTCGGTGTAGATGGTGTCGCAGACCAGGCCGTGCACGAACCGCACCCGCCCCGGCGCCGGTTCGGTGAGCAGCCCGGCGGTCAGCCCGGCTTCCAGCGCCTGCAGGACGGTGCCCTCGTCGGTGCCGGCGGCGTCGACAAGTGTGCGCACGTCGGCCTCCCGCCCGACGGCCGCGGTGAGACGCAGCACCGAGACCGCCGCCGACGGCAGGCGGGACAGACGGCGGCGCAGCACGTCGCGTACCCCCTCCGGGACGTCGGAGGTGGCGACGAGCGTGCCCTCGGAGGCGAGCAGCCGGGCCGACTCCCGGACATAGAACGGGTTGCCGCCGGTCCGCTCGGCCAGCGCGGCGACCGTGTCCGGGTCGACGGTGGTCCGGGCCAGGGCACCGAGCAGCCGTTCGACCTCGGACGTCGTCAGACCGCCCAGCTGGATCCGGTGGGGTGACCGGCGGGCCAGGACGGCCATCGTGTCGGCGAGCCGCTCGGGGTTGTCGGCGGGCCGCAACGCCGCGACGAACAGAACCGTGCCAGCGGTCATCTCGGTGACACTGTTCAACAGGAGCAGCGTCTCGGCGTCCGCGGCGTGCAGGTCGTCGAGGACGACGGCGACCGGACTGCGGGCCGCGGCGGCGCTCAACCAGGCGGCGACGGCGCGGTGCAGCCGGAACCGGCCGGCGGTGACGTCGCCGCCCGGCTCGCCATCGCCTCCGCCGAGCAGC
>NZ_JAEVHM010000155.1 GCF_016802865.1 Micromonospora parastrephiae | reverse complement strand
GGGTCGCCTCCCGAGCACGCGCCCAGGTCACGCCACAGCGATGGGGTCCCGGCCGGGTTCCAGCCGGCGCCGGGGTGCGCGGTGTGGGTGACCAGAGCCTGGTAGAGCCGCCGCCGTAGGTGACCTGCGCGCCAGCCTGGTAGGTGTTGCCCTCGGCCCAGGCCGGTGCGGTGCAGGCGATCATCGGGACGGCGTCCGCCGAGGACACGGCGGCCATGCTGCTGGGGACGAAGGTGACGGCGGCCGCGACGGTCATTGCCGCCCCGGCCACCACTGCGAAGATCCGACGGCTTCTCATGCTCACTCCCCAGGCTTCGACGACCCGCGACCTCCACATATTGACGTTCGTGAAGTTTAATATCAAGGGTTGTTAACAGATCCGGGGAAGTGGGAGCGTGGCACCGGTGCTGTCGCGTCGCTGCGGGCCGGACGCCCGCCGAGGTGACGTCGTGCCCAGCGATCGTCCAATCGGCGTACCGCGATCAATCCCGTCCCGGTGGGCCGGATAGGGTGAGGTCGATCCTGCCCTCGATCGTGCTGGGAGACGACATGTGGTGGTCGGGAATGGGCATCCTGGCGATCATCTTTCCCGCCGTCACGGTCGCCCTGGGTTACCAGATCGCCGGCTATCCCGGCGTACCCGGCGGCTTCCTGGTGGCCGGCGTCGCGACGTGGTTCGTCGGGCGCCGGATCAACCGCACCGAGGACCCGAAGATCTACCACAACGAGCACACCTTCATGTCGATCCCCATGCAGTACTGGGCGTTCCTCTGGACATTCTTCGCGCTGACGCAGACTGTCCTGGGGCTGCTGGGGAAGGCGGGCTGGCAGCAGGAGTGACGGTGTGGCCCGCCTCGTTGACGCCGACACACGACTAAGGCCCTTGACCGGGTTTCCCGGGTCAAGGGCCTCTACGTGCTGCTGAGCTCTGGTGCCCCCGGCAGGATTCGAACCTGCGCCCCCGCCTCCGGAGGGCGGTGCTCTATCCCCTGAGCTACGGGGGCTCAGCGACTGGAGAAGACTAGCAAACCTCCTCCAGGAACGCCGAATCGGTATCGCTGCCCTGATCGTGTCGCGAAACGCCCACCGCCCCTCGCGTGCGCCACGTCCAGCGATCCGCCCAGCTTCAGGAAAGTTGCTGCCTCGCCGCGGCCCGAGGCAGCGACTTCCCTGCTCCCGCTCGGGTCGGGAGCCCGGTCGGCGGGTCAGGCGGCGGCGATCACCCGGCCGCAGCTGGGCAGCGGGTGCAGGACGATCCGGCGCGGGAGGCGGCGCGGCCACTCGTTGCGGGGCCAGGAGCCGTCCACGATCAGGTGCACGGTGCGCTCCTCCTCGCCGCTGAGCCGCAGCACGAAGTCGCGGGGGAGCGGCGGGTCGACAGTGGGCGTAGTGATCATGAAGCGGACCCGACCGCGGGACGAGACGGCGGAGATCACGTCGGCGGCCGGCATGGTGCCGCGCAGTCGTACCCGGCCGATCCAGTAGACCTCGGCGAGGTGCTCCTGGGCGGCCCGGGTGATCGCCGGGTACTCGCTCCGCACCCAGCGTTCGACCGCGCTGACGCAGAGCCCGCAGGCCCGTTCGCGGGGCTCGCGCGGACCCAACCCCCAAGCCCGCAGGTACGCCCCGACGGCGCCGACGTCCAGCGGCAGGTCGAAGCGGCGCTGGATGAGCGTGGTGAGGCTCTGCCGCGTCCACAACTCCTCGTCCAGGCCGAACTCGTCGGGGTGGACGCCCCGCAGCGCGTCGATCAGTTCGAGTTCCTGTTCGCGGCTGAGCATTCCCGGCTCGCCCTGCCGCTGTCCGCGACGGACGGCTGCCACCGCCCCGTCACCGCCGATGGTGTGGCGTCGGCACCAACTGGTGACCGAGCGCCGTGCGTCTCTGAGTGCAACCCCCACGTCTTGGGCAACGAGCCCGAATCGCAACTGGTCACGATATGTGGGGAGAAAACTCTCTAAGCAACGTAATCGCCTGTCCCGCGCAAAACGCCCACACCGGACGTCGCTACCCAACGGGCCGGGCCCGCGCCCCGCCGGTCACGGCGGTGACGCGGGCCCGGTACGCCCGACAGCGACTCAGCCCTTGGCCTGCGCCTGAAGCTGCCGCAGGTTGTTCAGCTCGGACTGCTGCGTGGCCTTCATGGTCTGCGCCATCCGCACCACCTCGGCGTTGTCGGTCTCGTCGAGCGCCGCGTCGATCATGTGGATGCCGCCCAGGTGGTGGTCGTACATCAGGGTCAGGAACTGCCGGTCCACCTCGATGCCCTTGGCGTCGCGCAGCGCGGCCATCTGCTGCGGGGTGGCCATCCCCGGCATCAGGCCGTCCTTGACGGTTGCCCCGTCGGACATCCACGACATCGGCGGCTGCGACCCGGTCGGGCTCAGTTCCCACTCGCGCAGCCAGGTCTGCATGGCGCCGATCTCACCCTGCTGCCCGGTGGCGATGTCGACGGCGATCTGCCGCACCTCGGGCAGCGTCGCCGACCGGTACGCGATGAGGCTCATCTCGACCGCCTGGGCGTGATGTGTCGTCATGTCCCGCGCGAAGCCCGCCTCGACCGAGGCGTCACCGGGCCGGGTGAGCCGAGGGGTGAGCAGACCACCGGCGTACCCGAGCAGCAGGCCCACCACCACCATGATGGCGAGCGCCAACACGCCGTAGCGCCGCGCCGGGGCCCGGCCGCCCTCGTCCGGGACGGCCTGGACCTCGTCGTACTCGCTGTCGGTGGTGGCGGGTGCAGTCATCGCCGTCCTTACTGGGTGGGCTGCTGGGGCTGGAGGTCACGCGGCGTGGTGCCGGTGGCCGTCACGCCCGTGTTGCACAGCGCGGTCGGCCCCTCGACGGAGGCGTTCACACGCAGGTTCTTGATGAACTCGTCGATCCGCTTGTCGTCGGCGTTGTCGACCTTGAGCTGGTAGCCCCACGCCTGGAGCGAGATCGGCTTGTCCAGACCCTCGTACGGGCTCATCAGCATCTTCTCGACGCCACGCACCTTGCCGGCGAGCTTGTCGACCTGGTCCTTCGGCAGGTCCGGGCGGTAGGTGATCCACACCGCGCCGTGCTCCAGGCTGTGCACCGCGTTCTCGCTGGCGATCGGCGCGTCGTACACGTCGCCCATGCAGTTCTGCCAGGCGGCGTTGTGCACCCCGCCCACCGGCGGCGAGTACTTGTAGGTCAGCGGGCCCGACTTGTGCGCCTCGTACTTCAGGCTGTCCGGGTCGGACTTGCGGATGTTGACGATGCCGTCGATGGCGTTGGCCTTCTTGTCCCACGGCTTGGAGCCCTGGAACGACGCCCAGGCGCCGTAGCCGATGATCCCGGCCGCGAGCACGCCCACGGCGACGAAGAGCGCGATCGGACCCCAGGCCCGACCCTGGCTCACCTTGACCGGGGTGACCGGCTTGCGGGGGCCCTTGCCACCTGCCCGCGGGGTGCCCGCCGGCTTGCCGGAACCGGCCTTGGCGCCGGACGCCGGCCGGCCCGCGGCCGGCTTCTTGCCGGTGCTGACCACAGTCGGGCGGCGCTCAGGGCCACCCGGGGTGCTGATGCTCATCGTGCCTCGTCAAGTCGGTCGGTCAGGGGAGTGGCGGGCCGGATGACGCGCAGGGTAGCCGCCGAGTGCCCGAGTCTACCCCCGATAACATGGCTGGGTGACTCCTGCAGAACTCGCCTCGGTCGTCCTTGCCGCCGCCCACGCCGTCTTCACCGAGCGTGGCCTGGACCGCGCGGCGCTGCCGGAGCGCACGGTGGTGGAGCGACCGCGCAACCCCGAGCACGGCGACTACGCCTCGACGCTCGCTCTGCAGCTGAGCAAGAGGGTGGGTGTCCCGCCGCGCGAGCTGGCCGCCGCCCTGGCCGACGAACTGGGCCGGGCGCCGGGGGTCAAGTCGGTGGAGATCGCCGGCCCGGGCTTTCTGAACATCCGGCTCGACGCGGCCGCCGCCGGGCAGCTGGCCCGGGTGATCGTCGAGGCCGGCGCGGAGTACGGCCGCAGTGACCGGCTCGCCGGCGAGAAAATCAACCTGGAGTTCGTCTCGGCGAACCCGACCGGTCCGGTGCACATCGGTGGGGTCCGCTGGGCGGCCGTCGGCGACGCGTTAAGCCGGCTGCTGCGGGCCACCGGCGCCCAGGTCGGCACGGAGTACTACTTCAACGACGCGGGTTCGCAGATCGACCGGTTCGCCCGCTCGCTGCTCGCCGCCGCGAAGGGTGAGCAGGCGCCGGAGGACGGCTACGGCGGGGCGTACATCGGCGAGATCGCCGCCGAGGTGCGGGCCCGCCGGCCGGAGGTGCTGACCCTGGACGACACCGCCGCCCAGGAGGTGTTCCGGGCCGAGGGCGTCGCGCTGATGTTCGACGAGATCCGGTCCTCCCTGCGGGACTTCGGGGTCGAGTTCGACACCTACTTCAACGAGAAGGACCTGCACGACCGGGGTGAACTGGACCTCGCCCTGGCCCGGCTGCGCGAGCAGGGGCACCTCTACGAGTCCGAGGGCGCCACCTGGCTGCGGACCACCGACTTCGGCGACGACAAGGACCGGGTGCTGCGCAAGTCCAACGGCGAGTGGACGTACTTCGCCGCGGACTGCGCCTACTACCTGGACAAGCGGGAGCGCGGCTTCGAGCGGGTCGTGATCATGCTGGGTGCCGACCACCACGGCTACATCGGCCGAATGAAGGCGATGGCCGCCTGCTTCGGCGACGACCCCGAGCGCAACCTGGAGATCCTCATCGGGCAGCTGGTCAACCTGCTGCGCGACGGCGCCCCGATGCGGATGAGCAAGCGGGCCGGCACCGTGATCACCCTGGAGGACCTGGTCGACGCGATCGGCGTCGACGCGGCCCGGTACGCGCTGGCCCGCTACTCCAGCGACTCGCCGATCGACATCGACATCGAGCTGTGGACCCGGGCGACCCGTGACAACCCGGTCTACTACGTGCAGTACGTCGCCGCCCGCACGGCTGGGGTGGCCCGCAACGCCGCGGAGGTGGGGCTCGTTCCGGGCGACGCCGAGGCGTTCCGCCCCGAGCTGCTCGACCACGAGAAGGAGAACGAGCTGCTGAAGGCGCTCGCCGAGTTCCCGGCGGTGGTCGCCACGGCGGCCGAGCTGCGCGAGCCGCACCGGGTGGCCCGCTACCTGGAGGAGAGCGTCGCGGCGTCCTTCCACCGGTTCTACGACAACTGCCGGGTGCTGCCGTTGGGCGACGAGGAGGTCACCGACCTGCACCGCGCCCGGCTCTGGCTCAACAACGCCACCCGCACGGTGATCGCCAACGGTCTGCACCTGCTCGGCGTCTCCGCACCCGAGAGGATGTGACATGAGGGCTCATGAGGCTGGTGCGCTGCACGCGGACATCAGCGACCGGGGGCCGGCCTGGCTGCGTACACCGGAGGACGTCAACGCCCTCATGCCGACGCTGTGGCCGCGGTCGGTCACGCGCGGCGCCGACGGCGCGCTCGCCGTGGCGGGCCTGAGCGTCCTCGACATCGCGGCCGAGTTCGGCACCCCGGTGTACGTCCTCGACGAGGCGGACCTGCGGTCGCGCTGCCGGGACTTCCGGGCCGCCTTCCCGACCGAGGACGTCTTCTACGCCGGCAAGGCGTTCCTCTGCCGGGCGGTCGTCCGGATGATCGCCGAAGAGGGGCTGCACCTGGACGTGTGCAGCGGAGGCGAACTGGCCACCGCGTTGTCCGCGGGGATGCCGCCGGAGCGGATCGGCTTCCACGGCAACAACAAGTCGATCCGTGAGCTGACCCGGGCGTTGGACGCCGGGGTGGGGCGGATCATCGTCGACTCGTTCACCGAGATCGACCGGCTCACCGCGCTCGCCCGCGAGCGTGGGGTCCGGCCCCGGGTGCTGGTCCGGGTCACGGTCGGCGTCGAGGCGCACACCCACGAGTTCATCGCCACCGCCCACGAGGACCAGAAGTTCGGCTTCTCGCTGGCCGGCGGGGCGGCCGCCGCCGCCGCGTTCAAGATCCTCGACGAGGGCGTGCTGGAGCTGCGGGGCCTGCACTCGCACATCGGTTCACAGATCTTCGACGCCAGCGGCTTCGAGGTCTCGGCCCGCCGGGTGCTCGCCCTCCAGGCGCAGATCCGCGACGCGCGCGGAGTGGAGCTGCCCGAGTTGGACCTGGGCGGCGGGTTCGGCATCGCGTACACCACCCAGGACGACCCGGCGACTCCGCAGGACCTGGCCAAGCGACTGCGCAAGATCGTCGATTCGGAGTGCGCGGCGGAGAACCTGGGCGTACCGCACCTGTCGATCGAGCCGGGTCGGGCCATCGTCGGGCCGGCCGTGCTCACCCTCTACGAGGTCGGCACCGTCAAGGACCTCGACGGCATCCGGACGTACGTCAGCGTCGACGGCGGAATGAGCGACAACATCCGCACCGCGCTGTACGACGCGTCGTACTCGGCGACGCTCGCCTCCCGCGCGTCGGCCGCGCAGCCGTTGCTCGCCCGCGTGGTGGGAAAGCACTGTGAGTCCGGGGACATCGTGGTGAAGGATGAATTCCTGCCCGCCGACGTGCAGCCCGGAGATCTTGTCGCAGTGCCCGGCACCGGTGCGTACTGCCGGAGCATGGCCAGCAACTACAACCACGTGCCCCGGCCACCGGTGGTCGCGGTGCGCGACGGCCATGCGCGTCTGATCGTCCGGCGGGAGACCGAAGAGGACCTGCTCGCATTGGATGTTGGATGACGTCACCTGTGCGCTTGGCGCTGCTCGGCTGCGGCACGGTCGGCCAGGAGGTGGTCCGGCTGCTGCACGAGCAGTCGACGGACCTGGCCGCCCGCATCGGCGCTCCGCTGGAGATCGCCGGGATCGCCGTCCGCCGGCTCGGCCGCGACCGCGGTGACCTGCCGGTCGACGAGGACCTGTTCACCACCGACGCGCTCGGCCTGATCAAGCGCGACGACGTGGACGTGGTGATCGAGGTGGTCGGCGGCATCGAGCCGGCCCGGGGTTGGCTGGTCGAGCGCTGCGCGCCGGCAAGAGCGTGGTCACGGCCAACAAGGCGCTGCTCGCCGAGGATGGCGCGGCGTTGCACGACGCGGCGGCCGAGGGTGGCGGTGACCTCTACTACGAGGCGTCCGTGGCCGGGGCCATCCCGCTGCTGCGCCCGTTGCGCGAGTCGCTGCACGGCGACCGGATCACCCGGGTCACCGGCATCGTCAACGGCACCACCAACTTCATCCTCTCCGCGATGGACGCCACCGGCGCCGGCTTCGCCGAGGCCCTCGACGAGGCCACCGAGTTGGGGTACGCGGAGGCCGACCCGACGGCCGACGTGGAGGGCTTCGACGCGGCCGCCAAGGCGGCGATCCTCGCCTCGCTGGCGTTCCACACCCGGGTCGCCGCCGCCGACGTGCACCGGGAGGGCATCACCGAGGTGACCGCCGCGGACGTGGCCAGCGCCCGGGCGATGGGCTGCACGATCAAGCTGCTGTGCATCGCGGCCCGGGGCGTCGACCCGGCCGGCCGGGAGACGGTCAGCGTCCGGGTGCACCCGGCGATGATCCCGCGCAGCCACCCGCTGGCCAGCGTCGGCGACGCGTTCAACGCGGTCTTCGTCGAGGCGGACGCGGCCGGGCAGCTGATGTTCTACGGCCGGGGCGCGGGTGGCGCGCCGACCGCCAGCGCCGTGCTCGGCGATGTGGTGGCGGTGTCCCGTAACCGCCTCGCCGGGGTCCGCGCCGCCAGCGAGAGCGCGTACGCGGACCTCGCCGTCCGGCCGATGGGCGAGGCGCTGACCCGCTACCACGTCAGCCTGGACGTGGCCGACCGTCCGGGTGTGCTGGCCTCGGTGGCGAGCGTGTTCGCCCGGCACGACGTGTCGATCGCGACCGTGCGGCAGGGCTCGGCGAACGGGTCACCCGGCCGCAGCGGCGACGCCGAGTTGGTCATCGTCACTCACGTGGCGCCGGACGCCGCGCTCGCCGCGACCGTGGGTGAGCTGCGTGGCCTGGATATTGTCCGGTCGGTGACGAGCGTGCTGCGGGTCGAGGGCGGCGCGTGAATCGTTGAACCACCGGTGGGACGGCTCGGGCGTCCCGCCAGGTGGGTAACCCCGGGTGTGGCATCGATGGCTCCGGCAGGGTGGTCCAGGGTGGCCTGGTGCTCGGGTCGACGCGGCGGTAGAGGCGAGGAGAACGACATGTGGCGCGGTTTGATCGAGGCGTACCGGGATCGGCTGCCGGTCACCGCGGCCACGCCCGTCGTCACGCTGCACGAGGGGAACACCCCGCTGCTCCCGGCGCCCGTGCTCTCCGCCCGGATCGGCTGCGACGTGCACCTCAAGGTGGAGGGCGCCAACCCGACCGGTTCCTTCAAGGACCGGGGGATGACCCTCGCGGTCTCCAAGGCGGTCGAGGCCGGTAACAAGGCCATCATCTGCGCCTCCACCGGCAACACCAGCGCCTCCGCCGCCGCGTACGCGGCCCGGGCCGGCCTGACCTGCGCGGTGCTGGTGCCGCAGGGCAAGATCGCGTTGGGCAAGCTGGCTCAGGCGCTGGTGCACGGCGCGAAGCTGCTCCAGGTCAGCGGCAACTTCGACGACTGCCTGTCGCTCGCCGCGAAGCTCGCCCAGGACCACCCGGTGGCGCTGGTCAACTCCGTCAACATCGACCGGCTGCACGGCCAGAAGACCGCCGCCTTCGAGATCGTCGAGGCGCTCGGGGACGCGCCGGACATCCACTGCCTGCCGGTCGGCAACGCCGGCAACATCTCCGCCTACTGGATGGGGTACGCGGAGGAGCACGCCGCCGGCGCCGCCACCCGCGCCCCGAAGATGTACGGCTTCCAGGCCTCCGGCGCGGCCCCGATCGTGACCGGGCAGGTGGTGCCGGAGCCGTCGACAATCGCCACCGCGATCCGGATCGGCAACCCCGCGAGCTGGACCAGGGCGTTGGACGCGCGGGACACCTCCGACGGCCTGATCGCGGCGGTGACCGACCGGGAGATCCTCTCGGCGTACCGCCTGCTCGCCCGCGAGGTGGGGGTCTTCGTCGAACTGGGCAGCGCGGCCAGCGTGGCCGGCCTGCTCCAGCAGGCCGCGGCGGGCATGGTGCCGCCCGGGTCGACGGTGGTCTGCACGGTGACCGGCCACGGCCTGAAGGACCCGGAGTGGGCGATCTCCACTGCGCCCGCCCCGCTGACCATCGCGAACGACCCGATGGCCGCCGCCCGCGCCCTCGACCTGGCCTGAGAGCGGCGTTCCCCGCCCGCGCGGGGAACGTGGCCGGCCGGTCGGCCGCCGGCGGCGGGAAGGCTCTGGGGGCGGCGGGGGTCGGGGTGATCGGGTCCGGCACACTTTCGGGTATCCCCGCCCGCATTCTCTTCCAGGAGTGAGCCAGGCCGATGTCGCTGCTCGCCAGATTCAGCCTCGCCAACCGAGGGCTGGTCGCCCTCATCGCGGTGGTGACCGCGGCGTTCGGAGCGTTCGCCGTTCCGTCGCTGAAGCAGCAACTGCTGCCGTCGCTCGAGTTCCCGGCCGCGTTCATCGTGGCCGCCTACCCCGGCGCCGGACCCGAGATCGTCGAGTCGCAGGTGACCGAGCCGATCGAGAACGCGCTCCAGGGCATTCCCGGGCTGGACAAGGTCACCTCCACGTCCCGTGAGGGGGCGGCCACCGTCCAGGTGGAGTACGAGTTCGGCACCGACCTGGACGACGTGGTCAACAAGATGCAGACCGCGCTGAGCCGGATCGACGCCCAGTTGCCGGAGAACGTCGACCCGCAGGTCATCGCGGGCAGCACCGACGACCTGCCGGCGGTGGTGCTGGCCGCGGCCGGCGGCGCGGACGAGCGGGTGCTGGCCGAGAAGCTGCGCGCGACGGCGGTGCCGGAGCTGGAGGGCATCGAGGGGGTCCGCACGGTCGAGGTGACCGGGACCCGCGATGACGTCGTCGTGGTCACTCCGGACCCGGCCAAGCTCGCCGCGGCGAAGCTCCAGCCGACGGCGATCGGCGCGGCGCTGAAGACCAACGGGGTGTCGGTGCCCGCCGGTGCGGTGGCCGACGGCAACCTCGCCCTTCCGGTGCAGGTGGGCACACCCGTCGCCACGCTGGACGACCTGCGGGGCATCGTGGTCGCCCCGGGTGCCGCCCCGGTCCGTCTCGGTGACGTGGCGACCGTCGCGCAGCAGCTCGCCCCGGCCACCGCGATCACCCGGACCAACGGCAAGGACAGCCTCGGCATCGCGGTCACCGCTGCGCCGGACGGCAACGCCGTGGAGATCTCGCACGAGATCCGCGACCGGCTGGCCGACCTGAAGAACGCCTCCGGCGCCGAGCTGACCGTCGTGTTCGACCAGGCGCCGTTCGTCGAGAAGTCCATCGAGTCACTGACCACCGAGGGCCTGTTGGGCCTGCTGATGGCCGTCATCGTGATTCTGGTCTTCCTGCTGTCGGTGCGCTCGACCGTGGTCACCGCGGTTTCCATCCCGCTGTCGGTGCTGGTGGCGTTGATCGCCCTGTGGATCGGTGACTACTCGCTCAACCTGCTCACCCTCGGCGCGCTCACCATCGCGGTCGGCCGGGTGGTGGACGACTCGATCGTGGTGTTGGAGAACATCAAACGACACCTGGAGTACGGCGAGGAGAAGCGGCAGGCGATCATCACCGGCGTCCGTGAGGTGGCCGGCGCGGTGACCGCGTCCACCCTCACCACGGTCGCGGTGTTCGCCCCGATCGCGCTGGTCGGCGGGTTCGTCGGGCAGCTCTTCGCGCCGTTCGCGATCACCGTGACGGTGGCGCTGCTCGCGTCGCTGCTGGTGTCGCTGACCGTGATCCCGGTGCTGGCGTACTGGTTCCTCAAGCCGCGCGGCGGCGGCACCCCGGACGACGAGGCGGTGCGCCGGGACGCGGAGGAGAAGGAGCTGCGCAGCCCGTTGCAGCGGTCGTACCTGCCGGTGATCGGGTTCGCCACCCGTCAGCGGTCGACCCGGTGGATCACGGTCGGGCTCGGTCTGCTGGTGCTCTTCGGCACCTTCGGGCTGGCCCAGAAACTGGAGACCAACTTCCTGGACGACTCCGGCCAGGACACGCTCAGCTTCCGCCAGGAGCTGCCGGCGGGCAGTGGCCTGGCCGCCACCGATGCTGCCGCCAAGCAGGTCGAGGCGGTGCTCGGGCGTACCGACGGGGTCGAGACGTATCAGGTGACCGCGGGCGGCGGGGACAGCCCGTGGGCGGGCGGCGGCGGCAACAACATCGCGAGCTGGTCGCTGGCGCTGGACGGGGACACCGACGCCAAGCAGATGCGCGAGGAGCTGCGCAGGGAGTTCGACAAGCTCGGCGCCGGTCTGGGTGAGGTCAGCTTCGGTGGCGGGCAGGACGCCTCGACCAGCCAGTTGGAGGTGATCGTCCAGGCCAGTGACCCGGAGGTGCTGACCCGCGCCACCGAGGCGGCCCGGACGGCGATGGCCGGGGTACCGGACGTCGAGGACGTCACCACCAGCCTCGCCGATCGGGTGCCGCGGGTCGACGTGACCGTCGACCGGGTCGCCGCCGGCCGGGTCGCCTCACCGAGGCCGCGGTGGGTCAGCTCGTGTCGCAGGCGTTCCGTGGGGCTCCGCTGGGCCAGGTGGCGCTCGACGGTCGCCAGCAGGACGTGGTGCTGCGGCTGGGCGCTCAGCCGCCGGTGTCGGCGCAGGAGTTGCGTGCCCTGCCGGTGGGTCCGGTGAAGCTGGACGACATCGCGGACGTCACGCAGGGCGAGGGGCCACAGCAGGTCACCCGGATCGACGGTGACCGCAGCGTGTCGGTGACCGGCGCGGCGACCGGCTCGAACCTGGGCGCTACCAGTAAGGAGTTGCAGAAGCGCCTCGACGCCATCGACGTGCCGGGGGCCAGCTTCACCATCGGTGGGGTCAGCGCCGACCAGGCGGACGCCTTCGGTGACCTGGGCCTGGCGGTGCTGGCCGCCATCGCGATCGTGTTCCTGATCATGGTGGCCACGTTCCGGAGCCTCACCCAGGCGTTGATTCTGCTGATCTCCATCCCGTTCGCGTCGACCGGCGCGATCGGTCTGCTGCTGATCACCGGGACGCCGCTGGGCGTGCCGGCGTTGATCGGTGTGCTGATGCTGGTCGGCATCGTGGTGACCAACGCGATCGTGCTGCTCGACCTGATCAACCAGTACCGCGCTCAGGGCCTGGGAGTCCGGGAGGCGGTGGTCGAGGGTGGCCGGCGCCGGTTGCGTCCGATCCTGATGACCGCCGTGGCGACGATCTTCGCGCTGCTGCCGATGGCCCTCGGGCTGACCGGCGAGGGCGGGTTCATCTCGCAGCCGCTGGCGGTCGTGGTGATCGGTGGCCTGCTCAGCTCGACGCTGCTCACGCTGATCCTGGTGCCGACGCTGTACACGATGATTGAGCACACCAAGGACTCGCTGCGCGAGCGGCGTCGGCGTCGGCACTCCGGCGCGTCGGCGGCGACCGAGCCGACCGGTCCGGCCGTCGCCGAGCCGGACGGCCCGAACCAGGTGGCGGTGCCGACCGGTGCGCCCAGGTCCGCCGGCGGTTCGCAGTCCGCGTCGGCCGAGGGCTCGCAGCCGGCGGCGCGCCCCGCACCATCGGGTGCGCTGGTGGAGGGTACGGACCAGTTCGAGGTGCTGCGGCTGCCTCGGAGCCGCACGTCGCCGCTGCCCCCGTCGGAGCCGACCGAGTAGTCGGACCACATCACGGAACGCCCCCGGCAGGCCAAACCCGCCGGGGGCGTTTCCCTGCGGCGGATCGTGGCCGACGTCCGGCCCGGGGCGATCGTGCTCGGGCATGACGTCGGTGCCGGCGGCGCCTGGTCGCCCTGCGCCGCCTCCCAGACATGATCAAGGGGCTGCGGGCGCGTGGCTACACATTCGTCACCGTCTCCGCGCTGTTGGGAGGAGGTGTGGCCCCGACACCGACCGAGTAGGGTCCCGCTGCGTGGCGTCCACCTTCTCGGTCCTTACCGGCAATCGGAGCTTCCGCAACCTCTTCCTCGCCGAACTGGTGGTCTTCGGCGCCGACTGGTTCGTCATGGTGCCGCTGCTGGTGCTGTTGCCGCACCTGACCGGCAGCGGTGTGTGGGGCGCGCTGGTGCTCGCCGTGGACACCGGCATCGTGGCGCTGCTGCTGCCGTACACCGGCACGATCGCCGACCGGTTCGACCGCCGGAAAATCATGATCGTCGCGAACGTGGCCGCGCTGGCGGGCGTGCTGCTGCTTCTCGGCGTCCGGAGCCGGGGCACCGCCTGGCTGGCGCTGGTGGCGATCGGCGCCGTCGCGGTCGCCAAGGCGTTCTACTCGCCGGCCGCCCAGGCCGCGTTGCCC